>JAABTD010000071.1 GCA_011390065.1 Desulfobacteraceae bacterium
GGCGATGACCGCAGCGACATCGTGGAACAGATCATCCGCTTTGAAACCGATTTGTATCACGCCAAGAAGCTGTCGCCGATCATCCTGGCGGCCACGTTGATCATGTCCAACAAACTCATCGATAAAGAGCGCATCAAAGAATTGTGGGAGGAAATAAAAATGCTGGATGTATTGGATGTTGCGAGGGAAAAGGGGATAGAGGAAGGGGAAAAAATAGGGATCGAGAAAGGGGAACTGAAAGCGACTCGAAATCTTTTACTGAACCTCTTGTTTGAAAAGTTCAGTGGTGTGCCGCGGCGGGTTTCCCACCGGATCAAAGAAATTGAAGATCAGAATGTTCTGGACAATCTCTTTCGTCAAGCCATCCGATGCGAGAACATGGAAGCATTCGAAAAGGTCCTGTCGCGGTTGGAATGAGCTTGGAGCTGAATCAAATGAATCAAGAACGCCTGCTATCCGAGATAAAATCGGAAATCATCAAAGACTACCCTTCAGCGCAAATCATCATTTTCGGCTCCAGAGCCAGAGGCGATGAAAAGTCTTTCTCCGACTGGGACATCCTGATTTTGATCGAAAAGGACATCACTGAAATCCAGAAAATAGAACTCCACGATAAATTGTATGAAATTGAATTGCAAACAGGTGAAATCATCAACACCATCATCCATACCAGACGGGAATGGGATCATCCCTTGATGCAGATCACGCCCTTTTATCAAAATGTTGCACGGGAAGGCGTTCCCGTATGAGACATCGAAAAGAAGAGCTGGTTCGATACCGGTTGAGCAGGGCGATGGAAACTTTGGACGAAGCCCGGATAATGGCCGACACAGAACACTGGCTGGCATGCATAAATCGCCTTTATTATGCCTGTTTTTATGCAGTCAGCGCTTTATTGCTCCAAAACGATTTGATTTATTCAAGACATACCGGGGTGAGGGCCTGTTTTAGCAGAGAGTTTGTCTCGAAAGGTTTGATTTCGAAAGATTGGGGTTTCAACCCAAGGCGGCGCGGCTGAAATTGACAACGCAAAATTGGGCTAAAAATCAAACCGACCAAGTGATCACCAACCCACCTCACGCCTGATCCCGCAACACCAACCCACCCGGCAGCGACTCGCCGAAGATGGCGCTTTCTTCCTTTTTGGCCAGGGGCGTCGCGGTCTCAAGGGGCCGCATGGCGTCTTCGGAAACCCCGTTTTCTGTCAGCCATGTCATGACCCGATCCACCGCATCCTCCGGCAAATCCCGGCTCCGGTCGCCGGTCTTCCGGGCCATCTGGATCATCGCGGCGCCGACGCTTTCCCGCTGGGCCTTGGACGCCCAGTCGGTTTTTAACAGCCGGTCGATCCAGGGCATCACGGCGTCGGGCGGGACGACCCGGTCCACCGGGCCGTAGAGGAATTCCCGGGCGCCGATCCGGGACAGGGACCAGAGGTGCTGGGGTTTGGCCTTTTTGGGGTCGAGTTCCGTCTGAGCAGGGCTATGGAAACATTGGACGAAGCCCGAATAATGGCCGATACAAAACATTGGCTGGCCTGCATAAACCGTCTTTATCATGCATGTTTTTATGGGGTAATCGATAAATGTTAAAAATATTCTTGACAAACGATGTATCCCATTAATATGGTTAAAGATATAAATTCCAAGAGGAGAGCGTATGCGCATTACAATAGAATTGCCGGACAACATTCAGGCATTGCCTGATGAGCAACAGAAAAAACAAATGCAGGAAGCTCTTCGACAAATGCAGGAAGCTCTTCAGATTTGTCACAAAACCAGAAACATACAAAAAACACAGAATGAAAACAAACGCTCAAAATGGGCTGATATCGCGAAAAGAGTGGAAAACGACCCTGTCCATTTAGAAGGATATAGCGAACAATTTAAACGGGATATGAAAGAATTCAGAGATAATTTCGAATTTAAACACGACCTGTAAATGATGAATTACCTCTTGGATTCAAATACGGTTTCAGATTTTTACGACGAAGAGTCCCTGAGCCATCACCGAATACTCCGCAAATTAGGCAGCTTAGATGATGAAGATCAGGTATTTATCTCTATCATCACATTATATGAGCAGGAATATGGGTACAGCAATGCTCCTGACAACAAAAAGCGTGCCATCCGGAAAATGATTGAGCATGCTAAAAAAGATTTCATCGTTTTGCCGTTAGCAAAGGAAGGCGCAAGAATCTTCGGGAAACTCAAAAAGCAGTTGGTTGACGAACGCAAACTCAAAAAAGAAAACGCCAAAAAGCACAATATCGATATAATTCTCGCCAGCACTGCCCTCATCCATTCGTGCGTCCTGGTCAGTTCAGATGGCATATATCGCGATCTAAACGAACTCGAACCTAACTTGACAACGCAAAATTGGGCTGAAAATTAAACCGACCAAGGGATCACCAAACCACCTCACGCCTGCTCCCGCAACACCAACCCACCCGGCAGCGACTCGCCGAAGATGGCGCTTTCTTCCTTTTTGGCCAGGGGCGTCGCGGTCTCAAGGGGCCGCATGGCGTCTTCGGAAACCCCGTTTTCCTTCAACCATGTCATGACCCGATCCACCGCATCCGCGGGCAGATCCCGGCTCCGGTCGCCGGTTTTCCGGGCCATCTGGATCAACGCCGATCCCACGCTGTCTTGCTGGGCTTTGGACGCCCAGTCGGTGGTCAGCAGCCGGTCGATCCAGGGCATGACGGTTTCCGGGGGCGTCACCCGGTCCACCGGCCCGTAGAGGAGTTCCCGGGCCCCGATCCGTGACAGGGACCAGAAATGCTGGGGTTTGGCCTTTCTGGGGTCCAGTTCGGCGGCCAGGCCGCTGCCCCACTTGGCTTTCTCCTTGACCAGCAACTGCTCCATGCCGGCCGCGGCCATCCACATCTCCAGATGTTCCTGGGGCGGGAGTTTCCGTTTGGGTTTGCCCCCTTTTCTGGGAAGCAGGATGGGGGTGAGTTCCTGGGTGAACTGGCGCTGCTGGCCGGGCTGGAGGCCGCCGGCCACCCGTCGCCACAGGATCCACCATTCCGACCGGACCTGGGGGTTGTTGGCGTGGACGGGGCCGGTTTTGTAGATCTTCCACAGGGTTTTCATCCGGTGGGGGTCGAACCCCTCGCCCAGCCCCGGGCGCAGACAGAAACCGGTCAGGTTGAGCCACCGGCTTTCAGCCTTGATCGACGTTTTCCGCCGGTCGACGACCTCCAGAAGGGCGTCGGCCAGCCGACGGATCAGGCCCAGGGGCCACCCGTTCTTCGGCCGGTCCACGGCCGCGGCGATTTCCTTGACCAGACCGTCCAGCCGGCGGGGGTCGCTCCCCTGGGCAAAGGCGTCGGCGATCCGGCCGCAGACGTCGGCCACCAGGGATTCGTCGAAAACATCCTCCTCGGATACCGTCATGGCTTCGGCGGGAGCGGCCGCCGCATCCCGGAGTTGAAACTGAAGCCGCCACCGGTGGTCCGACACATGGGAATGGCACCACAGGGCCAGGGTTCCCATTTCCGTGTATTCCGCCGACACCTGGACCGGAATGGCGGTCCGGACCCCTTTTTTCCCGTACTGGATCACGGTCTGGATGGGCGGCAGCGAGGTCAGGGAGTCGTCCACCTCGATGATGTCGCCGCACCGGTCCCCGGATCGGTAGGAGGAACTGTAGACGTCGAAGGCCACCGGCTGATTGGCCAGCACTTCGAATTTCCGGTCCGGCAGGTCGATGCGCGACCCTTCGTCCAGCCCCCGTTCCACCAGGCAGATGGCCCGATCCGGCGCTGCTTCCGATGCATCGGTCTCCACGCCCAGGTAATAGGCCCGGGCGCTGCCGCTGCCCACCCGGACGCCCTGGCCCATCTTGACCAGCCCGTAATAGGCCGCGCCCAGGGAGACCGACAGGTCCGGAGAGGGATTGGCCATGGTCCGGGGAATGGACTCATCCCCGACGTCGAACCAGTGACGGACCGCGGCCCGGATCCGCTCCTGGACCACCCCGGCTTTGAGGGAACCGCCGTTGAACAGGATCAGGTCGGGGCCGGGGTTCTCCCGGTCCAGCATGGCGGCCACCGTTTCCCGGTGCCGTTCCAGAAACCGGCCCAGGTGGCGGGTGATGGCCGGGTCCTGCTCATAGGGCAGACCGAATTCGGTGATCCCCTTCCGGCCGTCGGATGCCGCGGCTTCGTCCCGGGAGACCAGGGGAAAAAACCCTTCCAGAACGGACCTCTCCACGGCGGACCGGTCGAGGGTCGCCGACAGGGTCTCGGAAATGAGCTTCCGCCCCTTGCCCATGAGGGTGATTTTCCGCTCGTCGGTCTCGCCGTCCAGGATGGCCTCCTTGGCCTGACGGCACTGGTGGCACAGCGCTTTCCACCGGTCGGTGGAAAGGGACTGGCGCTTGCCCGAGAACTGCCGCTCCACCTGGCGGGCCAGGGCCAGGTCGATGTTGTCGCCCCCCAGCAGCAGGTGATCCCCCACGGCGATCCGCTCGAACCGGGGGCTGCCTTCCGCTTCCCGGAGGGTGATGAGGGTGAAGTCGGTGGTGCCGCCGCCCACGTCGCAGACCAGGATCAGCTCGCCGGGCCGGACATGGTCGTCCCAGTCTTTTTCGTGCCGGATCAGCCAGTTGTAGAACGCGGCCAGGGGCTCTTCCAGGAGGGTGACGTTTTCCAGGCCGGCCTTGGCGGCGGCTTCCGCCGTCAGGTCCCGGGCCACCTCGTCAAAGGACGCGGGCACGGTGACGATGACCATCTGGTTTTCCAGAAAGAGGTCGGCCTCCTCCCCCAGGGTGCTGTTCCAGGCCCGCCGGATATGGTTCAAATACGCGGCCGTGGCGTCCACCGGCGAAATCTTGTAGACCTCTTCCCCCGATCCCCAGGGCAGAATCCGGGACCGGCGGTCGGCCTTGGAATGGCACAGCCAGCTTTTGGCGGATGAGACCAGGCGGGCCGGAACCTGGGCCCCGTGGTCCCGGGCAAACGCCCCGACAAAGTGATCGGGATGTTTGTCCCAGGGAATGGTCACCGCCTCCCGGGCGATGTCGTATTCGCCGGGGATGTAGAGAAAGGAGGGCAGCACCGGGCGGCCGGCGAATTCCCCGGCGGCCGTCAATTGCGGGGTGCGGAAGATCCGGATGGCGTCGGCGTCCCCGGAACGCTCGGAGGCCATGTCCACGTAGGAGACCGCCGAGTTGGTGGTGCCCAGATCGATGCCGACGATGTATCGCTTGTCGACGGACGTCACAGGCCGACGCCTTCTTCCGTCTCTTCCACCGGTTCTCCGGGTCGGTCCGATTCACGCACGTTGAATTCCAGCTTCCACCGCTGATGAGGATCTTCCCGGCTGACGCACCAGATTTCGAGGGTTCCGATCTCCGTGACGTAAATCTCCAGATAGACCGGGATGGCCGTACCCGGCTCGCCGTCCAGGGTGGTTTCGAGGGTGGTGATCTCCTCGACGTCCTCTTCCCAGTCGTCCACCACGGCGCCCATGGGGTCTTCCAGCCGCACGGTGGAACCGAGAAAATCGAATTTCACGGGTTCCCCCACCATCAGCACGAACTCCTGATCTTCCAGTCGGGCCCGGGCGCCCTCTTCCATGCCGAAGGGGGCCACGCACAGCGCCTTGATGGGGACCGGCATGCCCGGCACCGCCGGCAGGGCCGCGGCCACGCCGATGTAATACGTCCGGTTGAGTCCGCCCCGGATGCGGATCCCCTCCCCTCTGCGGGCCATGCCGTAATAGGCGGCGCCCCGGGCCACGGTGAGGTCGAAATCATCCGAGACGATTTCGCGAAGTTCCCCTTCACCCCAGGACCGGATGACATTGATCACCTGGTTCCGGACCGATTCGGCCTTCATGACCCCGCCGTTGAACAGAATGGCCGTCGGCAGTTCGGAGCCCTGTTTTTCCTGGCGGTTGAGAAAATGGGCGATATGGTGGGTGATGGCCGGGTCCGCCTCGTAGGAAAGGCCCGCTTCCTTGAGCCCTGCCCGCTGGGGGGCCGCAGGCGTTTTGGCCCGGTCGCATTTGGGGAAAAAGCCGTAGAGGATCACCTCCTCCACCTCTTTGCGGGAGACCATCTTCTTCCGGGTCCCCCCGATGAGGCCGGCGCCCCGCCCGAGAATGGTGACCGGATATTCCGCCAGGGACGGATCCGACAGAAGGGTCTCCTTGGCCTTGCGGCACGCATGCCACAGCCCCCGCATCTGCCACGAATCGAGCTTTTTTTCCTTCGACATCCGCTGGGAGACGGTATAGGCCAGGGCCAGGTCCATGTTGTCGCCCCCCACCAGCAGGTGCTCGCCTACGGCGATCCGGTCCAGCACCAGCTCTCCGTCTTCCTCGGAGACGGTGATGAGACTGAAATCAGAGGTTCCGCCGCCGATGTCGCAGACCAGCGCGAGGTCGCCTTTGCCGACCTGCCGGCGCCAGTCTTCGCCGGCGGATTCGATCCAGGCGTAAAACGCGGCCTGGGGTTCTTCCAGAAGGGTAATGTTCTCCAGCCCGGCCATGCCGGCCGCATTGACGGTCAGTTCCCGGGCCACCGCGTCAAAGGAGGCCGGCACCGTGAGGAGCACCTCCTGATGCTCTATGCGCAGGTCCGGATCATCGCCGGCCATGGTGTGATTCCAGGCATCCCGGATGTGGCCGAGAATGAGAGCCGCCGCCTCCACCGGCGACCGTTTGATCGACGCGTCCGGCCCCTCCCAGGGGAGAATCGGTTTATTCCGATCCACCAGGGGATGGCAGAGCCACGACTTGGAAGAGGAAATGAGGCGCTGGGGCAATTCGGCGCCCCGCTCCCGGGCAAACTCGCCCACGACGATGTCGTTGTCCGGCGCCCAGGGCAGGCTCAAAGAGCCCTCGGGCACATCGTGCTTCCCCGGTATCAGCACAAAGGACGGCAGGACGTTCCGGTTCTCCACCGTCCCCGGCGCCACCAGTTGGGGTATGGGCAGCACCCGGATGTCGGGCGTCCGGCCTTTTTCGATGCGGGCTTCGGTATAAGCGACCACGCTGTTGGTGGTTCCCAGGTCGATGCCGATCACGTAGGTCTGTTCAGTCACCCCTTACCTCCGTTTATCAAAACATGTCAGTCGGTTGTCCATATTTATAAATAGATGTTCAATATTTCTCAGAGGATTTCCACTTCGGCCGGCGCGATGATCAGCGGATCCCGGATCGGGGAAAGGATGGGCAGTTCCAGCTTTCCGGCCCGCCACCCCCGGTGCCGGACCGTGCCTTTGAAGGGAGGGTCGCCCGCCACATTGCCGGTCAGTTTAATGGCGTTGGGGTCGAAATCGGGGGGGATGACAATCTCTTCGTCTTCGGCCTCGGAAACCACCGCCTCTGTTTTAAGATATTTTTCCAACCCTTTCCGGCTGTTCTCGTGGACGGTGCGCACGGCGGCGCCAATCTGTTCGTCGTCGTAATCATCCAGGTTTTCAGCAAAAAAATCGATCAGACGCCCCTCCCGCTGGAGCACCGACAGGAGATGGAGGAAGAACCGCTTTTCCCGACGTTCCCGTTCCTGCTTGTCCTCGACCGACGGCCGGGCCGTCTTTTCCGCCTTTTTCCCCTTTTTCGCCGCCTCCGGCAGGGCCTCGGTCTTTTTCAGCAGGCGGGCGAAGGAAAACCGCAGCATCAGCCACAGCGCCATCCCGAACACCAGGAACACCACGGCCGACGCCGGGATGAAATAGAGTCGGAGCAAATCGAGCGTCACGCCCGCCTGGTGAAGCAGTCGGCCGATGCCGGGATCATCGGCATAGGGACCGGCAAGGGTCACGATTTTCACCGTGGCCACATTGAGCAGATAGAGAAATCCGAGATCCACTGCAACGCACAGCAGGCCCAGAACCAGAATAATCCAGAACATCGAACGGCGGGAACACTCCTTGAGGATAGTCATTTGCATCTCCTTGCCAGCAACCTCCTTAGCGGCGGCATGTCGGTCTCAATATCGAAAGATGTCTTCCGCGACATCGCAGGCGGCGTCTTTCGCAAATATCCGGGCATTTAATAATAGATATCAGGGAAGTGTCAAGAATCATTTCTTCCCGGATGAGACTTTGCCTTTCAAATGGTTCGGAGTTATGATAATCATTGGTAATGATATGGCAAGCAGATTAACCGGATCGGTCTTTTGCGTTTTCAAGAATATGACCCATGACTTACTACAGATTCAGATTTGATTTCGAAATCGGAAACCTGGTAAAAAGCCCGTGCAGGGAATGCGAGCGGCGGTCCCAGGAGTTCCCCCGGTGCATCGACGCCTGCGAACTCCTGGAACGAATCCATGCCCTCCTGGCCCAGACCCGTTCCTGCTCAAGACAATCTTGACCCCCCTTTCCACCTCCATGGCGGCCTCGGAATCTCATGAGGATTTGAGCCTTGATCCGGATCGTTACAGCGCCTGGAAGGATGACGCCGGCGCCTTGACGCTCCGGGTGCGCGACCCCATGGACGCATCCACCGCCTCGCGGCTCCTCGGTTCCCTCAACACGCTGCTCCACCGGGAAAATCCTGAAAAAGTCCATCTGGACTTATCGGAGATCGATCATTTCGACGATTTCGGCGCCCTGGTGGTGGACGATCTGCGGCGGTCCCTGACCCGGAACGGCGACGACCGGCTGGATCTGGAAGGCGCCGGGGGGCGGATCGAGGAGGTCCTCGCCCGAACGGACTTCGCTCCGGATGAGAGTTGCCGCCTGAGGCGGGATCACCGATCCGCCAACCTGCTGGCGAACATCGGGGAGACGATGATAGGCGAGATCGGCAACATCCGGTTCATGCTCCTTTTCCTGGGGGGACTGAGTTTATCGCTTCTGCACGTTCTTCGACGGCCCCGGTCCCTCCGGTGGGACGACGTTCTTTCCCACATGGAAAAGACCGGCGTGGCCGCCCTGCCGGTGGTGGCCCTGATCAGTTTTCTGCTGGGCCTCATCATCGCCTTCATGTCCGCCATCCAGTTCCGCCAGTTCGGCGCCGAGATTTATGTGGCCTCTCTGGTGGCCTTCGGCATGGTCTCGGAACTGGGGCCGATTATGACGGCCATCGTGGTCTCCGGCCGCTCCGGCTCAGCCTACGCCGCCGAGATCGGGGCCATGAAGATCAACGAGGAGGTCGACGCCCTGATCACCATGGGGTTCGACCCGATCCTGTTTCTGGCCGCGCCCCGACTCGTGGCCGCCGTTGTCGTCATCCCCGTACTGACCCTTTTTTCAGACCTTTTCGCCATGGCCGGCGGACTGGTGGTGGGGGTTTTCATGCTGGACCTGAGCGCCGCCAGCTACATCAAACAGAGTCTGTCCATTCTGACCATCACCGAAGTGCTCTGGGGAACCGGCAAGAGCGTGGTGTTCGCCGTTCTCATCACGCTGTCCGGCTGTCTCCGGGGATTCCAGACCCGGGGCGGGGCGTCGTCCGTGGGAACGGCCGCCACCTCCGCCGTGGTCACCAGCATCTTTCTGATCATCCTGTTCGATTCGATCTTTGCGGTGATCCGCAGCTACTGGGGATAAACTCATGACCGACGATGCCGTCATCCAGGTAGAACATCTCGTGGCCCAGTACGGAGAAGACCGGATCCTCGACGATGTCAGCTTCAAGGTCAAAAAGGGAGAGATATTCATTATCCTGGGGGGGAGCGGTTGCGGCAAAAGCACCCTGCTCCGTCATCTGGTGGGGCTGGACCGGCCCTATGCCGGACAAGTGATGGTGGCCGGCAACGACATTGCCGACGAGACGACCTACCGGGAAACCCTGCGCCGGATCGGGGTGTTGTTCCAGTCCAGCGCCCTGATCGGGTCCATGACCGTGGCCCAGAACGTGGCGCTGCCGGTGCTGGAATACTCGGGCCTTCCCCGCCGTCTCGTCAAACGAGCGGTCATGATGAAACTGGGGCTGGTGGGGCTGGAATGCCACGGCGATCATCTGCCCGCCGAAATCAGCGGCGGCATGAAAAAACGGGCCGGCCTGGCCCGGGCCCTGGCGTTCAACCCGCAGATCCTGTTTCTGGACGAACCCTCCGCCGGCCTGGACCCCATCACGTCGGCGGAGATCGACGACTTGATTCTCGACATCAACCACAACCTGTCGACCACCATGGTCATCGTCACCCACGAACTCGACAGCATTTTCCGGCTGGCCCAGCGGATCATCATGCTCGACAAATCGACCAAGGGGATCATCGCCGAGGGGGACCCGGCCGATCTCCGGGATCACAGCGACAATGCTCAGGTGCGCCGCTTTTTCAACCGAAACCGGGACAGCGCCGACGAAGGGACAACGGGGGCAACATAGGTTATGGCATCCAACCGTACCAAAATCGCGGTCGGTCTTTTCGTGCTGATCGGGATGGCCGTCGCCATCTCCGCCATCCTGTGGCTGGGCATGTCCGGCTACCTCCGGACCGGGGACAAATACGCCGCCTATTTCAACGAATCGGTCCAGGGGCTGGACCGGGATGCGGCCGTCAAGTACAAGGGCGTGACCGTCGGTCGGGTGGAAGACATCGCATTGGCGCCGGACGCCGCTCTTGTGGAAGTGATTTTCACCCTCGATTCCGATGTGGACCTCCAGCCGGAAAAGAACATGACGGCTCAACTCCAGTCGGTGGGCATCACCGGCATCATGTTTCTGGAACTGGATCAGGCCCCCGAGGGCGTCGAAACCACTTCGCCGGACCTCAGTTTCGCGCCCGACCACCCGGTGGTGGCCACCCGTCCTTCGGATCTGCAACGCTTGTTCAAGGGGGTCGACAATGTGCTCAACCAGCTCAACGCCCTGGAGGTGGAACAGATATCGGAGAAGCTCCAGTTCACCTTCGACGCCATCACCCAGGCCTTGACCGACGCCGACCTCAAGGCGATTTCAACGGACATCCAATCCTTTTTCGCCTCCATGGAAAAGACCTTCGACAGGGAACGGATCGACCGGATCATGACCGCGCTGGAACAGACGTCGATCCATCTCGAGCAGGTGACCGCGGGCGCCGGCGGCATCGTCGGCGATTTCCGCAAGCAGATCAACGCGATGCTGTCGACAGCCAACGACATCCTGGACAACGCATACGTTGCCGCCGGCGATCTGCAATCCCTGCTGTCGGCCAATCGGCCGGAAATCGGGCGGGCGCTTCTGCAGTTCCGCCAATCGCTGGAAAGCGCCGAGGCGTTCCTGGAGGAAGGGTCCCGGACCCTCGTCGCTTCCCGGGAACAAATCGCCTATTTTCAGCGATCATTGTTGATCATCCTCCAGAACCTGGAAAAGACCTCCGAGACCCTGAAGGCCTTTGCCGAGACCATTGCCACTCACCCGGCCCAACTGCTGCTGGGCGAACCGCCGCCGCCGCGGCGCATCGAGGAAAGCGACCGCTGACGGCGGACCAAAGGAGCCGTATGGACCGATTCCAATCTTTTTTATTGCCCATGGTTTTTCTGGCGGCCCTGGCCGCCGGCTGTTCAGGGTTCGGCGGCCCCCCTCCCGACATCAACTACTACGCCCCGGAATATGATCCCCCCGCC
Organism: Desulfobacteraceae bacterium; assembly: GCA_011390065.1. GTDB lineage: Bacteria > Desulfobacterota > Desulfobacteria > Desulfobacterales > JAABSP01 > JAABTD01. The sequence goes on from JAABTD010000071.1 coordinate 11,516, forward strand.
ATCGACGCCCACCAGCCCCTTCCCTTTGTTCTCCGGGTGAACCGGTTCGGCGTCGATCCCTTTTACGATTCCAACCGGATCGTTTACCGGCACGCCGACTTCCGCCGGGACGCTTATGTCTATCATCGCTGGTGGGCCAGCCCGGCGGAGATGGTTCCCCATTTTCTGGCCCGGGACCTGGAATCGACCGGCCTCTTCAAGGGGGTGTTTGTTTTCGATCGCCACCTGCCGGCCACCCATGTGCTGGAAGGCAATGTCGAAGCGTTTTACGAACACGATGAACCCGATGCCTGGCAGGCGATCCTCTCCCTCCGCATCTCTCTGATCGCGGCGGATGAGCCGGATGTGAGCCGCAGAATCCTGTTCCAGAAATCCTACGCCGACCGGGAACCCTGCGCCAGAAAAACACCGGAAGCCCTCACCGCCGCCATGAGCCGGGCCATGGCCCGGACTTCCGAATCGATTCTGACCGATATCTACCGCCGGCTTGAAGCGGTTTCCCTCTCCCCGTTCCGGGGAGGAGGCCCGAAGCCGTGAACCCCTTCGCCTATCGAACCACCGGCCTGGCCATCAAGAGCCTGTCGCACCTGTCCAGGGCCCGGGTGGCCCTCCACGGCCAGGAGCGTGTTCCCAAAGGCAGCAATATCTTCGTCATCAACCATTTCACCCGGGTGGAGACCCTTTTGCTGCCTTACCACATCAACCAGGTCACCCATAAGCCCACCTGGTCCCTGGCGGATGCGAGCCTTTTCAAGGGCGCCCTGGGATCGTTTCTGGACCAGTTGGGCGTGATCTCCACCCAGGATCCCGACCGGGACCTTCTGATCGTCAAAAGCCTGCTCACGGGAGAAGCCGACTGGATCATCTTCCCGGAAGGCCGGATGGTCAAAAGCAAAAAAATCGTGGACAAGGGCCGGTTCATGATTTCCTATGCGGGGGGCAAACACCCGCCCCACACCGGCGCCGCCACTCTGGCGCTTCGCACCGAGTTCTACCGTCAACGGTTGACGGCCATCGCCGAAGTGATGCCCGAAGAGGCCCGTCGATTGATGGAAGGTTTCGGGATCGAGGATCCGGCGCCGGTGATCGCCGGCGCCACCAGCATCGTGCCGGTCAACGTCACCTTTTACCCCATGCGGGCCAAGGAGAACCTGGCCAGCGAACTGGCGGGAAACTGGATCGAAAACCTGCCGGAACGGGCGCTGGAGGAGCTGATGACGGAGGGGACCCTCCTTTTTGCCGGCGCCGATGTGGACATCCGGTTCGGCGATCCCATTCCCATCGCCGACTACCTCAAAACATCGGCCATCGCACGGGACATCGCCACCCGCCGCAGTTTCGACTTCGATGACCCCATCCCCGCCAAAAGAGCCCTCCGGAAGACGGCGCTGGCCATGATGAAGCGCTATATGACCGCCATCTACAGCATGACCGCCATCAATTTCGATCATCTGTTCGCTTCCGTCCTCAAGCTCCATCCCGGCAAAACCATGGACGAATACGACCTTCGCCGCCGGGTCTATCTGGCGACGCAGGAACAACTGGACCAAATGGGCCTTTATCTCCATACGAGCCTCAACGAATCACATCTCCATCTGCTCACCGACGACCGTTTTGGAAGATTCAAGGAATTCATCACCCTGGCGGAGGAAAAAGGCGTGGTCAAACGCGAGGGTCATCGGATCATCAAGATCCCCCACCGGTTCGCCTCGGCTCTGGATTTTCACCGAATCCGCATCGACAACCCGATTTCGGTGATGGCCAACGAGGTGGAACCGCTGGCGCCGCTCCAGAAAACCCTTCGTCGACTGGCCTGGACCCCCCGCTTCCGCCTCCGGTCCCGGATCTTCTCCCCGCTTATCGAAGCGGCCCTGGAGGAATACAAGGCCGACTACCGCTCCTTTTTTGTGGCGGACGAAAGTCGGGAGGAACATATCGGCCGGCCCTTTCTCATCCGGGGAAAATCCAACCGCATGGGCGTGCTCCTGGTCCACGGATATATGGCCGCCCCCTTTGAAGTGGCCAGGCTGGCCCTCTACCTGGGCCGGCAGGGTTACTGGGTCTATGCGCCCCGGCTGCGGGGCCACGGCACCTCGCCGGAGGATCTGGCCATCCGGCGCCACGCCGACTGGATCCGCTCTGTGGACGAAGGCTTCGCCATCATTCGGAACATCTGCAAAAAAGTCGTGCTCGGCGGCTTTTCCACCGGTGCGGTCCTGGCCCTGGACCTGACGGCCCGGGTGGGAAAAGAGGCGACCGGCGTCTTCGCCGTCTCGCCGCCCCGCCGCCTTCAGGATCTGTCGGCAAGCTATTCCGCCCCTTCCGAGGCCTGGCAATGGCTCAAACGGATGGTCAGCGGGAAGGAAGCCCAGAACGTGTTCATTGAAAACACCCCTGAAAATCCCCATATCGGATACTGTCGCAACCCGGTTTCCGGCATTCGGGAAGTCGAAGCCCTCATGGAGGCCATCGAACCCCGTTTTGCCGACGTCGCCCCCCCCGCGCTGGTCATCCACACCACGCGGGACCCGCTTGCCGACACCAGCGGCTCCCGACGCATCTTCGATCAGCTGGGCAGCGAGGACAAACGGTATGTCCTTTTTGACTTCCGGCGGCATTGCATTATTTTAGGGGATCATTCGGACCGGGTCCACCGGGTCATCGGAGATTTCATCGCCTGCCTGAAAGGAGACCGAATCTAAAAATGGAAGACATTTACAAGCGACTGGCCGATCACCTCGACAAGCTGCCGGCGGGCTTTCCCCCCACCGATTCCGGGGTGGAACTGCGGATACTGAAGCGGCTTTTCACCCCCCGCGAGGCGGAAACGGCCCTGGGGCTTGTCATGATGCCCGAACCGGTCGAGGCCATCGCCCGGCGGCTGGGCGCGGATCCGACGATCCTGTCCGACGATCTTCAGAAAATGTCCCGGAAAGGCCTTATCTTCCGCATGACCAAAAACGGGACGACCCTTTACATGGCCGCTCAATTCGTGATCGGGATATGGGAATATCACGTCAACGACCTGGATGAAGACCTGATCCGCGACTTCAATGAATATGTTCCCATTCTGATGACGCAAAGCTGGGAGCGGACCCAAACCAAACAGCTCCGGGTGGTGCCCGTGGCCCGGTCCATTTCAGCCCAGACGAACATCATGCCTTACGACGCCGTGGAAGCCCTGGTCCGGAAGCGGAAAAAAATCGTGGTGGCCCCCTGCATCTGCCGAAAGGAGCACAGCATGGTGGGGCATGGGTGCGGCAAACCTCTGGAGACCTGCCTGGTCTTCGACGCCGGGGCCTCTTTCTACGAGGAGAATGGTCTGGGCCGGTCCATCACCCGGGACGAAGCTGTGGATCTGCTTCATAAAGGCGTGGAAGCGGGACTGGTGCTCCAGGCAGGCAATTCCCAGCGCCCCATGAACATCTGCATGTGCTGCCGGGATTGCTGCCAGATCTTGAAAAACCTCAATGTGCTGGACGCCCCCGCCGATGCGGTCTCCTCCAGTTTCTATGCCGAAGCGGACCCGGACGCCTGTACGGGCTGCGAAGCCTGCGTGGAGCGATGCCAGATGGGGGCCATTGAGATGGCCGAGACGGCCCGGGTGCTCGCCGAACGGTGCATCGGGTGCGGCCTGTGCGTGGCCGCGTGCGACGACGACGCCCTCCGGCTGATGGCCAAAGGGCCGGAAAACCGGCATGTGCCGCCGGCCGGCACTATTGACGTTTACATGAACATGGCCCGGGAAAGGGGTCTGATTTAAAGGGAGTTCCATGATATGACAAAGGAGTTTCTCCTGGCCCTGTTGTCCTTTGCGGTGACGGCCATCGTGATCATCATTCTCATGACGGCGGCGGGAAACGCGCTGTTCCCCAGCGCTGTCCACCTCGTCGAAACCCGGCTGGAAAGCCCGCCGACCGGTAAAGCGGACCGCCTGGATCCGGCCCCTCCGACGGTGAAGGCGCCGGTGCCGGAAAACAGCCCCCCCGCTCCGGAACCCGTGCCGGAACCGACGTCGGCGGCCGAACCCGAACCCGTCCCGGAACCGGCGGCCGAACCCGAGCCGATCGCGGCGCCGGAGGCGCCGGTCGGGCCTTCCGAAGTCCGTCCCCCCGAGCCCCCCGGACCCGGGGAAGCCGGCGCCGACCTTCCGCCGTCGGCGCCGCCCGCCACCGAAATTGAACCCGAGGTCCCGACACTGCCGGCTGAAACGACCGAAGCGCCTCCGGAGATGCCGGCATCGACGCCCCGGACCGCCGGCGACGGTATGACGGATGATCCGGAGCGGGGAGAAATCCTGCCCCTGGGAGACGGCCGGGTCGCCTACAAGGTCCAGAGCGGCGACACCTTTTCCCAGATCTGCAAAAAGGTCATCGGAACGGGTCGGCCCGAGGTCTGGAGGAAGGCGGCAGAGATGATGGGGATCGATTACCGGACCATCCGTCCCGGCATGGTCCTGATTTTCGACAAACCCGTGCTGGCATTGGGCGACGGGGGATAATCCATGGCAACCGACGAAGGGGTCATTCAGTTCACGCTCGACCACGCCCCGGGGCCGCCCCTGGCGACGGCCGAGGTCAAGGATCTCGCGGCATGGCGCCGGATCCTCTTTCTACTGGGCCTCATCGGGCAGGATCCAACGCGTTACGGGGGGTTCGGCTTCGGCAACATCAGCCGGCGCACCCCGGAGGCGGAAAGGGGTTTCATCGTTTCCGGATCCCAGACCGGCCATCTGCCGGAACTGGACGGCCGCCACTGGGCCGTGGTTTCCGATTGGGATATCGCCGGCAACCGGGTGACGGCCCACGGCCCGGTGCGGCCGTCCTCGGAATCCCTGGTCCATGCGGCTCTCTACGACCAGAGGCCGGCCATCGGCGCGGTCATTCACGTCCACTCCCCCCTCATCTGGCGCCGGGGCCTCCGGGACGGACGCCCCGCCACTCCGCCCGAGGCGGCTCACGGCACTGTCGCTATGGCCGCTGCCGCGGGGGATTTGCTGCGCCGGTCCGATCCGGGCGCCTCCGGCCTCTTCGTCATGGCGGGTCATGAGGACGGGGTCATCGCCTTTGGCGACCATTTAACCGCCGCCGGGCTGTTGCTGGTCGAGACCCTCAGGGGTCTCCAATACCATCCGGACGGCCTCCGTGCTATCCATCCGCGGGAAAGATCGCCAGGTGATCCCGGGCGAGCTTGACGTAGATGTCGGCCGGCTCGTCCAGTATCGCGGCCATCCCTTCGCCCAGGTCTTTTTTCAAGATCGCGGGAACCCCCGTGACCAGATGATTGGGTCCCACAATCTGTTTCTCCCGGACCACGGAGCCGGCGCCCACCACGGAGCCGGTTTTGACATGGGCCCCGTTGAGGACCGAAGCGGAAATGGCGATGAGGCAGTTGTCTTCGATGGTGCAGCCGTGAATCACCGCCTTATGCCCCACTGTGACCTTGTCCCCGATGACCACGGGCCTGCCCCAGTCGGTGTGGATGACGCAGTTGTCCTGGATGTTGGTCTCCCGGCCGATCCGGATGGGTTCCATATCTCCCCGGATGACGGCCCCGTACCAGATGCTGGCCCTGTCGCCGATGGTCACATCTCCGATGATCACGGCCGTGGGGGCGATGAAGACGTCTTGACCGATGGACGGTGTTTTCCCTTTGTATTCAACAATCATAATCAGTTGGGTCCTTTCCGGTTTTTATCCGTTTTGACGCCGTAAACGGTCTAACTGTGATCCGGCTTGCGCTTCCGACGCCGTCTCTTCCGCTTCTTCTTGGGCGTTGCGACATCGGTTTGTTCCAGGACCCCGATAATCGCTTCTCCGAAGGCCTCGACCTGCCAGCGACGGATATCCTCCACCTCGGCCAGCTCCGCCTCGGCTTTCGGATTGCGGGCGGCGATGGCCGAGATCAGCGATTTGTTGAGAACGATGGCCGGATCCAGGGAGAGGCATTCGGCCTGTTCATCCCGCCAGAGCCGCAGCCGCCTGACGCGTTCGGGCACTTTGGGCGATACCGCCGGGGCCCGCTTCCGGGGGTAGACCGGCAGATCGGCCTCGGGGATATCGAGGCCCTGCCGTACGACGTGGATGAGCGCTTCTCCATACATGCGGATCTGTTTTTCGCTGAGAACGCCGAGCATGGACAGGCGTTTGATGGAAAGGGGGCGGGACTTGGCGATCTCCAGGATGGCGGTGTTGCTGAAGATCTTGAAAGGGGGCCGGTCTTTGCGTTCGGCTTCGGTCATCCGATGCCGGAGCAACCCCTCTACGATGGCCAGACTCCGGGGCCGGAGCCGTCCGGCGCCCTTGAACCGGAGAAAAAGCGGTTCGCCGTCGTGATCGGGATACCGGACCGCCTTCAGAAGTCGGCATTCCTCCCAAACCCATTTCAGCCGTCCCCGCTCCCGCAAGTCCTTTTCCAGCTGTTCGGCCAGGGGAATGAGATGGGTCACATCCATGGCCGCGTAGTCGATCATCTCCGGCGGCAGGGGGCGCTTGGACCAGTCCTTTTTCTGGAACCGTTTGTCCAGAGCGACCCCGAAAAAATGGTTGAGCACCGGTTCCAGTCCGGTCTCCGACCTCCCCAGAAACCGGCAGGCGATCTGGGTATCGAAGAGATGTTCCACTTCGATGCAAAAATCCCGGTGCAAAGAGCGGATATCGTAGTCGGCCCCATGGAGCACCTTCTGAACCCCGGGATCGGCGAACACCGGTCGCAGGGCGGACAGATCCGGAACCTTGAGGGGGTCGATCACCACCTTTTCGCTCTCGGTCCCCATCTGCACCAGACACACCTTTTCCCTGAAATGGTACATGGAATCGGCTTCCAGATCCACCGCAATCCGTTCCACCCTCGTCAGTCTTTCTGCAAACGACGCCAGCGCCGCCTCGGTATCGATGATGCGATACCCGAGCCCATTGTTATCCTTCATTTTAATCTTGACCCGAATCCTTATTTCCCATAAATATTGAGGTTCTGTTTTTTTTATGGCGCTTTTTGTCAATCCATAAACGTTCGGCAACAGCAATCCTGGTGAATAAACAATGGTCAATATCACATTTCCCGATGGAATTCAAAAAAGTTACGAAAAACCGCCTACGGGCCTGGAAGTGGCGCAGGGCATCTCCGAGGGCCTGGCCCGCAATTGCGTCGCCATGGAGGTGAACGGTCAGCGGGTGGATCTCAACACCCCCATTGACGAGGACGCCGATCTGCGTCTGATCACCACCCGGGACCCCGAGGCCCTTGAGATCATGCGTCACACCGCGGCCCACGTCATGGCCCAGGCCATCCTGCGGCTATACAAAAACGCCAGACTGACCATCGGTCCGGTGGTGGAAGACGGCTTCTACTACGACATCGACATGGCGCCCATCTCTGAAGACGATTTCCCCAGGATCGAAGCCGAGATGAAAAAGATCGTCTCGGAGAAGACGCCCATCCGGAGGCGGGAGGTTTCCAAGGTGGAAGCCAAACAATTTTACCTCACCGAGCCCTACAAGCTGGAGATGGTCTCCGATCTGCCCGACGGCACGATCTCGTTTTACGAACAAGGCGAGTTCACCGACCTGTGCCGCGGCCCTCATGTGCCCCATACCGGGTTTGTGCGGGCTTTCAAGCTCCTCAAAACATCGGGGGCTTACTGGCGGGCCGACCAGAACCGGGAGCAGCTCCAGCGGATCTACGGCACTGCCTTTTTCGACAAAAAAGATCTCAAGCAGTATCTCCACTTTCTGGAGGAGGCCAAAAAGCGGAACCATCGGAAGCTGGGCGAAGCTTTGGATCTCTTCAGCTTCCACGACGAGGCGCCCGGCATGCCCTTTTTCCACGCCAGGGGGATGGTCGTCTGGAACGCGATCCTCGACTACTGGCGGGAAGAGCACCGGAACGCCGGCTATGTGGAGACCAAGACCCCCATCATCCTGCGAAAGGAACTGTGGGAGCAAAGCGGCCACTGGGAAAATTACCGGGAAAACATGTATTTCACCGATATCGACGAGGCGGAATATGCGGTGAAGCCCATGAATTGCCCCGGCGGCATGCTCATCTACGGATCGACCCGCCATTCCTATCGGGAGTTGCCCATCCGGGCCGCGGAGATCGGCCTCGTCCATCGCCATGAACTCTCTGGGGTCCTGTCGGGCCTCTTTCGGGTCCGGGCCTTCCATCAGGACGACGCCCACATCTTCATGACCCAGGAGATGATCGAAACCGAAATCGTGGACGTCCTGCGGCTGGTGGAACGGATGTACGCCACCTTCGGCCTCGGCTTCCACCTGGAACTGTCCACCCGGCCTGAAAAATCCATCGGCACGGACGAGGCGTGGGAAATGGCCACGGACGGGCTTCGGGCCGGGCTGGACGCCTACGGCATGGCCTACCAGATCAACGAAGGGGACGGCGCCTTTTACGGTCCCAAGATCGACGTTCACATCAAGGACGCCCTCAACCGCACCTGGCAGTGCGGCACCATCCAGCTGGACATGTCCCTGCCGGACCGGTTCGACCTGGGCTACATCGGCCCGGACAACGAAAAGCACCGGCCGGTGATGATCCATCGGACGGTGCTGGGCTCCATCGAACGGTTCCTGGGGATTCTCATCGAGCACTTCGCCGGCAAGTTTCCCCTCTGGCTGGCGCCGGTCCAGGTGGCGTTGCTGCCCATCAACGACGACCTGGCCCCTTACGCCGAAGAGGTGAACGCCAAATTCCGGGCCGCCGGCCTCCGGACCGCGGTGGACAGCCGGACCGAAAGCCTCAACCGGAAAGTTCGCGAGGCCCAGCTGGCCAATGTGCCGCTGATCCTGACCATCGGCGCCAAGGAAAAGGAGGCCGGAACCCTGGCGGTCCGGACCCTGGACGGGAAGGTCACCCATGGGCTGACCCGTGAGGCGTTTTTGAACCGGGTCTTTGACCATGCAACCCACCGGCGGCTGGAACTGGCGATTTTTCCATAGGAGCCGGCGATTTTTCTATTAGGAGAAGGAAGTCTCATGACGGATTTTGGATGACCCGCCGCTCCTTTTCGACATGGGCCTCGGCTGTCCTGCCGCCGCTGGTTTATTGCGGCGTGATCTTTCTCCTTTCCGCCATGGAAAGCCCGCAAATCCCGGGACCTGACCTGCCCCATCGGGACAAGGTCCTCCACGCGCTGCTGTACGCGCCGCTGGGGGCGTTGTTCAATCGGATGTTCCACGAACTTCAGTGGCCGCAGGCG
>JAABTD010000264.1 GCA_011390065.1 Desulfobacteraceae bacterium
CATGGTCTGCGACATCTACAAAAAGCTGGGCAACACCTGCAAGGCGGGGGTGAAGACCCAGGTCTGCCCCCAGAAATCGGCCAAAAAGAAGAAAAAGGCCGCCAAAGGAAAAGCCGCGCCCGACGTTCGGCGGCTGGTGGGCATCGACATGCCTTTTGACTACAACGAGGTGACCGCCGTCACCGGACCGGAATACGTTCAGGCCCTGCACGGCGAGGGCGTGGCCTTCATGCCCTACGAGGAAGTGAAGCGGAAGTATCAGGCCCTCGCGGGAAAGGCGGAACCGGCTTCCGCGCCGGTGGAGGCGAAAGCCCCGGAACCCGTGGAACAGGCGGCCGACGCCCTGGAAAACTTCTGTGAAGTGGGGAATATGGTCTGCGACATTTACAAAAAGCTGGGCAACACCTGCAAGGCCGGGATCAAAACCGCGGCCTGTCCGCAGCTGAAGAGCAAAAAGAAAGCCAAAAAAGCCAGGACAACGGAGACCCTCGACGTTTCCCGGCTGGTGGGCATCGACATGCCCTTTGATTTCGAAGAAGTTTCGGCCATCGCCGGACCCGGGTACGCCATGCACATGACCCCGGACGGAACCAGCCCCCTGTCCTACGAACAGCTCAAGGCCAACTATGAAGGTATGCGGGCCGCCGGACCGGAAGCCGCCCGGATGCCCGAGGCCGAATCGGATCTCCAGGCGGCGCCGATCCTGGTGATCGACGACGAAGTGGCGGTCAACAACAACATCCGGAAGATTCTGACCAAGAAGGGGTTCAGCGTGGACCAGGCGATCACCAAGGACGAGGCCCTTCAGAAAATCAACGAGCGGGATTATGCCATCGCCCTGCTGGATCTCAAGATCCCGGGCGTCAAGGGACTGGAACTGCTCCAGGCCATCCGGGACAAGAACCCCGAGACCCGGGTCATCATCGTCACCGGATACGCCAGCATCGAAACCGCGGTGGAAGGCGCCCGAATGGGAGCCGTGGGCTACCTGCCCAAGCCCTTTACGCCGGACGAAATCCGGCAGGCCACCGGAGAGGCCCTCCGGATGGCCGCTTAATCCTTCCTTCCTTCCCTGCCTTCAGCGTCGCGGGAGGCGGCCCCCCGGGCCGCCTCCTTTCCCTCCCTTAATTGCCCTTTCTGCATTCTTTTCAATTCGTTACTTATTTTAGAATGTTCTCAAATTAATAAATGACATTTTTTGCCGCTTCTTTTTGAATGGAAAACTGAAGCAACCATCATTTAACAATTTGTATTTTATGATTTTTTGGGGAAACAGGTTGAAACGCGCCGGTCGGGCTATGGGCCGGCCCCGATGAAATGGTATTGACAAGACCATTTAGAGCAATTAATTTGGCAGCTTGTTCGAAAACCCAAGACGCGTTCTTACCCGCGCGTTCCCACCGCACCATTTAGGAGAACAAAAGATGGCACAAGATGTAATCGGCAGCGTACTGGTCGTCGGCGGCGGCATCGCCGGCATGCGGTCCGCTCTGGATCTGGCGAACTCCGGCTATTATGTCTACCTCCTGGAAAAGTCCCCCTCCATCGGCGGCGTCATGTCCCAACTGGACAAGACCTTCCCCACCAACGACTGCGCGATGTGAATCATCTCCCCCGTACTGGTCGAGGTCGGCCGGCACCTGAACATTGAGTTGATCACCTACGCAGATCTGGAATCCGTCGAGGGCGAGCCCGGAAACTTCAAAGTCAAGGTTCGCAAGCGCCCCCGCTACATAATCGAGGACCGGTGCACCGGCTGCGGCGCCTGCGTCGAAAACTGCCCGGTCACGCAACAAGCCTCCGCATAACCGGCGTCAGGTCCTGAAACGGCATGAGTGAAGGTTGAATAAGACATGATTCAAACAGCGAATATCGACTGGAACAAAGTTAGCGCCATCATAGATGACTACAGGGAAAATCATGAGGCATTGCTGATGATCATGCAAGACATCAGCGACATGTATAATTACGTGCCCCCCGAGGTGATTCCCGTTTTGTGCGAACGACTGGGCGTCAAGGAGAGCCTGGTCTACAGCGTCGCCACCTTCTACAAAACGATCAGCCTCGAACCGCGGGGAAAATTTATCGTCAGCGTATGCACCGGAACCGCTTGTCATGTACGGGGCGCGGAAAAATTGACCGATGCGCTGGAACAACAATTAGACATTGAACAAGGCCAGACCAGCGCGGATGGCCTTTTTACGTTGGAAGGGGTCCGCTGCATCGGCTGCTGCGCTTCGGGTCCGGTGATCACTGTCAACAAGGACACCCATGGCGGTCTGGACCGATCAAAGGCGTTGAATATTGTGGAAAGTTATCGTCAGCAGGCTTCCCGATAGGATGAAAATGGAGGTTAAACAAGGCCATGGCTAAATTCATGGACAGAGAAACACTGGATCGATTCCGCAAACGGCTTAAGGAAGAGACAGCCCCCGGTAAAAAGCGGGTGGTGTCGCTGTGTTCCGGAACCGGATGCGGCGCCTACGGGACATCCGAGGTTTATAATGCGCTATCGGCCGAATTGCAGCAGCAGGGATTGGCCGACGATGTGGAAATCCGCCTGACCGGTTGCCATGGATTCTGTGAAAAAGGACCGATCATGGTCATCCATCCGGAAGGCGTCTTCTATCCCCAGGTCAAAGCGGACACCGTTCCGGAAATCGTCGGACAGACCCTGAAAAACAACGAGGTCGCGGAGAAACTGCTTTACAAAGATCCCAGCACGAAAAAGCGGATCATATTTGAACACGACATTCCCTTTTACAAACGCCAAAAGCGGCTGATCTTCGGCAACAACGGGCTGATCGACCCCGCCAACATCGATCACTACATCGCGGTGGGCGGCTATCAGGCATTGGAAAAAGCCCTCTTCGAAATGAAGCCCGGGGAGATCATCGATGAAGTCAAGACGTCGGGTCTGCGGGGTCGGGGCGGCGGCGGATTTCCCACCGGCATCAAATGGGCGACGTGCGCCAAGCACCACGGCGACCGTTATATCATCTGTAATGCGGACGAGGGGGATCCGGGCGCCTACATGGACCGCAGCCTCCTGGAAGGCAATCCCCACTGCGTCGTCGAAGGCATGATCATCGCGGCTGTTGCCATCGGCTCCAGCGAAGGCTATGTTTATGTTCGCCATGAATATCCCCTGGCCGTCTCCAACCTGGAGATCGCTTTGGAGAAAGCTCGCGAATATGGTCTGCTGGGCCAAAACATTCTTGGAACGGATTTCGACTTCGACATTCATATCAGCCGGGGGGGCGGCGCGTTTGTCTGCGGCGAATCCACCGCCCTGATGGCGTCTCTGGAAGGCCGTCCCGGCCGGCCTCGGGCCAAATACGTCCACACCGTCGAGAAAGGCTTCAGGGAAAGCCCCACCAATCTGAACAATGTTGAAACGTATGCCAATGTGCCGCTGATCATTGCCAATGGCGCCGATTGGTACAGCAGCATCGGCACCCAGTACAGCAAGGGAACCAAGATTTTTTCGCTGGTGGGCAAGGTCGTCAACACGGGACTGGTGGAAGTGCCCATGGGCGCCACCCTGCGGGAGATCGTCTTTGACATCGGCGGCGGCATTCCCAAAAACAAGAAGTTCAAGGCCGTGCAAACCGGCGGTCCATCAGGAGGCTGCATTCCCGAGCAATTCATGGATCTGGCCGTGGATTTCGACGAACTTTCGAAAGTGGGCTCCATCATGGGCTCCGGCGGCATGATCGTCATGGACCAGGACACCTGCATGGTGGATGTGGCCCGCTACTTCGTGGATTTTCTGAAAGATGAATCCTGCGGTCAGTGCAACCCCTGCCGGGAGGGACTCAAGCAGATGCTCAACATCCTGACCCGCATCTGCAACGGCGAAGGCCGGGAAGGGGACATTGAACTGCTTGAAGAACTCGGGGTCATGATTCAGAAATTTTCCCTTTGCGGCCTGGGAACCTCGGCGCCGAATCCGGTCTTGACGACCATCCTTTATTTCCGGAACGAGTACGAGGAACACATCCGAGAGAAAAAATGCGGCGCCGGGGTTTGTAAGCCGCTTTTCCATTACGAAATCGACCAGGAGCAATGCAACGGGTGCCATGTCTGCTTTCGCAAATGTCCCCAGGACGCGGTCAGCGGGGAAAAAAAAGAACCCCACGCCATCGACCAGGACAAATGCATCAAATGCGGCATCTGTTACGAGGGTTGTAAATTTAACGCGGTCGTCATTCGATAAATAAGGACGCAGCATTATGATTACTTTCAAGCTCAACGGCAAAACCGTTCAGGGCGAAGAAGGCCAGTTCATTATCCAGGTGGCTGAAAAATACGGCGTGGACATCCCCACCCTCTGTCACCACAAAGCGCTGGACCCGGCCGCCATGTGCCGGATCTGCACGGTGGAACTTTTCGACGGCCGGCGGACCCGGTTCGTTACCGCCTGCAATTATCCCATATGGGAAGGCATGGAAGTGACCACCGACAGCGAGGCGGTTCATCAGGGCCGCAAGCTGATCGTCGAACTCCTTCTGGCCCGGTGTCCGGAGGTCCCCCTGCTCCAGAAGCTGGCCAAAGAGTATGGCATTGAAACATCTCGCTTCGCCGGCGACGAACATGACACCTGCATTCTGTGCGGCCTCTGTACCCGAATGTGCGCCAAAATGGGCGCCGACGCCATCCAACTGACGGGCCGCGGACTGGATATGGAAGTCAGTCCCCCCTTTGGCGTCAGTACGGACCTGTGTGCGGCCTGCGGCGCCTGTGCTTCGGTGTGCCCCACCGGCCACATCACCCTGGAAAAGATTCAGCAACGCCATTCCAAGACCCCTTTGCGGCCCATTCCCTCGGAATACGACATGGGCCTTGCGGGTCGCAAACCGGTCTATGTGCCGTATGCCCAGGCGGTGCCCAACACCCCGGCCATCGACGACACGGTCTGCATGCACTTCAAAACCGGGGGTTGCAAGGTCTGCACGGAATTCTGCATGGTGGACGCCATCGACCACACACAGAAGGAAGAGACCATCGAACTCAACGTGGGCGCCGTCATTCTGGCCACCGGGTTTACGCCCTTCGATCCGTCCAAATTCGACACGTACAACTACGCCCAGCATCCCAATGTCGTGACGGCCATGGAGTTCGAGCGGGTCCTGTCGGCATCCGGTCCCACCGCCGGCCATCTGATCCGCCAGTCCGACCACAAAGAGCCCAAAAAGATCGCCTGGTTTCAGTGCGTCGGCTCCCGGGACATGAACCGGTGCGACAACGCCTACTGCTCCTCGGTCTGCTGCATGTACGCCATCAAAGAGGCGGTCATCGCCAAGGAGCACGCCGGAGACGATCTGGACTGCACCATCTTCTACATGGACATGCGGACCCACGGCAAGGATTTCGAGCGGTTCTACAACAACGCCCGGGAAAAGGGGGTGCGGTTCGTCCGCAGCCGGGTCCACACCATCAACCCGGTCATGGGCGGCGACGACCTGGAAGTGCGGTATGTGGCCGACGACGGCGAGTTGATCAACGAGACCTTCGATCAGATCGTGCTGTCCATCGGCCTTCAGGCGCCCCAGGAGCAAATCGAACTGGCCCAAAAACTCGACCTGGATCTGACCAGGGGCCATTTCTGCAAGACTGACACGTTCGAGCCGGTGACCACCTCCCGGGGCGGCATTTTCGCCTGCGGCGCCTTCCAGGGGCCCAAGGACATTCCCCAATCGGTGGTGGACGCCGGCGCGGCGGCCTCGGCGGCGGGCGAGATCCTGGCGAGCGCCCGCAACACCCTCACCAGGGAGCGGGAACCGGTCCCCGAAACCAACGTGGTCAACGAGCGGCCCCGGATCGGGGTCTTCGTCTGCCGGTGCGGCATCAACATCGCCGGCGTCGTCGATGTGCCCTCGGTGATGGAATACGCCAAGACCCTGCCCTATGTGGAGTATGCGACGGAAAACCTCTATTCCTGTTCCCAGGACACCCAGGAGGCCATGACCCAGGTCATCAAATCCCAGAACCTGAACCGGGTGGTGGTGGCCGCCTGTACGCCCAAGACCCATGAACCGCTCTTCCAGGAAACCCTCATCGACGCCGGGTTGAACAAATACCTTTTCGAGATGGCCAATATCCGGAACCAGGACTCCTGGGTTCACAAGAACAACCCGGCGCTGGCCACGCGGAAGGCCAAGGACCTGGTCCGCATGGCGGTTTCCAAGGTGGGCCTGATGCAACCCCTCCAGGAGGCTGAACTGGCGGTCAATCCCACGGCCCTGGTGATCGGC
>JAABTD010000072.1 GCA_011390065.1 Desulfobacteraceae bacterium
CCTTCGGGTGGAGATCGGTCCCCGGGACATCACCAACGATTCGGTATTCGTGGGTCGCCGGGACAAGGGGCATCGGGACAAGTTTTCCATGAAACGGGAGGAGTTCATTGCCAGAATACCGGAGTTACTGGACGAAATCCAGGTTTCTCTTTTCGACCGGGCGCTCTCTTTCCGGAAAGCCCACACGGCGACCATCGACGACCGGGGCGATTTTTATGCCTTTTTCACGCCCAAAAATCAGGAAGACCCGGAGATCCACGGCGGCTTCGTCCGTTCCCACTGGTGCGGCTCGGCCGGGTGCGAAGAAAAAATCAAGGACGACCTGGCCGTCACCATCCGCTGCATCCCCTTTGAAAATGAACCGATCGAAGGACGGTGCATCCACTGCGGCGAGCCCAGCGGCGAGCGGGTGATCTTTGCCAAAGCATACTGATCATGATCCGAATCAATGACATCATCGATCGAATTCTGGAAAACAATCCAGAAGCGGACGTGGACATCGTGGACCGCGCCTACATCTATTCCGCCAGGGTGCATCATGGCCAGACCCGGCTGTCGG
The DNA here is from genome assembly GCA_011390065.1 of Desulfobacteraceae bacterium. Classification (GTDB taxonomy): domain Bacteria; phylum Desulfobacterota; class Desulfobacteria; order Desulfobacterales; family JAABSP01; genus JAABTD01. The sequence continues at coordinate 560 of JAABTD010000072.1, forward strand.
GGGAGCCCTACCTGTCCCATCCCCTGGAAGTGGCTTACATCCTGGCGGGCATGAACCTCGATCCGGTAAGCGTCGCCGCCGGTCTGCTCCATGACGTCATTGAAGACACTCACGCCACCGACGAGGAAATACGGGAGGTCTTCGGCGCCGATGTGCTCCACATCGTCTCGGGCGTCACCAAGATGAGCAAGCTCTCCTTCGGCAGCGCCCAGGCCCGACAGGCTGAAAGCATCCGGAAGATGCTGCTGGCCATGGCCGACGACATCCGGGTGATTCTCATCAAGCTGGCCGACCGGCTCCACAACATGCGAACCCTCAAATTCCACCAGAAGGAGTCGAAAAAACGCCAGATATCCCGGGAAACCCTGGATATCTACGCCCCCATATCGTCCCGGCTGGGCATCTACTGGATGAAAAAGGAGTTGGAAGACACCTCTTTCATGTACCTCATGCCCGATGTCTATGAAGAAATTCGACAGAAGGTCAGCAAAGACAAGGTGGCGCGGGAAGGCTACATCGAGAGGGTCAAAAGGCTCATCCGGGACGAAATGGACAAGGCGGGGCTGGAGTGCGAGATTGTAGGGCGATACAAGCATTTCTACAGCATCTATCAGAAGATGATAGGTCAGAACCTTGATTTCGAGGATATTTACGACATCATCGCGTTCCGGATCATTCTGAGCACCAAATATCAATGCTATGAGGCCCTGGGACATCTCCATGCCATCTGGAAGCCCATCGACATCAAGTTCAAGGACTATATCGGCCGTCCCAAGCCCAACATGTACCAGTCGCTGCACACCACCGTCATCGGTCCCGACGGCGTTCGGGTCGAGATCCAGATCCGGACCCAGGAGATGGACCGGGTGGCCAAGGCGGGGATTGCAGCCCATTGGGGATACAAGGAGGGCAAGCGGCTGGATGAGAACGCGACCCAGCGGTTCTCCTGGATTCAGAGCATCATTGAAAATCAGGAGAACATCAAAGATCCGGACGAATTCCTGGAAAATGTTCGCATCGATCTCTTCCCCGACGAGGTTTATGTTTTCACCCCCCAAGGGGAGATCATGACCCTGCCCAAAGGCGCCACGCCCGTTGATTTCGCCTACCTGATCCATACGGAGGTGGGAAACCAGTGCGTGGGCGCCAAGGTCAATCGCCGCATGGTGCCGTTGAAGTATGAACTGCAGACCGGGGATGTCGTGGAGATCGTCACCCAGAAAAATCACCAGCCCAGCAAAGACTGGCTCGGCTTTGTCAAAACCGTCAAGGCCCGCTCCCGGATCCGTCAGTGGATCAAAACCCAGGACAAAAACCGGTCCATTACCCTGGGACGGGAGATGTGCGACAAGGCCTTCCGCAAACATCGGCTCAATTTCAATGTTCTGCTTCGCTCCGAGGAAATGGAGAGCGTCGTGTCGCATTTCGGTTTGAAGACCGTCGATGATCTGCTGGCCAGCGTCGGCTACGGCAAAATTACGCCTCTGCAGGTGGTGCGAAAAATTCTTCCCAAAACCGAAGAAGCCCCGGAAGCGGAAGAGGACGAGGCGATTTTCAACAAAATTGTTGATCGAGGGCGCACAAAAAAGCCCCGAACCGACGGGGTGACGGTCAAGGGGCTCAATGATATCCTGATTCGATTCGGGCGGTGCTGCCAACCGGTACCGGGAGATCCGATCACCGGCTTCATCACCCGGGGGCAGGGCGTAACGATCCATCGAAAGAACTGCGTCAATGCGCTGAAAATGAATCCGGAACGACAAATCGACGTGGAATGGAACCAAGACACCTCGGAGACATTCCCGGCAAAAATCCACATCCGCTCACATGATCGGGTCGGGTTGCTGGCGGACCTGGCGGCAAATATCAGCAAGAACGGCGCCAATATTATCTCCGCAAACAGCGAAACCCGGGGCAATCAGATCGTTGACAGCGTTTTCACCCTGGCCGTCAAAGATACCGCACAGCTGGAAAAGGTGTTGTCGGATATCAAGCAGCTGCAGATGATCCTGGAAGTCAACCGGGTCAGGCTCTGATCCGGTTCATTGGAAAAATGATGCGCCTGCCGCCGTTAAGGGGCCTTGACGACATGGCCTGATTTAATGCATGTGGTGCAAACCATCAGGCGCCTCACCTGACCGTTTCGAAGGGTTTTCACCCGTTGAAGATTGGGATTGAAGCGGCGCTTATTGACATTATGGGCGTGGCTGACGTTGTTGCCGACCATGGGCTTTTTTCCACACAATTCACACATTTTTGACATGGCTGTTTCCCCTCCGTCTGAAAGTTTAGATGATGAACACAAACGGTGTTCTATACACCCATCCCCACCGTTTGTAAAGACCTTATCTCATCTATCCTGCGCATTATTTTCCCCCATCTGCTCTTTTGACAGGGCAATGTATTTGCGCGCTTTCCAACGGAGGTCTCCCACAGTCGGATAATCATCGAGAACGATCTGGAACCGGTTGAGGGCGGTTTTGTAGTGCTTGCTTTTGAAATAAAACATCCCCACATAGAACTCATGGCCCGCCAGTCGCTCATAGCACTCCTTGATGTGGCTTTCCGCCTTCATGGCGTATGAACTTCTGGGGAAGGTTTTTTCCAGCCGCCGGAAGGTATCCAGCGCTTTTCTTGTGGCGGTCTGGTCCCGATCGATGCTCTCCATCTGCTCGTAATAGCACCGGCCGATCTGATAGATCACATAGGGGATGGCTTCGTTGCGGGGGTGCAGGCTTTCGAAAGCTTCGTATGCGTACACCGCCTCACCGTACTCTCCCAGATGATAATAGGAATCCGCTGTTTTCAGCTCTGCTAAACTCGCGTATTTGCTGAAGGGATACCAGTCCCGAAGCTTTTCGAAAGATTCGATGGCCCTGCGGTGTTTTCCCTTCTCAAATGCCGCCATGCCTTCCTGGGCCAGTACGTTGGCGGACTTGTCTTCCTGGGTTTTGAACCAGGCGCAGCCCTCTGCGAAAACCGTCAGGAGGAGGCACAGACACAATACACGTTTCATGGTGATGATTCGTTTCATCGGGCCGTTTTTCCGAATTACTTTTCCCCGAGTACCTTCTTGATCGTTTCCTCGAGTTTGGATTTTGCCACCATCCCGGTAATCTGTTCGGCGACCTCGCCGTCCTTGAAAAAAATAAGGGTCGGAATTGCTTTAATGCCGTATTTTCCGGGAGTGATCGGATTGTCGTCGACATTGCATTTCGAGAATTTGATCTGATCGCCGAAGACGCCGGACAACTCCTCCACAACCGGACCGATTGCCTTGCACGGGCCGCACCAGGGCGCCCAAAAATCGACCATCACCGGTTTATCGGCCTTCAGCACCTCATTTTCAAAACTGCTGTCATCAATCTCCATAACGCCTGCTGCCATTAGCGTCCATCCTTTCTTTGCCGTTTAACGACTTCATTTCCGGCGATTGCCGGTGATCCGCATATTTAGGTTTAACTATAACGTTATGAAGGCGCCCTGTCAACCAAGGCGCCTTCACAATTTGGTGCGATTAGGATCCGAAGATCATTTTCCGATCCGGGTTAATAGATCGGGTGAATTTCCACGCGACGGTTCTTCTGTCGGCCCTCCGGAGTGGTGTTCGGAGCGACCGGCCTTGAGAACCAGTAGCCCTTGACGCTCAACCGATCCTGGGCGATGCCGTGCCGGATGAGATAATTGGCCACGGACTTGGCGCGTCTCAGGGAGAGCGGCAGGTTGTAGTTTTTGGAGCCCACGTTGTCCGTGTGGCCCTGGATCTCCACCTGCATGCCCGGATTGCGCTTCAGGACGCGAACGACCTGATCCAGGTCGGAGTAGTACTGCGGACGGATCTCGGCTTTGTCGTAGTCGAACAGCAGGTTTCCGACCACCCAGCATCCCACTTCATTGACTACCGCACCCTGGGGCGTACCCGGGCATTGATCCCGATGATCGGGGACGCCGTCGCCGTCGCTGTCCAGGGGCTCTTCGCCGGCTTCAAGCGGACAACCCTGAGCGTCCACCAGAACGCCGCGCGGCGTGTTGGGGCAGCGATCCAGGTAATCAGGGACGCCGTCGCCGTCGCTATCCAGCGGGCAGCCTCGGCTGTCCACCTGGACGCCTCTCGGGGTGTTGGGGCAGCGGTCAAGATGATCCGGAACGCCGTCGCCATCGCTATCCGCCGGTCCGGCATCCGCCACCGGCTGCTCACACAGTTCATAGGCATTGAGAATGCCGTTAAACACATCGGGACTGTAAGCGGTTCCGACTTTCCCGAAGATGATGTTGCCGTCTTTCACCACTGCATAACTGGAGGGAACATCGCCAGAGGTCACATCCGACGGAGACAGGCAGAGGCCGTATGCCGTCAGGATTTCGTGCATGAGGTCCGGGCTGTAGGCGGTCGGGTTTCTTCCGAATGATATGCCGCCGTCTCTGACGGTGGCGTAATCGGTCGGCCCTTCCAGGCCGCGGGCCGCTTCCGGCGTCAGAGAAACGCCGTAGGCATTGAGCAGTTTATCCAACTGATCCGGACTGTAAGCAGTCGCCGTGGTGTCGAAAATCACCCTTCCATCCGCGACGCTGGCATAGTTGGCAGGATCATCCAACGATCTCGCCGCTTCAGGGGTCAATTGTACCGCAAAGGCAGGCAGACAGACCACCAAGGAAACGGCCGCGACCAAAGCCGTCCACACAAAAACGCTTCTCTTCTTCATCTCTTTCCTCCTTTAATAATTTATTGTTTAAAACCAACCTTTTATAAAAAGGCCCTCGCCCCTATGCCATCGCCACACCCCCTTCCGTGCCATTTCTTTTCTTCAACGAAAAACGATATGCTCTTGTTACATTATCACATTTATCGCGTCTTCTGTACCATGTCTTCAAGAAAACCGCAATATTATAAAAAAGCCAAAATTTCAAGCGTTAGATGCCGGTCCGTCGGGCATTTTTCATCACCGGCCAAAACGCAGGGTCTGAAAAGACTTGAAATCTATTGGCCGAAAGGCAGCTTTTTGAGGAAATCCGACACGGTTTCCTCTTTTGAGGGTTGGGCGTTTTTTCCTTCCTCCTCGGGTTTTTTTCTCTTAAGGATGGCGTCAAGTTGCCCTTTCTTCTCTTCCAACTGTTTTTCAATTTCCGACTTGCTCTTTTCGATGGAGGCCGGGAGGTCTTCAATCTGTCGGAGCAACGCAGCCGGATCGGGCCGGATCTTCGGATCGTCGAAGCCGCCGGTGATCAGCAGGGGTATCTCAAAACCCGACCGCTTCTTTTCATCCCCTTTGCCCTGAAGACTGGCGACTATTTTGGGTTCCGCCCTGAAATCAAGGGTTTCATCGGTCAGATCGGCCTTTCCCCGGGCATTGAACCGCATCAGGGGCGCCGTCAGGCTCGCCTCGGAGACCGTGACCACCCCGTCGTCGATGGTGAACATCGACTTGAATTCCGAAAAATCGGTCCGTCCTAGCAATGGCGGCTGCTTCTCAAGGGTCAGAAGGGACTTCGCGTTTTGCACCATTCGGGTCAGATCGACCCCTTTGATGGCGCCGTCGGTGAACAGCAGATCGCCATTGCCGTTCAGATGGCGCTTGACCAGCTCCTGCGTATCTCCGGCGGTGCGCAGGGAAACGGCGCCGCTTCCCGTGCCCGCAAGGATGTCTTTGCCGGCGAAAGCGACCAGCAATGGTCCCATGCTCACCCCGTTCATGGTTGCCTGGACCCGGCTCCTGGGGGTCGCCTCCCTCAAATCGGCAGCGGCGGTCGCGTGGAGAGTTCCGCCGTAAAGGGCGAGGTCCAGCGGGTCGAGGGTAAACACCCCGTCTTTGGCCGAAACCGTCAACCCGATGTCCCGGAATTCTCCGCCGGATACCGCCAGTCGGTCGATGTGAGCCGTTCCCGACAACAGAAGACGTCGGAGCGCGGCGCGATCCGGCGGCGTGGAGGAGGGGGAAGATGCGGCGTCGGTTTCCGGGGTTTCAGCGGAGGCGGGCGGAAGGTACCGGTCCAGGTTGATGTCATCCAGGCGCATATCGAAGCGGATGTCGGGCCGGTCGAAGCGCTGTACGGTCAGGGAAAAATCGAGGTTGGCGTCATCCAGGGTCAGACGACCGTTTGACAGAGCCGCCGAGCCGGCATCGCCTTTGACGTCGGCCGTCAGGGATAGTCGTTTCAAAGCATCCGGATCACTTGTCTTCAAAGGCTGTCCCAGTCGATCGGCGAGTTTCTTGGGAGAAAAGGGATCCAGTTCGATGGATGCCTGAAAAGACGGCGTCGCGGCAGAGGGGTCGGCATTGCCCTTGAGATGGACCGTCAACACTTCCAGAGCGGCCACGGTCAGGTCCAAAGGCAGCGGCGCCGCGCCAGGGGGATCACCCACCGGCCCCACGCTCCCTTGGATCGAGATCGGATCGCCGTCCAGTCGGGCTGAGAAAGCCAGCCGAATTGGCGAAGCCAGGGAGATGTTTTCCAGCCGCAAATCCATATTGGAGAGCGTCTTGCGGACTTCGGCCCCTCTGTCGATCCAGATCGTTTCGCCGCCTGAAACGGTGATCTCATCCACTTTGAAGGCCTTGACCTGCAGGGGGCCTTTGTCTCCGGACGGGGCGGAAGGGGTTGTTTCCGCCGGTTCCGCATCCGGCGATTTGCCCAGGTCTTCCCAGTTGGATCGTCCATCCCCGGTCGTCTCCAACACCAGCCGGGGCGATTCCATCCGGACATGGCGAACCTGAATGTCCTTTGACAACAGAGGGATGAGCGCAACTTTAATGTCGAAGGATTTGACAGTCAGGAAGTGACGCTCTGAAAAGCCCTGGGGATTTTCTATTTCGATTCCGGCGATTGAAAATCCGGTCCAGGGAAAGATCGAAAATCCGATATCGCCCGCAAGTTTGACGGGTCGACCGGCGGCATTCGACAGCATCGATTGGATCTGGGGTTTAAAATCCTCTGCATCGTAGATCAGAGGAATGACCAGGATCGCCGACGCCAGCAGCACGACACCTGCTGCGCCGACAATGAGAAACCATTTGAGAAAGCGTTTCATGGCGGGTGTCCTTTTTGAATCGGATAGGGGGCGCGGGGGGAGGAAATGCCCCCCGCGCCCCTTCAAGATGACGCAGGTGATGAAGGACGGCGAAACGCCATTATTTTACGGGTTCGAACTCCACCCGTCGGTTCAGCTCCCGGCCTTCTTCGGTCTGGTTTGTCGCGGTGGGCCGGTGGAACCCAAACCCTTCCACCGAGATCCGATTTGAATGGATGCCTTTCTTCAGCATATAATCGGATACGGAAATAGCCCGGTTATAGGAAAGTTTCATGTTGTATTTTTCGGAAGCGATGGTGCAGGTATGGCCCTGCACCTTGATTTTGAGATCGGGATTGAGCTTCATCACCCGAACCACCTCGTCGATGACGGGGTAATACTGCGGCCTTACATTGTAGCGATCGATGATGAACTGGACCTTGCCGATGTCCCAGCATCCCCGGGCATCGACCTTTGCGCCGCGAGGCGTGCCGGGACAGAGGTCCTGATCGTCGCACACGCCGTCGCCGTCCGCATCCGGGCAGGGACCGAAGCCCCGCTCAACATATCGCGGTCCGGGACGCAAACTCCGGCGGCGGTTGAAGATGTCGTCGACCCACTGGTCCATATTGCTGTCGGGAATGAGGTCGTCGGCGCTGACATAGTAGCCGCAGGCGCCCACCTCGGCGATTTGCTGGAGCAGTTTCCGCCCGAAGGGGAGGTCGCCGACCTGGGCCGTGTAGATGCAGAGCCGCTCGCCGTAACGGTCTTTCATCCGCTGGGCCGCGGCAACTGGGTCACCCCGGTGGATTTTGCCGTCGCTGATGATCACCAGGGCCATGAGGCCGGTCACCGTCGACAGATCCTCATTGGCCGCGTCGATGGCCAAAGCCAGCGGACTCTTGCCCCCGGCCCAGCGGACCTTTTCAATGGCGTCCGAATATGCCGGACGCGAATAGGGGCCGACCCCGAAAAGGAGTTCGGTTTTTTCCGTGAATGCGCCGGCCTCGAACCCATAACGCCGCAGTGCGCCGGTCAATGGCCGGGACGGAACCCGCTGATTGAACCGACGAGCGATGTCCTTGGCGATTTTGAGCTTGATCTGACCATTATAGGGAAGATATTTGGAACCGGATGCGTCCAGGATGACAAGGAAATTGTCAACGATTCCCATGTATTCATCTATTGGCGGGCCCTCAGCGCTGATCTCGACCGCCGTCGCATCACCCGCCAGCGGGGCAGGCGCGGCCTCTTCCACAGCGGACGTCTGAAGGGCGTCGGGAGCCGCGGTCTGCTGTTGTTTCTTCGCGCCGCAAGCCAATAGTAGCGCGCCGAGCACCAGAACAAAGAACGCCGTTAAGAATTTCCTTGCCATCCTGACACCTCCTGCAAGCTGTTGCGTTTTGGGTTTATATCCAGGTCCTTCTTTAACATTATTGAATCACAGGATAAAGGATAATAGTATACTTATCTCTGAATTTCAACCGAAGACGCCATTGTCACGGTCTGTTTTCGCGACTTTCATCCGTGCTGACGGCGGACATTATTTATAATTACTGTGATATGAAGCGACTTGCAAGTATAATTATGGGGTAATCGGAAATGGTCAAGGAATTTTCCGGTTGGCTTTCGGCTTGCGCCGGAAGGAATTGAGGCGGCGGGAGCGGAGGGGAGCGGCGGCCAACAGCAACCATCCGCCGATCAACAGGAGACCGCCGACGGGGGTGAGCTTCTCAATCCATTGAACCCCGGCTGCAGCGTGAAGATAGAGACTGCCGGAAAACACAGCAATGCCGGCGAGAAAAAAAAGGCCCGAAAGCCGGGCCGGGACGCCCGGCCAGAAATCCAGCGCTCCGGCAACGGCCAGCAACGCCAAGGCATGGATGAAATGATATCGCACCCCGGTCTCGTAAATCGCCGCAGCCATGCCTTGCGTCGGGTGGCCCAGCCGATGGGCGCCGTATGCCCCGGCGACGACCGCCAACCCGCCGAGCGCGGCGCCCAGGACAAAATAAACCCGGTTCATCGTCCCCCTTGCTTTTTGCTTGTCATGTCGATCGGTTCAACATCAGCGCAGGGCTTGCTTTGCGCTTAGATAGGGCTAAAATATATAGATGATGAAAGGAAAAAATGCCAGCATTTTTTAGGGGGCCCGCTGCCCGGGGCGTGCTGTTCTTTTCTGTTCCGGGCCGCCGCTTGTTTAAATGGAGAGTCTCTGGCCGAAGACCGATTCCCAGAGAGAGAGCATGCCGCCCAGATCCCAAGAAGAGATTACCTGCTTTTCGGCCACCCGGAATCGGGCGCAATCAGCGCAGCCGAACACCTTGTTCTCCAAAGCGGCCCTGTTCAGACAGGCGTCATAATACTGACAGAGATAATTCCGCGTCACCGGCTTGGTCGTGACGGTGATGAACCGTTCCAGGTCGACGGCCTTCACCCAGTAGCACCGCCCCTCCTTGGATGCGTTCAAAGTGCCCTGTTTGATATGTTTTCTCAGCTCTCTCAGGCTCATATTGAATTCCTGGCTCAACTCCTTCAGCGTGTACCTGCTATCTTTCATGTTGCCCCCTGCACCGCTGTACGCGGGATCTGAAAGTTGGGTATGAAAGCCATGATCCTTAAATCCTGGTTTTCATATTTCACGAAAAACAGCAAGAAATCAATGGGATGATAGATGTATTCAGGGGATGAGGATTTCCTACCCTCCGGTAGGTGTTTTCAGTATCGGATAGAAAGCCGGGATGGATCACCGACGCCAGAATTCCGGCGCCAGGAGGACGATGATGGTGTAAATCTCCAGGCGACCCAGCAGCATGCACCAGATTAACAGCCATTTGCCCGCCTCGGGGATCAGGGCGAAATTTTCCACCGGGCCCACCATGCCGAATCCCGGACCGATGTTGCCGATGGTGGCGGCCACGGCCCCGAAAGCCGTCACAAAATCGACCCCCATGCCCGCCAGCGCCACTGCACAAACCGCAAAGAGCAGAATATAAAGCGCCAGAAACCCAAGAACGCTCCGCATCACATCTTCAGGGATCGGCTTGCCGGCGATCTTCAGTCGTTTGACCCCATGGGGATGGATGAGCTGGAAGAGTTCTTTGTAACAGAACTTGAGGCAGAGCATGATCCGGAGACATTTCATGCCGCCGCCGGTGGAACCGGCCGAGCCCCCGATAAACATGCAGATCAACAGGATGACCTGGGACATGGCCGGCCAGCTTTCATAATCCGCCGTGGCGTATCCCGTGGTGGTGAGGATGGAAATCACCTGAAACGCGCCGTACCGGAGGGACTCGCCCAATGCATCGTACACGGTGCGCCAGATATCCATGGTCACTGCAAAGGTCAGCAGGCCCACCAACGCCAGAAAAAATCGGCACTCGGAATCCCGCCAAAAGGCCAAGGGTTTCCCCTTGAGCATCTGGTAGTGGAGCGAAAAATTGATCCCCGCCAGCAGCATGAACACAATGAGGACCATATCGAAATAGAGACTGTCGTAAGCGGCAATGGAGGCCCCCTTGGGGGAAAACCCTCCGGTGGGCATGGTGGTAAGGGCGTGACAAACGGCGTCGTAGAGGCTCATGCCGCCGAGAACCAGCAAGACCGCCTCCACAACGGTGAACAGGGCATAGACCTGCCACAGGATTTTGGCGGAATCCCGAATCCGGGGTTTGAGCTTGTCGGGCACCGGGCTGGGCACTTCGGCCTTGTAGAGCTGCATGCCGCCGACCCCCAGAAACGGCAGAATGGCCAGGGACAGGACGATGATCCCCATGCCCCCCAGCCACTGAATCAGGCTCCGCCAGAACAACAGTCCTCTGGAGACCCCTTCGATGTCTGCGAGGATGGAGGAGCCGGTGGTCGTGAAGCCGGAAACGGATTCGAAGAAGGCATCCGTGAAGCCGGGAAACTCGCCGCCCATATAAAACGGCAGCGCTCCGAAAAGACCTACGGCGGTCCAGCCCACCGCTACAATCGCCATTCCCTCCCGCTGACTGATGGTTTCTGCCTTGTCGCTTCGAAAAAGCAGGGATATCGCCGTCCCGCAGCCGGCGGTAAGCGCAATGGATTTCAGAAAGGAGACCACGCTGGCATCCCGGTACCAGAGTCCTACCAGCAGGGGCAAGGTCATGGCCATGGCCAGAAACAGAATCAGAATGCCGACCACATACAGGACATACCGCCAGCGCATCTAAAAATACTCCAGTTTGACCGCCAGGATCCGTTCCACTTTGGGAATGGCGTTTCGCATGGCAAAGATGATGACCCGATCGTCGGGTTCGATGACGCTGTCGCCCTTGGGAATGATGACCTTTTCGCCCCGGATAATGCAGGCAACCAGGGCCCCCTTTGGAAAAGAGAGTTTCTGGAGCGGTTTGCCCACGATCTCCGAGGTCTCCAGGGCTACCGCCTCAATGACCTCGGCCTCCTCTCCCTTGATGGAAATGGCCGACAGCACCTTCCCCTTTCGGATGTGCTGGAGGATGGAATTGATGGCCGACAGGCGGGTGTTGACCACCTGCTCCATGCCAATGGCCAGCATCAACGGAAAATAACTGAACTTGCGGATCTTGGTGATAACCTTGGGCGCCCCCAGCCGTTTGACCAGAAGGGAAGTGAGAATGTTGGTCTCTTCGTCGTCCGTCAGGGTCACCACCACATCCATGCCTTTGACGTTCTCCTCTTCCAGAAGCACCTGATCGGAGCCGTCTCCGCAGAGCACCACCGCCTTATCCAACTCCTGGGCCAGAATATCGCATCGCTTTTCCGACTTTTCCAGGATCTTGGCGTGGATGTTCTTTTTCGCCAAAAGCTTTGCCAGGCGGATCCCCACACGCCCTCCCCCCACGATCATGGCATGGTGGATGGCTTTGGCGCGCTTGTTAAAAATCTTCAAGGTTTCCATCAGCATGCCCTCTTCGCTGATGAAATAAATAAGGTCGCCGGGCAGCAGCTTGTCCTTTCCCCGGGGGATGATCAGTTTTTCGTTCCGGACCACCGCCGCGATAAGAATTTGCTGTTCACCGATAATTCCGGGAATGTCCATAAGACGGATGCCGGCCAGCCGGGTATTTTCTTCCAGCTGAATGCCGACGAACTTCACCCGTCCTTCGGCAAACTCGCCCACATCCACGGCCCCGGGCACGCTCATGAGGCGGTCGATGGTTCGAACCACTTCTATCTCGGGGTTGATGATGGTATCGATATGCGGCGCCTTTGCCTGTAGCGCCTCGTGATATCGATCATAATCCGCATCCCGCAGCCGGATCAACTTTTTGGTGCTGCGGGACATGATGTCCGCCATGAGACAGGCCAGCAGATTGGTCTCGTCGCTGTCGGTCACCGCCAGCAGGATATCCGCCTCCCGGACGCCGGCCGCTTCCAGGGCCAGCGGGCTGCCGCCGGAGCCGTCCACCACCTGGACGTCCAGGCTGTCGGACACCCGGCGCAGCGCATCAGGATTCCGGTCGATGACCACCACATCCTTGTTTTCCACAGCAAGGCGGCTGGCGATATGATAGCCGACTTCGCCGGCGCCAACGATCACGATCTTCAAAGGAACGCTCCTTTATGGGTGTCTAATTCCGCGAGGAATTACTACAGGAAGGCGGCAGTGTCAATTCACTTCTCAGAAGCAGGGCAGGGAGAGCGCAAGGAACGACAGCCCGCACACCGCGCCCAGAAAGGCCCAGTCGCCGCCGCGGGCGAAAAGAGGCTGCGTAGATCGGCTTTCGGTGTAGCACCGGGCATCCATGGCCGTGGCCAGGCGATCTGCGTCCAGGAAGGTTTTGCGCAGGAGAGGGACGGCCAGTTTGATCAGCCGGAAGACCGGGTTGCGACGGTTTTCGATTCCCCTCGCCCTCTGGGCGTCCGCCGTATCCCTCGCCGTCGAAAGGATCAACGGAATAAACCGGAGCAGGAGCCCCATCATGGCGGCGATCCGTTTATGGGGAATGAACGGCACGGGTTTCAGCAGGGATTCAACAGCGGACTTCACCTGCCAGGTTCGGGTGGCGGCCATGAACAGCAGCCCCAGCATCACGACCAACCCCAGACGCCATCCTGCCAGTGCGCCCTCGATCAGCCCCTGGCGGGTCAAGGCGACGCCCCAGAACCGGATCAGCGGTTCCCCTGCCGCGGTGAGGGTTCGGGCCAGGACAACAAGTAAAATCAGAAGAGCGAAATATCGGAGTTCCCGGGCCACGGTCATCAGCGGCATTCGCATCTCTGCAAAGAGAGCGGCGGAGGCGATAGACCATAGCCCCAACGCCGCCGCGTCGCCGTTCAAGGCGCCCATGCTGGCGATGATGAGACACCCCAGCTTGAAGCGGGGGTCGACCCGATGGAGGATCGACGCGCCGGGATGATATCGGAAGGCGGTCAGCTCAGCCAAGATTCCACCGGCCTTCCCCAGCGGACCGCGCAAGGTCGGCGCACCCCGAGCGGCTCCGTTTTCGACAGAACGGCGTCTGGGGGTCCATCCGCCACGATCCGCCCTTTTTCCATGAGCAAAAGGCGATCGGCATGGGCGATGGCCTTCTCCAGATCATGGGTGGTCAGCAGGATCGTCCGTCCCCGGGCATGGAGATCGAGAATCGCCGCCAACACTTGCCGAACCCCGGGATAGTCGAGGTTGGAAAAGGGTTCGTCCAGGACGATCACCTCAGATCCCATGGCCAGGATGCCGGCGATGGCCAGTCGCCGCTTTTCGCCCCCGGACAAAAGGTGGGTCCGTTGACCCGCCATATCCGACATGCCCAGAGCGACCAGCGCTCCCATTACCCGTTGATGGATTTCCTGTCGATCCAGCATCAGATTCTCCGGTCCGAACGCCACATCGTCATAGACGGTTTCCCCCACGATCTGGCTGTCGGCATCCTGAAAAACCATTCCCACCAGCTGTCGGGCCCGGCGAGGATCTTCCCGCACCGACACGCCCTGAACCCGCACGTCCCCCGATGTCGGCGTCAACAGCCCGTTGAGGTGGCGCAGAAATGTGGACTTGCCCGACCCGTTGGGCCCGGCGAGCACCGTGAAACCGCCCTCGCGAACCGTCAGTTGAATATCCTCAATGCCCACGGCTCCATCGGAAAATCGATGGGAAAGGCCGTCAACTTCAAGAATAGCCATGGGAATGCGCCACCTTGCCCGGCTTTCGGATCATCGGCCGAACCGCTCCGGCAATGGCTGCGGCTGCGATGATTTTGAGCCCGTCGCCCGGCAGAAACGGGTACATGCCCAAGGCCAGACTTTTCCCAATGGACATGCCGGTTGCCATTTTGAGCCAGAAAACGCCGCAGAGATAGACAACCATCGTGCCGGCGATCAAACCGAGGACATCCAACACCCTATTGTTGTCACGACGCTCCGACATCCACCCGACAACGGCCGCCGCCGGAAGATAGCCGATCAGATATCCGCCCGTAGGCCCCACCAGGCGGCCGACGCCGCCGGTCCCCCCGGCAAACACGGGCAATCCGCAGATGCCGGCCAGCAGATAAACCCCCACCGCCGCCGCGGCCCACCGCCAGCCCAGCAGCAGCCCGGCCAAAAGCACAAACATATTCTGCAGCACAACAGGCACCGGGCCGATGGGCACGGCAATGTAAGCGCCGGCCGCAATGAATGCGGCCATGAGCGAGGCGTAAACGGTCATGCGGAGCTGTTCGGATGAATCATGGATGGGCGAGGGGTTCATTATCGTAAATTCTCCGTTTGGGTTTTTAATCGGTTCGCAATTTTTGTCGTCTGCAACGGTGCTGTACGCGGTTCAGGAATGAAAACAATCTCCGTGAATAACTCTCTGAGTCCGCCCTCCCCTCATGGCCAGTATCAGCGCACCGCCCTCATCCACATCCACGGCCTTTCCCTCGAACACATCCCGGACGGTTTCCACCCGCACATGGCGGCCGATGGTCAGGGTGTAGTCCTTCCATTCGTCGATGATGGTGGAAAGGTCGTCTTTTTCCATCCGCGACCGGAAGATGTCGAGGAACCCGGAGAGCACCGCCTTTCGCGCAACGGGCATCCCCGTGATGCGGCCCAGGGAGGTCGCCTCGGGCGCAACCGAAGTCGGGTCGTTATTGACGTTGATCCCGATGCCGATGTTGACAAAGGAGATCATGTCCGACCGGGTTTCCATCTCCGAAAGCAGCCCCACCAGTTTTTTTTCCCCCACCAGAATGTCGTTGGGCCACTTGACCATGGCCGGAACGTCGAAACGATCCCGAAGGGTTTTGGCCAGGGCCAGGGAGGCGCAGAAATTGACCCGGTACCCCAGCATCGGCGCCAATTCCGGGCGAACCGTCACCGTGAAATAAAGGCCGCCGTCGGTGGAGGCCCAGCTCCGGTCCAGCCGGCCGCGCCCCTTCAACTGCCGTCCGGCCGCCACGACGGTGTAGGAGGGGCATCCCTTCCGGGCTGCTTTCCGGGCTACATCCATGGTGGAATCGACTTCCGGATAATAATGGATGCGGTCTTCCCATCCCGGAAATTCCCACGGCGCGATCACATCAACGCCGTTTTTGAGGATATACCCTTTCGAACTCGATTCGATGGCATAGCCGTATTCCCGGAGCTTCCGGATGTGTTTCCAGACCGTGACCCGTGAAACCCCCAGGCGATCGCTGAGGGCTTCCCCCGAGAGAATGTCGTTCTGGGACTTCAAGATATCGAGGATGTCGGGCGTCATTTGAGAAACACCATTGCGTTAACTCCTTTTTTGGAAATGGTTAACGAAAAAGCGGGATTTTGTCAACAAAAGAAATCCATAAGCAACCGCCGTTTTCCTGTTGAACTCTCTTTGAGATTTCTTTAACATTCCAAAGTGTCGTTATGTCGAGTGCCGGTCAACGCCGTTGTCCATACTTTTGAAAAAGATGCCATGTCCAAGCTCATCGGAAGATTGTTCAACATCGCTCGCGCCAATGTTCAGCAGGCCATGGGCCATTTGCTGGAAAAGGCCGAAGACCGGTTGGACGACTGGGAAAATCGCGTTTTCGGAGAAGAAACAGAGGATCAGGCGCAACCGCGCGGCCAGCGTCGACAAGAAGGTCATGACGGGACTAAAACACAGCAGGCCCGGCCTTATCCCGGCGGTTGCCCGCAACAGGTGGTGGAAGACCTGGCGATCTTCGATCTCAAGCCCCCCTCTTCCCTGTCCGAGGTCAAGCGGGCCCGAAACCGGGAGATGAAGAAATTTCATTCCGACCGATTCGTCAACAATCCCGATAAATTCCAGACATCGAAAGAAATCATGCAGATCTACAACGCCGCCTTCGATCGACTGCGGACATATTACGAAAGCCGATCCGGCTGAAGGAGTCGCCATTTTGGACAACGCCACGGAACATACCGCCATTCTCTGGACCGATGCCGGAGAAAAAGCCGCAACCCAGCGCCTCATCGGCGAGGAGCCGCTTTCCATCCGGGTCCAGGGAAACCCCTATGCGGTGGTCATGCGGACGCCGGGGGATGAGATCGCCCATGCAGCGGGATTCTGCCTTGGGGAAGGCATTGCGGACAGACCCGATGATCTCGGCGGCATCGCTTTCTGCGACGGGTCCGACACCAATGTGGTGGCCGTTACCCTGACCACCGAGCGCCGATCAGCGGTCTCCGGTCATCTCGAGCGGCGCAATTACATCAGTCAGAGTTCCTGCGGGCTGTGCGGCAAGGAGATGGTGGAAGAACTCCACCAGCTCATCCAACCCATCGAGGACGACGCGACCCGCATCCATCCGGCAAAGGCCCTTTCGCTCCTTGAAGGACTTCCGGCTCACCAGCCCCTGCGGAGCCGGACCCGGGCCGCCCATGCCGCCGCGATTTACGGCCCGGAGATGGATCTGCTGTCCATTGCCGAGGATGTGGGCCGCCACAACGCCCTGGACAAGGCCGTGGGCAAGCTCTTTCTGGAGAAGCGTTTAGGCCGCGCTAAAGTCCTGGTCATGTCCTCCCGGATCAGTTATGAACTGGTTCAGAAAGCGGCCCGGGCCCGCATTCCCATCTTCCTGGCCGTCTCCCGACCCACGGCCCTGGCCGTGGAACTGGCATCTTCTCTGAACATGACCTTGGCCTGCCTTGCCAAGGGGGAAGGGGTGTTTATGTTTTGCGGAAACAAACGGTTTTACCTAAGGACAAGCCGGAGCGCGATGGAGGCGCCATGAAAATCGCCCAGTTTCGCTATTCCGCCGATAATCTCGCCTATCTGATCTATGGAGACCGCAACGCATTGGCCATCGACGGCGGGGCCGTGGCGGACATTCTTTCTTTTGCGACCGAACAGGGACTCACCCTGGCATATGCGACCAACACCCACGGCCATGCGGATCACACCGTAGGGACAGCCGATCTGGCAAAACGGGCCGGCGCAGCCCGGCTGGATCACCAGGGGTTGGCCCGGGAGGGCAAGATCGATCTCGATGGGGAACGGATCGAGGTCTTTTCCACCCCCGGTCATACAGATGATGCGGTCTGCTTCTATACGGGCGAGGCCCTCATTGCGGGGGACACCCTGTTCAACGGCACGGTGGGCAACCCTTTTTCAGGCGATCTTGACGTTTTTTACCGGTCCATCCAGCGAATCCTGGCGCTTCCGGACAACACCATCGTTTACGCGGGCCACGATTACGTCAGGCAATCCCTGGCCTTTGCAAGATATCTCGAACCGGACAACCCCGACATCGACGCTTACCTGGCGGCCTACGACCCGACTCATGTGCGCTCTACCCTGGCCTGGGAAAAGCGGGTAAACCCTTACCTTCGCTGGAATGCCCCGGCCATTGTCGATCTGCTCCGGCGTCAGGGGTACGATGTGGAAACCGAAATCGACCGCTGGCGCTCCCTCATGGCAGTCGAATAACCCAAACCGGAAAAACGATCCTCCTCATGCCCGAAGATCACTTTCTGAAAGACGCCTTTCATCGGCCCGATGGATATGGGCCGTTTATGAACCGGCTCCGGCGTCTTTTCGCCGACATGGACCGCGAATACGAGGCGGTCGCCGGCCGCTATGGATTCCAGTGCCGGGGATGCGAAGACAACTGTTGCCTGACCCGGTTCCATCACCACACCGTCGCCGAATGCCTTTATATGTGGGAAGGGTTTCAGGGGTTGCCGGCAACACACCGGCAGGCGCTGCGCCGGCGGTCGGAAACCGTTATTCAGAAAACCGCCGCAGCCGAGGAAGCCGGCGGACCGGTCCGGGTCATGTGTCCGGTCAACCAGGATGGTCTGTGCCGGCTTTATTCCCACCGGCCCATGATCTGCCGGCTTCACGGCATCGCCCACGAATTGCACCGACCCGACGGCCGGAGAGTCCAGGGCCCGGGATGCGACCGCTTCACCCAAGCGGCGCAGAATCGACCCTGTCTCCCCTTTGACCGCACCCCCTTTTACGCCCGGATGGCCCGCCTGGAAAAGGCGCTCCGGGAAACCCTGGGCGTTGCCGAGCGGGTCCGCATGACTGTCGCCGAAATGATCCGTTCATTTCCGGCCAACCCATCACCGCCTCAAAGGAGTTGAATGCGTTACATCGATGATCCCGACCATCTGGAAGCGCTGCCCGGAAAACCGCTGGCCGAGGGCGAGACCTTCGCCTTTCGCTGCCATCCCGGCATCAGGTGTTTCAACCAGTGCTGCCGGAACCTCAACATGTTTCTCTACCCCTACGACGTGATCCGTCTGAAAAACCGGCTCTCCATCTCCTCCGACGACTTCCTGGAGCGATACGCGGATGTGGTCATGCGGCCGGACAACCATTTTCCGGAAGTGCTGTTGCGGATGGCGGACAACGCCGAGGCCACCTGTCCCTTTCTCTCCGAAGCCGGCTGCTCGGTCTATCCGGATCGTCCCGGCGCCTGCCGCGATTTTCCGGTGGAGCACGGCGTCCGGTTCGACGCCGCCAGCGGTCGATCGTCGCTGGTCCATTTTTTCAGGCCTCCCGATTTCTGCATGGGCCGGCATGAGGACCAGATTTGGACCACCGACACATGGGCGCTGGACCAGGAAGCGGAACGCTACAATCGCCAGACCGTGCGATGGATCGAGGTGAAACGGCTCTTCCTCCAGAACCCCTGGGGGCCTGAAGGCCCCGACGGCCGGCGGGCCAAAATGGCCTTCATGGCGGCCTACAACATCGACCGGTTCCGGGAATTCGTTTTCAACAGCTCGTTTCTGAAGCGCTTCAAGGTGACGTCAGCGACCCTCAAACGGGCAAAGGTTGACGATGCAGCCCTTCTCTCCCTCGGTCTGGCCTGGATTCAGCTGTTCATCTGGGGGATGCCCTCGCACATTCTCAAACCGAAACGGTAGCGTCCTACAGCACGCCGGGCGGCATGGGTCCCGCCTTTTCCCCACCCAAGACGTATCCGCCGTCCAAGCGGAGCACGCTCCCGGTCATAAACGGCGCATCCTTCAACAGGAACAGCACCGCCCGGACCACGTCGTCGATGGTCCCGGTTCGCCCCAGCAGGGTATGGTCCCGGATGGCCGCCTTCTGCTCTTCGGCGAGCAGGCCCCATCCCCGGACGCCGGCAGCGTGTCGGGTTTCAATGAACCCCAGCATGATCTCGTTTACACGTACCGCCGGTCCGCCCATCCGGGCCCAGGTTTCGGTCAGAAGAGAAACGCCGCGGTTGGCCGCCGCATAGCCGTCGTTGAAGACGACCCCGGCGGGACCGGCGCGCCCCACCAGACCCGCAATGGAGGAGATGTTGACCACAGCGCCGTCCCCCGATGCCGTCAGGTGCGGCAGGGCCGCGTCGAAAACCCACCGCTTGGCCCGGAGGGTGGTGGCCATCTCCAGGTCCCATTGATCCCGGACGTAGTGCCCGTGGACCACCGGCCAACCGCCCCGTTCGATGTTGTTGATCAGGATATCCAGGCGACCGAATCGGTCCACGACCCGCTGCACGGTCTCCGGAACGGCGTCGGTGTCCAGGAGATTCGTTCGGAGGATCAGGGGATCGGCGCCGA
>JAABTD010000073.1 GCA_011390065.1 Desulfobacteraceae bacterium
CAAAGGCTATCCCCGGATTATCTTTCTGGCAGAAGACGACGGCGTCGGATTCCACGCCGAATCCATCGGCAGAAACCGGTTCAACCTCGGGCTCCTCGGCATGCGGGAACGGGTGACCCTGAACAATGGCGTGTTTCACCTGCGAAGTGAACCTGGCCAGGGTACCTGGATCCGCATTGAAATCCCCATTGACCTGGATGAAGAATCGCATCATGAGTGAAAAAATCCGCATTCTTATCGCCGATGATCATACCATCGTGCGACAGGGCCTGTCGCGCCTGCTGGAAGAACAACCGGATCTCAAGGTCGTGGGACAGGCCACCGACGGACAGAAGACCGTGGAGCAGGCCCTGGCCCTCAAACCCGATATCATCATCATGGACATCGCCATGCCGAGAATGAACGGCATCGAGGCGGCCAAGAGAATCCGCAAGCTGTTGCCCAAGGCCAAGGTTCTGATTCTGTCCATGTATTCCCACGAACACTATATCCATCAACTCATGGAAGCCGGCGTGTCCGGCTACCTGCTCAAAGACGACAGCGGAACGGATATCATCAAAGCCATTCACGCCGCATTGAAAGACGAAACCTCCCTGAACCCCGCCATCTCGAAAGTGCTGGTGGAGTCTTACCGGTCACCCGATAAAGGCATTTCCCAATCCGAAAGATACAAACAGCTCACGAACCGTGAAAGGGAGGTTTTTCAACTGATCGCGGAAGGGCACTCCACGCGGCAGATCGCCGACATGCTTTTCGTGAGCGTCAGCACCGTCAAATCCCACCGCGCGCACCTGATGGAGAAACTCAACATCGATTCTCCCGTCAAGCTGATCCATTTCGCCATCCAGCTCGGACTCGTGGACCCGGGAATGTAGCCGCAGCTTGTCCGCCCTAAAATCATCTTCGATCTGCCAGGAAATCGGCTTTCGGACGATGGCCAGACGGTTGATGATGAGATATATAAGTGAACCAACAATTTAAGCGTCAACTGTCAATTTTGAAACCCTCAATTCCAGAAAGGAACTCATTTTTTATGCCTGAATTAACCCCAAAAGAAAGAGTAATGCGTACATTTCGAAAAGAACCGGTTGATACCATGCCGTTTTTCAGCGGATACGGGATGGTCGTGTTGCCGGCCATCAAAAAATTGGGATATCGGTTCGCCCAGGTCCATACCGACGCCAATCGGATGGTCCAGTCGGCTTTGCTCTCCAGCAAGATGTTTGATTTCGACTCAGTGGTGGTTCCCTTTGACATGACCTGCGAATCGGAGGCGCTTGGCAATCAGATCAGCCTCTACGACAATTCCGAGGATATCCTTTATCCCACCATTCCCGAGAAACGCTGGAAGACTCTGGAGGAAGTGGAGATCCCCGACAACATCCTGGAACTGGGTCGCATTCCCATGGTGATCGAAGCCCTGAAGTTGGCGCAGACCGAGGCTCCGGAGTATCCCGTGGGCGCCTGGCTGCTTGGGCCTTTCACCATGGCCGGGCAGCTTCTGGAACTGGACATCATGCTCAAGGGCGTCTTCAAGCAGAAGAAACTGGTGGAAGACGCCCTCGATAAGATCAGCGACATGCTCATCAAAATCGGCCAGGCCTACCAGGCGGCTGGCGTTGATTACATTACCCTCCGCGAAATGGGCACGGGCACGGACCTGCTGAGTCCCAGAACCTGGAAGAGCATGATCCAGCCCCGCGTCTCCCGCATCCTCGACGCCTGGAAATCACCCAAAGTGCTGCATATCTGCGGCGCGACGGATATGATCGTCGAGATGATGGCCGAATGCGGCGCCGACGCCCTCAGCGTCGACATCAAGAACAATCTGGTCGAATCGCGCAAGAAGATCGGAAACGATGCGCTCTTGTTCGGCAATTTCGACGTTTTCGCCCTGCCCTGCAAAGAGGAAACCACCGTGGAACAGGCGATCGAGGCCATCAAGCTTAACATCGACGGCGGCGTCGACGCCGTCTGGCCCGGATGCGACCTCTGGCCGGACATTAAAGAGGAAAACATGCACGCCATCGTGAAAACCGCCAGGGAATACGGCCGCAAACCCAGTCCTGCCGTTGGACGACTGTAAAGCCCGCTTTCATGGGTCATCCCCGGCGGCGAGTGGCCGCCGGGGAACCAACCGGGGCTTGACCGGACAGGGCAAAAGGTGTATGTCTCGGACGGGATCAGGATCACGACGATCTGATCATCTGAAAATCGATAGACCCCTCGCCGATGACAAAATGAACTCCACAGCCGAAACAGCGCAGAAGATACCAGACAACAGCACACCGGCCCGGACCGGCCGCCGGCAAACCGGAACGGACGACCGCATTGAACAGGAAATCAATCGGTTCTTTCGGACCCGGGGGCGCAGACCCCGGATCATGCTCGGCCGATCCAGCCGGGGCGATCAGCGCCGGCGCGTCAATCAAGTCGCAGCCCGGTTCTCCCGGTATGGGTTCGATGTGGATATCAGCCCGGCTCAGGCCGCACCCGAACAGCTCGCGCAAATGGCCATGGAAAACGATGTCCACATCGTCTGCCTTCTGTTCGATGGAACATCGGCCCGGCGATTTTCCAACGCCTTGATGGACCTGGCCTGCGATGATATTGCGGTGGTCGTTTGCGCGCACCATACGTTGAAGCGCTGCGGCAAAGACCCTCAGGCGCCGACGGCGGCAGACCGGATCAACCCTGACGACGCCGATGACGTGTTGCAACTATTGAAAGAGGTAATGACAACGTGCCCAAAAATCTAACGCCTCAAGACCATGTGGAAGGCGTTCTCTCCCACAACCGACAGGTAACCGCCAGAACGATCACCCTGATCGAAAGCGCATTGCCTGAGCATCGCCGGATGGCTCAGACCATCATCAACGACCTCATACCCCACGCCGGAAAGGCCATCCGCGTCGGCGTCTCGGGGGTGCCCGGCGTTGGAAAAAGCACGTTCATCGAGAGTTTGGGGATGCTGCTGGTGGAAAAAGGATACCAGGTGGCGGTTTTGGCAGTGGACCCCAGCAGTTCCAGGAGCGGCGGCAGCATCCTGGGAGACAAGACGAGAATGGAGAAACTCTCCCTCCACCCCAATGCGTTTATCCGTCCGTCCCCCTCCAGCGGAACCTTGGGAGGAGTGGCCCAGAGAACCCGTGAAACGATGGTCGTCTGCGAGGCGGCCGGTTATGACGTGATGCTGGTTGAGACCGTGGGTGTGGGGCAATCGGAAACCGCGGTGGCCTCCATGGTGGACCTTTTCCTCGTGCTCATGCTGGCCGGCGCCGGGGACGACCTGCAGGGCATCAAAAAAGGAATTCTGGAAATCGCCGACATCATCGCCATCAATAAGGCCGACGGCGACAACATCGAGAGAGCAAAAGCAGCCAAAAAGGATTACGAAACCGCTCTGAGCCTGATGAACCCGGAAACCCCGACCTGGTCTGTTCCTGTCCTGACCTGCAGCGCCATGACCATGGACGGCATCGAGGACGTATGGAATTGCATCCTGGATCACCGGGAAAAATTCACGGCCTCCGGCGAGTTGGCTGAAATACGAAGGCGGCAGGATGTGGACTGGATGCGATCGCTGGTGGAGCAGGAACTGAAAGATCGCTTTTTCAACAACCCACAGGTGAAGCAGCGCTGGCCGGAAATGGTTCGCGCCGTGGAAAAAGGAAATATCTCCCCCACCATCGCGGCTGAAACACTGCTGTCGCTCGGGCGCTGAATCAAGCCTTTACAATTCCATTAAAATTCGATTCCCTCCCGTGCGGGAACGCCTTTTCCCATATAGTGTTTTCGAACTTTGAACTCCGTGACCTGGTCTGCGATATTGATGATCTTCGGTGAGGCATATCGACCGGTAATCACGAGTTGGAGTCGGTCCGGCTTGCTGAGAATCAGGCTCACAAGTTCCTGCACGCCAATCAGGCCGAGCTTTACCGCAACATTGGCCTCGTCCAGGATGACGAGATCGTACAAATCAGAAGGAATGATTTCTCCGGCCCGGGCCACCCCCCGGCGGCTGGCCTGGATATCCTCGGGTTCAGGCTTCTCACTGGTAAACCGGCCCAAGCCCCACTGTTCAACCGTGATTTTGTCGGAAAATCGACTCAATGCCCTGATTTCGCTGTAAGCCCCCTTCTTGATAAACTGCAGAATGCACACCTGCAGTCCGGCGCCGGCCGCCTGCAGGGCCAGAGCCAGGGCCGAGGTGGTCTTCCCTTTTCCATTGCCGGTGAACACCGTCACATAACCGTCCTGCATGTTGTCTCCTATTGCGCCGAATGGTCTGCCATCCGCTTGATGCAGCCGTGTGGGTTTCCATGGCCCGAGGGCCAATGCCAGAGGGCCTTGGCCTTACCAGAGGGCCTTAATCGACCAGGCAGATGGCTTATCACACCCACGGCCCGAATGTAAAGCGCCGGTTGATGGCGGGGGGGTCACGAAGGACCGGCGAGCAGATCGAGGATCGCCTTGCGGACCCGGTTGGATTCACGGCTCGTCCGATCCCGGGGCCGGGGAGCGGACACATCGAAAATCTTCAATATATGGGTTGGTTTTTTCGACAGAACCATGATCTGGTCGCTGAGATATACAGCCTCATCCACGTTGTGCGTGACAAAAAGCACGGTGTCCTTCCGCCGGGTCCAGAGGGTCATCAGGAAATTCTGAAGATCGTTCCGGGTCTGGCTGTCAAGGGAACCGAAGGGCTCATCCATCAGCACCACCCGGGGATTCATGATGAGGGTGCGGGCGATGGCCACCCGCTGCTTCATTCCCCCGGACAAGGCTTTAGGGTACGCGTGCTCAAATCCGTTCAGATCAAAAGCGCGTATATACTGCATGGCGGCAGCCCGCCGTTCATCCGGGGGGACGCCTGCGATCTCGGGCCCCATCTCAATGTTCCGGATGGCCGTGCGCCATGGAAAAAGCGCGTATTCCTGAAACACCAGACCAACCCGCTGATCCCGGCCCCTCACGACCTCCCCATCCAGCAGGACCTGCCCTCCGGAAGCCGGCTCCAGGCCGGCAATGATCCGCAGCAAAGTGGTTTTGCCGCAACCGCTTGGGCCGACGATGGACAGGAACCGACCGGTTTCGACCCGACAGGTAATATCGGAAAAGATCCGGATATCCGATTGTTCGGCGTCGCCCTCGTGGATTTTGGAAAGATGGGAAATGTCAAGACTCACTGATCACAACTCCGGTATGGTCCCGGCATGATGCCGGCATGATGCCGGCAGCCTTAACGCCATCGGATCAGGCGTCTTTCCAGGAATCGCAAGGCGCCGTCAATGGATAGCCCGATAAGCCCGATCACCAGCATCCCGGCCACGATCTCATCGGCCCGCTGGATGTCCCGCGCCGTCATGATCATGTACCCCAGTCCATACCCTTGTCTGACGCCGGTGAACTCCGCGGCCACCAGGGTCATCCATCCGATGCCGACGCCGATGCGCATCCCGGTGAATATCGCCGGAACTGCCCCTGGAATCAAAACCTTCTGGAACACGTCCCGGTCGGTGGCGTTCAATGTCCGGGCCGCCTCGATGAGCACCGGATCGATGGAGCGCACCCCGTCGATGGTGTTGAGAAGGATCGGGAAAAAGACCCCCAGAAAAATGATGAAAGCCGCAGACTGAATGCCGATGCCGAACCAGAGGATGGCGATGGGAATCCAGGCCAGGGGCGGGATGGGACGGAGGATTTCAAGGATAGGCCCTACAAGATTGCGAAGACGGGCAGACCAGCCCATTGCGATCCCCAGGGGAATCGCCGTTGCCATTGCTGCGGCATATCCGACGAAAACCCGCCAGAGACTGTAGAGGATGTGATAGATCAGCGAATGGCCCGGCGGCATCCCCAGGGTCAACAGATCCCAGAAGCCCCGAGCCACCTGGATGGGCGACGGCAGTTTATAGGAAGGGATCAGTCCCACGCTGCACAAACCCTGCCAGACGGCCAGGAGGGTGATGACCGGGATGATATTGGACGCTTTCAGGGGTGGCCGCATCCGCTGACGCTAATGCCGGTGATGACATCCTTCCTGAAATCAAATAAAATTCCGGAAGCGCCGCCCAGGGTGAGGGCCACCACGGGCGATTCCCGGACCCGGCCCACGACAGCGGCCTGAATATGTCGTTCTGAAAACAGAGACAGCACCTGGGGGGTGTTTGCGGGAGGAACGGCCAGGATGAAGCCGAAGCTCTGGAAGCACAGGAGCCAATCCGAAAACGCCAGCGCGTCGGGCCGGGGAATGGCGTCCAAATCGACGCTGGCCCCCTTGCCCGAATTTTCCATCATGATGGCCAGAGTCCCCAGAATTCCCCCGTTGCTCACATCCTTGGCAGCCTGAGCCAGGTTGTTTTCCGCGATCAGAGGAAGGGCTTCCAACCGATGACGCAGTTCATCAGGGGTTTTTCCGGAATTGGCGTCCCAGCTCGCCACGGACCGGCATCCCGCCCGGCCGGCAAGGTCCACCGCCAGGATCAGATCATCACCGCTCATGGCCAGATGGCTCCTGAGAAGCCGGGTGGCCCATCCCAGGATCGCCACGCTCAGGGCGGGATGGTCGGTCGGCGCATCCGGATGAAGGTGCCCCCCGATCATCGGGACCCGGAGCTTCCGGCAGCCTTTTTCAATGCCGGCTGCAATGAGGGCCCGTTGCTCGTCATCCCCGCTGGCCATGACATTGACCATGCCGATGGGCCGTCCGCCCGTTGCGAAGATGTCGTTCACCGTCACCATGACCGACGCCTTGCCCGCTGCATAGGGCTCGTTGATGAGCAAACCGGTCATCATGCCGTCGGCCGCCATCAGCAGGTACCCGTCATTCCATGGGATGATGGCTGCATCATCTCCGTAACCCGGGAGTTGGGGTCCATAAGCGTGCGTCAAACGCAAGGTTTCAACCACATCCCGGATAGCCGCTTTTCGGGTCACCCCGCCGTAATGACGCACCTTGTCTATGATCGTCTCTAACGCCGCGCTCACCACTTCCCCTTTTCAGACGCCGTCGTCCGGCGCCGTTGTCAAGTCCGCTTCCATGAGTTGATGGGCCAGGCCCATATGCAGGCATGACGGCCCGATGGCCTTCCACCCGATTTTTTTAAAAAAGGGGACGTTTTTTTCCTGAACCTGGGCCGTGAACCGGATGCATCCCCGGTTTTTCACGCGTTTCATGGCTTCTTTCACAAGGAGCCGGCCGGCCTTAAACGATCTGGCGCTCTTTCGCACCGCCAGCCTTCCCCCGATCCAGCCGCCGCTGGTTTCCGTCTCCGGATAGGCGCGGACGGTTCCCACAATCATGTTGTCTTTTTTCAGCACCAGGTGGATGGCCGATGCATCGTGGGCGTCCGCGTCCGAATCCTGAAAAAGGTGTTGTTCCTCAACAAAGACCTCGTGCCGGATGGCCAGGGCCGCAGCCAGTTCATCCTGCGTTCGGACCGTGTGACAGATGAAGCCATCCGCCGGCATTTCATATAAGGGCAGAGCGGAACAGGCGCCGCAGCGGACGCAACCGGCAAGGCTTTCCCTGGAAGAGATCCCTTTCCGACGCAACACCCCGGCCACTGCGCGATAGATCCTCTTCATGATTTCCGGATCCGGGGGGGTGGCATGTTCCATGCCCGACCCCGGAATGGGTCGCAACGGCGCGACAAAAGGATAAACGCCAAGGTCCGCCAGGATCTCGCTTCCCCGGACCACCGAATCCGGAGGTTCGCCGAGGCCCACGATCAGAAAGCTGCTCACCTGGTTGGGGCCGAACAGCGTCACCGCCCGTTTCCAGGCCGCTTCATACCGGTCCATCCCCATGGCCGCCTTGGCCGGGGCAACGAGCGCCAAGGTCGCCGGGTGAAAACATTCGATGTGAATGCCGACAGTGTCGGCTCCTGCCGCCTTCAGTTCATCCATGGCGGCGATATCCGCCGGCGGCGCGAACTGGACATGGATCGGCAGATCCACCGCGGCCTTGACCGCCCGAACGCATTGGGCCAGATACGGAATCTCGCTGCCGGGCGGACGGCCGGTCCCGGAGGTGAGCACCATGTGGGAAACGCCGTCCAAGGCATGGGCGTTTTCGGCGACCCGGGCCAGTTGTCCGGGGGTTTTCTTTTCGACCGCGCCGCCGGTCTGCAAGGACACCCCCGTCCCGCAGAACCGGCACTGTCGAACGGTGTTCCAGTTGACGCAATCCTGAAACACCGTGGTGGCCAGGCAGTCGGCGCCGTGCAGCAGTGCGATTTTGTTAAAAGGAACGCCGTCCGGGTCGGCGCCGCCGTAAAACGCCGGTTCCGGGACGATGGTCACGGGAAAAAGCGCCATCCCATTCCGGGACAGCATAAACCCGCTTTCGGCCGGAACCAGATGATACGGGGATCGGGATACGTAAGATGCCGAAATGGGGACATTGACCGGATGCGATTGGATCATCAGGGCGCGCCCTTCGGCCGGGCCGGCCCCTCCCCTTCTTCCCTGGATCTCCGAAGGAACCCGGACGCCCAGGCTCTGGATATCGGTAACGATTTCTTTCATGGCGGTGGATGCCGCCCGTCGCCGGGACGGGTCCGGAACGGCCGAAGCCGATCCGGACCCGTCGAATGGCGATGGGATTTTATTTGTCCTTGATCGGCATCGAAGAAATGGTGCCGTCCCAGGTATCCACTTTGCAGTTCCCGCTTTCCTCATCTTCCGAGAACCAGGTGTTGGTGACGCATTTGGACTCGGTGAAGAAACAGATTCCATCGCGGCCCATGACATGGAGGTCGCCGAAGAAGGACTGCTTGTGACCTGTGAAACCAAAAATCCCCAGGGGCACCGGGATGCCCACGTTGATGCCCACCATGCCCGCATCCGTCTTTTTGGCGAACGTGCGCGCATAGTATCCGTTCTGGGTGTAAATCACGGATCCATTCGCGAACCGGCTGTTGTTCATGATCTCCAGCCCCTCCTCGAAGCAGTCCACCCGCTTGATGCACAAAACCGGCCCGAAGATCTCCTCCCGACCGACGCTCATGTCTTCAGTGACCTTGTCAAAGATCGACGGCGCCAGCCAGAAGCCGTCCTCATACCCCTTGGGAGGCTCGGGATTTCTGCCATCGACGATCAGTTCCGCGCCCTCTTCGACGCCCTTTTGGATCCAGTCGGTGATGAACTTCAAATGCCCGGCGTTCATGATGGGGCCCATGCCGGTATTGGGATCCCATGCCGGTCCCAACTTCAATTCAGCCACATATTTCTTGAGATGGTCGATCAACTCGTCGGCGATGGCGCTTTCCACCACGACCACCGGACAGGCCATGCACCGGGCGCCGGCGCACCCGCAGTAAGCGTTGATGATCCCCCGGGCCGTCCGTTCGAGTTTGCAGTCCCGCATCACCAGGGCATGGTTTTTGGCCTCGGTGAGAGCCTGAACCCGTTTGCCGTGGGCCGCGGCCGTGGCGTAGATGTGCTTGCCGACGGGTGTGGAGCCGACGAAAGAGACCCCTTTGATGTCGGGGTGCTTCAGGAAGGTCTCGGCCTCGTTCCGGCTGCAGGTCACGATGTTGAGGACGCCGTCGGGCAGACCGGCCTCGCGCCAGAGTTCCAGAAGGCGCATGGCCGACTGGGGCACGAAGCTGGCGGCTTTGAGCACCATGGTGTTTCCCGTGGCGATGCAAAGAGGGGCCATCCAGCCATGGGGGATCATGGCCGGAAAGTTCCACGGCGCAATGCCGGCGAAGACGCCCAGGGATTCCCGATACAGCACCGTGTCATAGTTCTTGCTGCAATTCATCAGGGACTCGCCCTTCATGAGATGGGGCGTTCCGCACGCGAATTCCACCACTTCGTTGACTTTGAGCACGTCGCCCATGGACTCGCTGTAATTCTTGCCCTCCTCGGTGCACAGCAGGACGGTCAGCTCCTCGAGATGTTTGTCCACGAGTTCCTTCATCCGAAAATGCACCTGAACGCGCTTGCTGATCGGCGTATCGGCCCATGCCGGAAAAGCCGCCTTGGCCGCCGCAATGGCGGCGTCCACCTCGTCCTGCGTACAACACGGGGCCTTGGCGATCACCTGCCCGGTGGAAGCGTTGTAGCAGTCCATGAACTTATCGGTTTTTGACATAATCCATTTGCCGCCCGCATGGTATTTGAGGACCTTCGGCTGATTGGCGTCTTCCTGGACAAAATAGCGGCCATCCGCTTCCCGAACGGGGACAAAATTATCTTTCTCCATCATTGCTCACGATCTCCTTTCATTGTTAAAGGGCTAAAGACACACAGAGACAAAGGGACGCAGGGGATAATCGCATCAGCCGGAGCGATGATTTATTCCCTTGTCCCTTTGTCCCTCTGTCCCTTTGTCCCTCCGGAAAAAACGATTTTTTCAATGAGGTTGGCGGCGATGCGATACGTCCGGTCCTCTCCTGAAGAAAGCATCCCGCCGGCCCGTCTCGGATTGATCTCGGTGATATCCAAGCCAACCAGGCGGACATGTCGGGAAAAAAGCGAACGGACGGCCTCGGCGATGCGATAAATCTGCTTTTCCTGAAGACCCCGTCGATCCCTGAATCGAACGCCTTCCAAGGCGTTGCGGGCGCCGATGTCCATGTCTACCGAGATATAGACGTAGGGGGTTTTCAGTTTTCCCAGCAGGGTTTTCATTTTCGTCGGGCTCGAAGCACAGTCTTTTTTGGTGAGTATTGTGGCCCCGTTTTGCCTCATCCCCGTATAGACGCCGACATATCGGGCGACCCGGGGGTCCTGGATGCGCAGCGCCCGTTTTTCCGGATAATCGCTGACGCCGACGAGAAACAGGTTCGCAGGCAAAAGGGTTCCCTCGGTCAGGAGATGGTGGATAAAGGAGCTGGCGTTGACGGCATCGGTTCTGTTGTAAATGAATGGATCGTTCCGGTCGTGGGGCGAGGCCGGATTGCTGTCAATATCGTACTGAACGGCATCGCCCATTACGGGCATGGGAACGGCATCGGTGTGGCTGTCCAGGACGATCAGCGAAAGATTTTTCTTGCCGTAATGATCGGACAGAGACTTGAAGACGCCGCCGGTTAGAGAATGGTCCACCCCGATCATGCAGGGGATGCGGGGAAGAATCCGCTCGGAGACGAATCGTTCCGCGTCCGCCGCCATCCGCCGGCATCCGTCGTCGTCCAGGAAGGACACAAATTCCTCGACGCGGATCCGGGAGAGATCTTTGGGCGTCGGCGTCAGCCAATCCGGAACGGGAAGGGAACCGAGGTCTTCCCAGTCCCGATCCGCTATCTCCTCCCGAATGAATCCCATGACCGCCTGGAAGGGATCCATCAGGGGGCGCACGCCCCCTGATGCGATCGCATGCTTTTCCTGGATCGACTCGGAACGTTCATCGGGGTCCAGCGGACAGCCGAAAAAAACGACTTGGTTTTCCGTGCCACTATTCACTATCCACTATCCACTATCTTTTGAAATAGTCGTCCCGTGCTTTTTTGAGCTGCAGGACGTTCTCGAGGGGCGATCCGGGCGCAATGCCGCATCCCGGCGTGAGGAAGTCGGCTCCATTCTCCAAAGAAGCGATGGATTCCTGGTAACACGCCTCCGGCGTTCCCATGAAAAGGGTGGTGGCGGTGGCCACGTTTCCGAACACCCGAACGTCTTTTTCGTGTGCGATTTCAACCGCTTTTTTCAAATCGGCCTTCTCCTCGATGCTGATGGCCGCCACGCCCGTTTCGCACATCAGGGGGATGATCATATCGGTGTTGGCGCAGACATGGAGCACGATGGGGCCCTTGGCTGCGGCCACGACCTCTTTCATAAGCGGCAGCACCCATTGTTTCCAGGTTCTGGGGCTCATGAGGGCCGGTCCGGACGATGGTTCGGCGATACAGTAATAATCGGCGCCGTTGTCGAAAGCGAAATTGATGGACTCGATGGCGGCTTTCGTGGTGACCTCCAGGACCTTGCCGACGTTTTCCTGCTGGTCCTTTTTCATGGTCCATTTCAGGAATTGTTCCGTACCCACGAGATTGCAGGCGGCGGTCCAGGCCCCTTCGGATTCGCCGTAAATCGCCACTTCGTCCCCGAGCTTTTCCTTCAGAATCCGGAACTGTTCCTTGTAGGCGGGAAACCGGCCCTTCTGGAGGAAGTCGTCCGGATAATCAAGGTCGTCGAGGCTCTCCGCATAGGGGTGCTCCTTGATGTAATACTGGAGATCGATTTTCGGTTCTCCCAGGGTGCAGCCCAGGACCTCGCTGATGGGGGTGATGTCCCAACCCATGGCCTTCACCCATTCGAAACCCGCCATTTTATACCCCGCGATGGCCAGCTCCGCCATGGCCGCGGGATCCGTATCCGCCTTGGGCCGTTCGGCGCCGCACTTCTTCATCAATTCCACGACGCCATAGGTGGTGGTGGATCCGACAGGGGTCATGTCGACGTCCTTGCCCGCCAGTTGATTCATAAATCTTTCTTTGAGATTCATTTCGTCCTCCTTGGGTTTCCGGACACTTTGCGGATCCGGTTTCGGAACAGGGGTTGGTAGATAAACCAGAACAGGGCCAGCCATAAAAAAAGGATGGCGGAGAGATATTCGCTGCCGTCGAACACGCGCCGGAGCGCGTAAAGTCCACCCAACACGATGACCATTCCCAGAATGGTATAGGGCAGCCCTGCCTTGAGCAGGATGCGCATGTTTTCTTTAAAGACATCCTTTGCCATGACTTACTCGTCTTTCTTTTTCTCCTCGCCTTCCGACGGGACGCGCTTTTTCCCGATCAGAATCTGCCGGACCGCCTTCTTTTCATCCGTCATTTCCTCTTTTTCCTCCTTGGTGTAATGTTCAAGGCTGAAGTAGAGGATCGTCCCGATGATCAGGGCCAGGGTCGGTCCGGACCAGAACGGGCTGCCCCAGAGCTTGACGTAATTGGCCGACACCAGAACCGCGCCCATGACGCCGGCGATGCCCCGCTGGACATTAGTCTCGCACATGGCAAAGGCGATGTAAATACAAAGGTATCCCTGAATCAGCAGGGTCAATCCGAACCCGATCATTTTGGCGGGAAGAATAATCTGCACCAGGGGATGGAACACCATGCCCAGGCTCATCCCCCAGAAGATGGACGTAGCCCCGCCCCAATACGACGGCTCCTGATCCGGAGTGGCGTGCTTGTAGCGATTGACCACTAATGCCTGCCCCCCCGTCCATTGCGGCCCGCACAAGGGGAGGAACGGCAGCGTAATGCCCTCGAAAATATTCCGGAAGGCGGTGATGAGATGGTTCCGGGAAACCTGGAAAGGAACGTGTTCGTCCTTCCGGGCGGCGCTGGCGTCCTGAATCATGGCTTCAAGCACCAGAATGTCGCCAAAGGCGAGCACATAGGCCACGATGGCCAGGGAGATGCCGGCGACCCAGTGGCTCAACGAGGGCATGCCCACGCCGATGGCGGAAAACGAGCCGAGCATTTCCCCGAAGGGCAGTTCGATGACGAGCCGGTCGAAAACACCCACCGGGGGATCGATTTCACCGGTGATCAGCCCCACGATATAGCCCAGCACGAAACCGGGGGCGATGCCGAAACCGGCGATCCAGGCGAACCACCCGAACCGTTTCCGGTATTCCAGCGCCCTTATGGAGAAAAGGATGAAAAAGCTCGCCAGCGAAGCGATGAGAAACGCGATGGGCATCTTTCCGATGAAGGGTTCCGCCGGGTCGAACACCCGCATGAGAGAAGCGAAGCCGGCGCCCAGCAGGATGCCGGACCGCATGGATATGGGAAATCGCTTGATCACCGCCTTGGTGATGCCGGTGGCCCCCATGACAAGAAAGATCAACCCCACCAGGAGCTGAAGAGCGATCAACGCCTTGATCCGATCCGGCCCCATCTCGAAGCCCGTCAGGTGGGCGATGTAAAGGGGAATTCCCGCCGTGATCCAGCCGGAGATGGACGGGTCTCCGAAACTGGTGTGGAGAAGGTAAAAGAAGTTGTTTATCACTACCATGAGCACCGCCACCTCGATGGGGATGCCCAGAAACTTGACCATTGCCGCCGTGATCCCCAATGGAACGCAACTGAGGATGGCGCCCTGAATGAAATCCTGATATTCCAGCCGGTAGTGAACAAAAGGGATGCGAATCTTGAGGATCCCTCCTGCATAAGGCTGCTCCTGACCGTGTTCTCTTGCCATCGCCATCGCTCGTTTTCCTTTCCTTCATTTGAGTTGATTGAATTGCCCGCCCTGGAAGAATATCCGGCGGAAAGGATCTTTTTTTCCGGAACCGGGCTGTCGGTTCAAAGCCCGGTTCCGGAATGCCTGTCAGGCAGATTTTTAACCCTGGTCCTCCGTGACCATGTCCAGGAGTTCCACGAGGTCATAGAGCCGCATATCGCTGTTGACGCGTTTGGCCCCTTCATTGAGGTTGTAGTGGCAGAAAGGACAGATGGACACCATCTTTTCGGCGCCCGTCATCATTCCCTCCTGAATCCGGTATCCGGCGTTCTTGGCCGCCCAGTCGCCGAACCCGGTCATCACGCCGCCGCCGCCGCCGCAACAGTAGGAATTGTCGCGGATGCGCTCCATCTCGGTGAACTGAATGCCCGGAATCGCCTTCAGCATTTCCCGGGGCACGTCATAGAGGCATTGGGCTTCTTCCTTGCCCAGATAAGATCCTTTCCACTGAACCGAACCGTCTTTGTCAATGTTGAAATCGTTCAGATGCCGGCCGGTATGGCAGGGATCGTGGTAGGTCACTTTCCAGGGCAGTTCCTTGGTGAAGTTGAGCTTGCCCTCCTTGAAATACCGGTAAAGCAAATCGGTGGTGTGGATCACCTCGATCCCGTTGAGGACGCTCTCATATTCATCGGAAAGCTTGTAGTCTTTTTTAATGGCGCGATAACATCCCGCGCAGGAGGTGACGATGGTGTTGACGCCCTGTTCCTCGTGCAGCTTTTTGAAACTCTCCAGGTTCTGTTCGGCCACGCGAATGAACTCATCCGCGTCTCCGAGCCGCATGGCGGTGGAGCCGCAACAGATTTCATTTTCTCCCAGGATGCCGAAATCGAGCCCCATTTTCTGAAAAACCGAAGCAGTGGCGGTGGGAATGACGCGCGCCGGCGCATTGTAGGCGCCCGTACAGCCGACGTAAAACAGAATCGGGGCCGGTTCCTTCATGATGTTCTTGATGGGCTTTTTCACTTTTTTAAACGGGCGGGTCCACTCGGTCCGGACCCGGCGGGGGCCCTGGTAGGGGTTGTTGAAGCTTCGCATGGACTGCGCGATGACCTTCTGCGTCGGCATGGGTCCAGCGCCGTCTTTTACGGCTTTGCGCCGCATGGCCTCGATGATTTCAGGGATAAACGGCTTGTGGTCCAGTTCGCACTGGTTCTGACAACCGGCGCAAACCGTGCATTTATAGATGGCTTCAACGAACTCCTCGGTCCATTCCAGTTCACCGTCCAGGATGCCGCGGGCAAAGGCGATTTTTCCCTTGGAGGCCATGTTGCCGTCAAAGCCGAATTCGACGCCCGCGGGGCAGATTTCCCCGAAGCTGGGCGGCGGGCCGAATTTATAGGCGACCTTGCAGTTGCCGCAAGCCGTGCATTTCCAAACAATGTCTTCCAGTTCCTCAAGCGAGGGGATGTCCCAATTCATAAATGCCTCCGTATCTTGTCGGACTCTTTGCAAAATATCATTGGAGAGAGTCCCGTGGGGTGCGGTTCTAAATGCCGAACTTGCCAGGGTTCATGATATCGTTGGGGTCAAGCATCTTCTTCACCTGCTTCAACAGCGATAGATACCCCGGGTGAGCCCGCTGATTAATCTCCCTGGCAAAATCCACCGGCGGCTTATAGGGGATGCCGCCGTGGTCCAGATCCACCTTGAGGCATTCGACGATGGCGTGGCGGGCGTTTTCCGTTTCTTCCGGACTCTTTTTGTTAAACGGGATCATGGCGCGAAGCATGCCGTAGTGAACCCCGCGGTAATTGGTTACCCGGACCGACGGCGAAAGGTTGTGGTTAATGAGGATTTTCTTCCAGTCATTGTAAACCGGGCCCCAAGCTTTCAGAGGAGTAAAAGTCCCCGGCCAGGAGATGCCGCCGCCGGCTTGTTTGGTATAGTTTTTGGTAGAGCCGACGATCTGGCTGGGCAGCTCCGTTCGCGCTTTGAGGGCCTCTTCGGGGTAAACGGTCTTCTTCAGCGACGATCCCTTCTCAATTTCAGACGCAACCACCATTTCCCAGATCTCTTCCCGGGCTTCCTTCTCCTTTT
Organism: Desulfobacteraceae bacterium; assembly: GCA_011390065.1. Classification (GTDB taxonomy): domain Bacteria; phylum Desulfobacterota; class Desulfobacteria; order Desulfobacterales; family JAABSP01; genus JAABTD01. Next base: position 16,243 of record JAABTD010000073.1, read on the forward strand.
CGGTCCATGAGAAGGTGGTGCCGAAAGAAAACCATTCCGGCGCATCATCCGGTTTCGGTTTATATGGATAGGGAATGGGCACCTGGGCGAGCCACCATGAAACGCCGGTCAGGTCGTCGCAGATTTCATAGTTGCCCAGGTTGAACATGTAGGCGGACATGTCTTCGATGTTGTCGGCGGAAACCGTAAAGACTTTGAGCACCGGCGGGATGGGGTGAACCCGGACGCCGATTTTGGTCACCACGCCCGATGTGCCGAGCCAGCCGGTGAACAGGCCGTCCATCCGGGGCAGGGGCAGGCAACTATGCCACGCGTTCTCCTGAATGGCGCAAGACCCCACCCGCACCAGTTCGCCGGTGGGCAGAACCACCTCCATGCTGGTGATCTCCTCGCTGTTGAGGCCGTAACGGCCGCTGAGGCCCCCGATGCCGTGGCTGATGGCGTTGGAGGAAACGGATGCGGAGGGCGGGCCCACCGGCCAGCTCCATCGCAGATTATGCTTGTAAAGTTCCGTTGCCAGTTGAGCGTGGGAGACCCCGGGCTCAATAACGGCGTAGTGCGATTCGGCGTCGATGGCGATGATTTTGTTCATCCGCTTGAGATCCAGCAGAATCCCCCCCCTTTCGGGAATGCACAGGCCCCCGATGTTGGTGCCGGCCGTATAGGGAACCACCGGAATCTTTTCCTGGTTGGCGAACTTCATAACCGCCTGGACCTGTTCCACGCTCTCGGGCATGACGACGTAATCGGGGTTTTTTCTCGAGACGAAAGACAGGTCGTAGGAATATGCGTATCGAATGTGCTTGGCGCTGGTGGCGCTCTTTTCACCGACAATCGATGCGAGTTCCTTCAACACATTTCCATCGACGTTTTCTTTTGGCATCTCTGTCACGTTTGCCTCCTTGGTCTGATGAATTGCTGGGTCTTATGAAATGGCGGCCAATCAACCGTCGCTAGTTCTTTTCAGAAGGCGCACACGGGTTTTTCGGGTCGCAGAAAGCAGTGAGTCCATCGCCCACTTCCTTCACATGCCGGAGCATCTCCTCGGCCGCTTTATCCGGATTGCGGGAACGGAGGGCGTCGAAGATTCTCACATGCGCATGATACACTTTAAGGGAAAAGTCGTAATCGGGGTCGATCAGCTTTTTGATATTGACCAGCGCGCTTTGCATGGAATCGATGACGAGGTGGATCAGGCTGTTTTCGGTAATGTCGGCAATCCGGCGGTGGAAATCGATGTCCAGTTCATAGGAAAAGGAGCCGCTATCCAGTTCGATCTTGGCCTCATTTAGATTCTCTTCTATGGCGGCAAGCTGCTCGTCTTTGACTTTGGCCGCCGCCAGCCGCGATATGGCCGGCTCCAGAATGATGCGGAGCTGGGTGAATTCCCTGATGGAGGGGTTCTGGAAAAAGATGTAATTAACGATGTTGTTCCGGGCGGTTTCCAGATCGACTTCGCAAATGAAGGCGCCGCCGGAAACGCCCTGCCTCACTTCCAGCAGGCCCAAGGCTTCCAGCGCCCGAAACGCTTCTCGCAATGAGGCTTTGCTGACGCCGAAATTTTCCGCAAGTTCTTTTTCCGGCGGAAGCCGGTGGCCGGGTTGCAGGTCCCCTTTGAGAATCGCCTGCCGGATCTGCTGAACGATGTTCTGAGATATTCGATTGAATTTTGCTGTTTTAAACATGGTTGGGCAAGTCCGTTTCCGTTTTCATTGGCCTCAATTGCCATATGCGCCGGGTCGTGTCAAGAAAAAATTATAAACATTAAAACATCTGATGTTTTAATATTTTCATATTGACATTCAAATTTGCGTCGGCTATAGGCTCTGCCAGCGATCCGCAAGAGTTTTCCCGCCGGGTGGCGGTTGATATCCAATTCGTTTCATGGATCAATATGGAAAGGAATTTGCCATGGGAATCAAGATCGACGCGCTCAAATGCACCAATTGCATGGCCTGTGAAATGGCGTGCGGCTATCACAGGGATGATGGATTCGCCTTCCTCTCGGCCTGCATCGTGCCGTACCGGGCGCGGGAGAAAAAGGATTATTTCGGCGTCCTTTTAAAAGAGGAAGACAGCCTGGTGGTGGCCAGACCCGAAGGAACTGAAATCAATCGCATCGGGGAAGAAGCCGATCCCGACAAAGAGGCCGACGCATCGGCCAAACCGATGCTGCTGAGAGAAGCCTGCGACCTGTGCGAAGACATGAAATACGGGCCGATGTGCGTCAAGATCTGCCCCGTCGACGCCATCAGCGTGGAAGAATAGGAGGATGCCGACAATGGAATATCTATCGAACGATAAAATACTCGTGGTAGACCTCGCCAAGGGAGACGTCGAAGAAGAAGAACTGAGCGAAGAACTGGTGGCCGAGCGCATCGGCGGCGCCGGCGTCAACGCGCACCTCTATGGGAAATACGCCGATGACGATCCCATTGTTCTGGGGGTCGGGCTCCTCACCGGGTCGATGTACCCGGCCTCGGCGGCCAGCGTCCTTACCGCCAAGAGTCCGGTCACCGGAAAGCTCTGCCACTGCCCGGTGACGCTGAAGGTCGGCATCGAGATCAAATACGCGGGATTCGACTATATCGTGATCAAAGGACGTTCCGACAAACCGGTCTATCTGTGGATCCACGACGGGGTCGCCGACATCGCCGACGCCGCCGATGTCTGGGGCAAGGACGTGTGGGAGACCACGGACGCCTGGCGGAAGGGGGTGGGCGACGACCTCCTCCAGACCATGGTGATCGGACCGGCCGGAGAAAAAGGCCTCGATTGCGCCCAGGTCTGCTGCAACTACTGGACCGGCCCGGATCGGTTCGGCATCGGGAAGCTTTTCGGGCAACGCAATCTGAAAGGCATGGCCTTCCGGGGCATGGGCCTTCTGGAGGCAGCGGAGCCGGAAGATTTCGTCGATGAGGCGTTTGAGCTTCTGGAAGCCGTCAAGGACAACGACTTCATGTCGAAAAAGGGACTCGGCCCCATCTGCGCGGCCCTGGGCGAGACCGACGCCGAGGAATGGCTGTCTCCGGTGGTCCACCGCCACAGCGCCGATTATTTCACCCCTTACGCCACCAACACCTTTGCGTTTATCGATGAAGATCCCGCCACGGTGACCGAAACCGCGAAACCGGAGCCCGGCGTGCTCATCTCCGACATTCCGGCGTTGTTGGCTTTCAAAAAACTGGGACTCTCCGCCCTGGACGCCGCCAAGGCGATGCAGGCCTGCGCCCGGCAAGGGGTCGATCCCCTGGCGGCGGCAACCGCAAGCGGGAAAGCCGGAAAAACCGCCATTGACGAGATCCTGGCCCAGGTGGCCGCAACCACGGAACCCGCCGCCATGGAAGGAAACGGCGTCTTCAGCCCCTGGTGCCCCAGAAAGCCCATCTTCGGCGATTTCGGAGCATCGGATACGGACGCCTGGTGGGAACGCCGGCAGGCCGTGGCCGCCATTTTCGGCATCCAGCCCGTCTTCGCCGTCATGTGCCCCCAGTTGACCGAAGAAAGCATGATCTCCCTGTCCAACATCGGCGGGGAGTTGGAGCTGGACCCGGAAACCCTGGACGCGGTGATCGGGGACATCGCCGGTTAGGCGCCGATTCAACCTCAGACAATCGGCAGGGGCGAAACCGTTTGCGCCCCTGCCTTCGGATATCTTGTTTTTTGATGGAAAACCGCCCATCCATCGGTCCCAGCCTCGGCATCTACACCGGGGCCGGGGCCTCCCATTCCTGGCTCTGGTTCGTCGATCTCTTCGAAAAGGCCGGATTTTTCGATCTGACCTTTTTAGATGAAATCGACGTGCGAGGCGGCGGACTCAACGGACTGGATGGATTCGCCACGGCC
>JAABTD010000074.1 GCA_011390065.1 Desulfobacteraceae bacterium
AGATCGAGATCTTCGGATTCTTCTTCCTCCAGATCCAGTTCAAGATCCAGCTCCCCGGCTTCTTCTTCGCCGGACGGCTCTTCTTCGAGATCGAGGTCGAATTCCAGCTCGTCGGATGCGTCATCAGGCGCTTCGGCGACGACCTCTTCTTCTTCGTCCAGGTCCAGTTCGAGATCTTCGGACTCCGCTTCCTCGGATAACGCCTCATCTAAATCGAGGTCCAGGTCCAGGTCCAGGTCCTCGGATTCTTCGTCTTCCGACGTTTCCTCAAAATCGAAGTCAAGTTCCAGCTCATCTGATGCCGGGGATTCATTTTCTGCTGAATCGTTCTCGTCTTCATCCAGAAACAGGCCCAGATCTTCGAGATTGCTTTCGATGGTTCCGCCGGGCAAAGCCTCGTCTTCCGATTCCGAAGGATTGTCCGTTCTCTTAACCGCCTCGCCGCTCAGATCCGAGAGGTCGAAATCTTCGCCGCTTTTGGCCTCTCCCTCATCGTCATAGTACTTGTCGTCCGCGAGGGCTTTGTACATATTGGGCGCGTTGAATTCGACCGTGACGAATTCTTCGGGATCGACATCTTCGTCTTCGTCTTCCTCATCCATATCCGGATCTGAAGCTTCGTTCCGGCCTTCGTCTTCATCCAGCATCTCGTCGAGGCCCGACAGATCCAGTTCCCCCACCTCTTCAAAATCGAGGTCCATGTCCTCCGTAAGGGGCTCTTGTTCCTCTAAATCCATGTCCAGATCCAGGGAGAAGCCGTCCAGATCTTCGTCGAAACTGTCGTTCAGGTTTACAACCGAGGGCTCTTCGCTTTCATCGTCGTACCGGCTGAGCACCGTCGGCGGATCTTGGAAATCTTCATCCTCCAGATTGACCACCGATGGCTCTTGAGCCGGCGTTCGGGCCGATGAACCGGCCGGTTTGTTCGATGTCCCGGGCACGGCCGCGCCCTGGGACATTTCAGCAGCTGACGGTTCGGAAGTCGCTTTTTCATCGACGTCGAAAAGATCTGATATCTCCGACAGGTCGAATCCCACAAGTTGCTGCTCTCCTGCTGCTCCGCCGGCGGGTCCTAATGTCGCTTCCAGTTCGTCCGACTTGCTGAGTCTGAGCCCCTGCTTTTTCAGTGCGTTTTCACTGTCGCTGGCTTTCTTCACCTTGACGGCGCTGGCCTTCAACTTCAATTTTTCGTCGTCTTCCATAGGGGGTTCCGCCCCGAATGGCGCTATTTCGGGCTCTGGAGGATAGGCTTTGAAAACCGTTTTGCAACTGGCGCACCGCACCTTTGAACCGGCTGGTTTCAAACGGTTCGCGTCTACATTGAAGCTGGTGTCGCACTCTTTGCAGGTAATGATCATAACAAAAACCTCAAACAGTTATAATTTCAGATGATAAATTTCAGGTAGATGTCGATAATCCTCCGCGTAATCCAGCCCGTAACCGACAAGAAATCCCTGTTCGACAACATGGCAGGCATAATCCACCGGGACCTCTGCCTGCCGGCGTTCCCGTTTATCGAGCAATGTGCAGACTTTTAAAGATTTTAATCCAAAAGACGCCAGGTAATCCATCAGATGTGAAACCGTCAGCCCTGTGTCGATAATGTCTTCGATCAGCAGTACGTCTTTGCCTTTCAAATCTATTTCGACGTCTTTTGTCATGCGTATGTTTCCGGACGTTTCGACGCCGTCTCCGTAACTGGCGGCGCGGATGAAGTCGATCTTGATCGGAATGGTGATATGTCGAATCAAATCGGATAAAAAAACAAACGCCCCCTTGAGCACGCAGACCAATACCAGTTCTTTTCCCCGGTAGTCGTCGGAAATCTGTTTGCCCAGGGAGGCCACCCTGTCTCGTATAGTGCTTTTTGTCAGAATGGGAATAAATTCAGGCATTATCAATTTGTCAGGTCTTCGTCCTCGAAAAAAATCTCGAAAAAATCTGGAAATCGGAACGCGTTGATTTCCCGAGCAGATGGCATAGAGATACCCTGATTATAAGGGCTTGTCAAACCAAATTGACGCCTTACAACCCGGCGTCCGCAAGCTCCTGGACCAGTTTCTTCTGATGATCCGTCAGATGAGCCGGCGTGTTCACCTGGATGGAGACGTAGAGGTCGCCGCGGCCATTTCCCTGCATGTGGGGAAGACCGTGACCCGAAAGGCGCATTTTGGTCTTGTGCTTGGTCCCAGGCGGGATCCTGAGACTGAGTTCCCGGCCGTCCAGGGTCGGCACGGAGATGGTTTTTCCCAGCAGGACGTCGCTCAATTTGACCTCCCGGTTGAGGTGCAGATCGTATCCGTCCGATTCGTAAACCGGATCTTTCTGGACTTTCGACTGGATGAACAGGTCTCCCGGGGGGCCGCCGAAGGAACTTTCTTCGCCCTTGCCGGAGATGCGCAGCTTTTTGCCGGCGATCATGCCCTTGGGGATTTTGACGGTGATGTTCTCCGCGCGTCCCTTGTGCTGAAAGGAAATGGTCTTGCTGGCGCCCGTGGCGACCTCCTGAAGCGTCAGGGGGAGTTCATAGACCAGGTCGGAGCCCTTCATCTGGGTGGCGTGGCCGCCGATTCGGGAACCGAAGGGAGACCCGCCGCCGCCATAGGAAAAACTTCTTCCACCGCCGCGTCCCTGTCCGGTGAAGAAATTGAAGGTCGCGCCGCCGAATCCGAATTCCTTGAAAACATCCGAAAAATCAAAATTTTTAAATATGTCTTCCTGGGAATATCGCTGTTGGAATCCGTTTGAGCCATAGGCGTCGTACTGCTTCCGTTTTTCCTTGTCGCTCAGTACGGCGTAGGCTTCGCTGATCTCTTTGAAGCGCTCCTCGGAGCCTTTGTCCCCTTTGGCATGGTCGGGGTGATATTTCATGGCGAGCTTGCGATACGCTTTTTTAATATCCGCATCCGATGCGTCTTTATTGACACCGAGGATTTTGTAGTAATCTTTTTCAGCCATATGGTTTTTTTCTCCGTTCAACAGGAATTTTCAGGACGTTCGGCCCCTGTTCTGCAAACGGGGCGTTTATCTGATTAAAATAAGTAGAAACACATAACCTGTCAAGATTAAAAGAGTTATTTTAACCGATTAGGGAGACGCAGTATTCGATGGAACAACCGCATCCTTCAAAACACCGACTCAAACTGAGAAACCTGAAGCTTTCCGATTACACCGATGTCAAGGAGATCATGGATCGGGTCTATACCGCCATGGGCGGCGCCTGGAACCCCGGAGAATTCGCTTCCATGCTGGCCCGATTTCCCCAGGGACAAATCTGCATCGACGACAAGGGCCGGGTTATCGCCGCAGCCCTGAGCCTGATCGTCGATTTTTCCAAACTGGGCGACCAGCACACGTATGAGGACGTGGTGGGGGACGGCCATCTGAAAAATCATGATCCGGACGGCGATTATCTTTACGGCATCGACGTCTTCGTCCATCCCGACTACCGCGGCCTCCGTCTGGGACGCCGCCTTTACGACGCCCGGAAGGAGCTGTGCGAGCAGCTCAATCTCCAGGGCATCCTGCTGGGCGGCAGAATTCCGGCCTATCGGAAGCACTGCGACGAGATGACGCCCCATCAGTACTGCAGGATGGTCAAAAACAAGGAACTCTTCGATCCGGTTCTGACCTTCCAGCTTTCCAACGATTTCCACATCAAAAAGGTGATGAGCGGCTACATCCCCGAAGACCGTCACTCGCGCGCCTACGGCGTGCTCCTGGAATGGAACAATATCTATTACGAAGAGCGGAAGAAGCCGCTGTTCGGCGGGAAAAAATCCTATGTCCGTCTGGGGGTCGTGCAATGGCAGATGCGTCGGTTCGAATCCGTGGATGATTTTCTCCACCAGGTGGAGTTCTTTGTGGACACCGTGTCCGGTTACAACTCCGATCTCATTCTCCTGCCGGAACTGCTGAATGTGCCGCTGTTGTCGCAGTTCAACCAGGAAGATCCGGCCGAGGCCATGCGTTCCCTGGCGGGTCACACCGAAACCCTCCGGGCGGAATTCCTCAAAATGGCTCTGGCCTACAACATCAATATCGTGGCGGGCTCCATGCCGGAATATGACGGCCAGCGGCTTTACAATGTTTCCTTCCTCTGCCGGCGCGACGGCACCTGGGATTCCCAGTACAAGCTTCACATCACGCCGGACGAAAAGCAGTACTGGGGGCTCCAGGGCGGGGAGGATCTCAAGGTCTTTGAGACCGATGTGGGCAAGATCGGCATCCTGATCTGTTACGATGTGGAATTTCCGGAACTGAGCCGTTATCTGGTGGATCAGGGCATGAACCTCCTCCTGGTTCCTTACTGGACCGACACCAAAAACGGCTACCTCCGGGTCCGGCGGTGCGCCCAGGCCCGGGCCATCGAAAACGAGTGCTATGTGGCCATCTCGGGCAGCGTGGGCAACCTCCCCAAGGTGGAAAACATGGATATTCAGTATTCCCAGTCCGCCATATTCACGCCTTCGGATTTCGCCTTTCCTCACGATGCCGTGGCCGCCGAAGCCACGCCCAACACGGAAATGACCCTGATGGTGGACCTGGATCTGGATCTGCTCAAAGAACTCCGGAAACAGGGCAGCGTCCGCAATCTCCAGAGTCGACGTCTGGACCTGTACAATATTCAGTGGTTGAAGGGGGAGCAGCGGAAAAAGATCGATAAAGAGGCCGACATTTAGCCGGATGCGGTCAGGGGGCGCCAGGATTTGATCACCATGCGCTGACATTCGGCCTCCGGCGACCGGACCTCGGCAGTGGGGGTCTTCTCCCGAAGTCGGGCGATCTGATGGAAAACGGTTTTCCGGGTAGCGAGTCCATGACGGATCAGGTAGCATCCCACCACCGTGCCCGTCCGTCCGATGCCCGCCAGACAGTGGAGATACACCGGCCGATGGGCTGCAATGGCCCTGTCGATCTCTTCGAGGATCTGATGCAGCCGTTCGGGAGAGGGGATGTCCATGTCGCGGATGGGATGGCGACTGACGGAGACCGCCGGCCCTTTCTCATCGGCAATGGCCTGGAGGAGTTCTCCGTAGGATGCGGGGACAAGATCGGTTTCCCGGGGTTCCATCAAATCGATCACATGGCGGATGCCGACATCGATGAGCCCCGTCAGTTTCCGACGGGCGACGGCAGGGTTTGAACTTGCCGGATAGCTGCCGGCCAGGAGCTTGTCAGGCACAACCCAATAGGCGGTTTGGAAGGGGAGGCGCGGTTTATTCAAGGGTGCAAGTCCCTTGCACCGGGCACGCCTTTCCGGTTATCATTCTTTATCATGATAGGGGCAAAGAGCCCTACACCCTCACGCGTTAAAAAAAGGAGGCCACTATGGCGGACCCGTGGAAAAAAGAACTGTCCTGCGCCGTTACCTGTTCGGAATGCGGGCAGGCGCTGTCCGAAGGGGATGAGCGAATTCTTTCCATGTACGATCACCGGGTCATTTGCATGGGCTGCAAGCAACGGGAGGAGCAGGAATCGGATTACAAGGATACGGCCATGGGAATGATCGCCGGGTGCATGAAAGAAACCGGCAAGCCCTACGGCGATCCGGAAGGGTATTGCTTCCACCATTTTGCCCCTTACCGCTGCAAGGCATGAAAAGATGAAAAAGGCAGATTCCCGCCTTTCCGGAACCTGCCTTTTTTTCCAATTTTTATCGCGCTAAAATGGGTTCAGAATCTTGATTTCCCGATTAATTTTGCACGGGAACCGAGATATAATGTCGAACATCCAAGAGCACTTCCTCTCCGCTTTCGACTTTTCGCAGTTTTACCTGCCCGTTGCCGAGGTACGTCACCTCCAGTTTTTCTCCATTGTAGGCCTTATCGAAGATATTGCCCTCTCCTACGCTGCCCGGAGCAAAAACCGTTCCTGTGTAGCTGCGGCCTTCCTTGGCCGTAGAGTAAAGATTGCCGCCCGGCACTCTGATGCCGAATTTGGCCAGGGGGATGTATTCCATCGTGGCGGCTGCAACCGCGGCGGCAGTGAAAACCATCGCTACAATCAAAACCAACAGCGTCATGCTTCGTTTCATCTTCTTCCTCCTTTTGGATAAGTTCATAAAAACGATCTATCCTTCGATGCCTGCCCTTCGATGCCTGCGCCTGAACTCTTCTTCATCTCATAATATAACATCGGCTTTTCCCATGGCAACAGGTTTTTGTCAACAGGGCCGGGTCCTGTTGGAATGAAAACGTTTTCGGTGGCGCTATCCGTTTCCGGATTCCGGACAGCGGGCCGGCGGTTCTGACAGACATCTATCATCCGGCATTTTACCATCGAAAAGGCTATCGCGCTTCGACGACAAGGATGCCCCTTCCCTCCATGGTCCGGACCAGCTTGATGCTGACGTCGCCCATGATGAATTCTTCGGCTTTGGACTTTCGCTTTCTGCCGATGACCACCAGATCGTACGGGTTGGATGAGCACAGATCGATGATGCCGTCGGTGACCGTCTCATAGGATTTGCTCTCCAGTTTTATCGCTATCCGGTCTTCCGGAAATCCGTTTTCGACCAGTTTGTTTCGGAGATATGTTCCACCAGATGATCGACGAGAAAATTGAGTTCCCGACAAGTCGTCATTGCCCGGGTTATGGATTTGAATTCTTCGAAATCGATGCGCTTTTCCGGCGATTGGCTCATGGCCGCTCCCCCTGTTCGGTTTTTTTTACTGATGTTTTACGCTGATGTTCATTATATCTCAGATCATGGGAGTTGTAAAGATTCGGAACATTCGGCGGAGGCCTGGGGATTCGCGTCTGCCGGAATCGGTCGGCGTCAGGGAGAAGGACCCGTGAGGGGCCGGGCCTTTTTGGCGCGACTCAGAATCTTTCTGATCTTCGGCGCGTTTCTGGCCAGGATCAAAGACAGTTCCTCCCTGTCCGGCTCGCTGATGTCGATGCCGCTGTCCGCCATCAAATCGGTCAGCTCCGAAGCGGCGTCCATCAACCGGTCATGCGCATCGGCTTCTTTTTTGGAAATGCCGGTCATGGTTGAAATTATTTTCTTTTCCCGGCGTTTTTATCGGATGATGTGGTTTTCTTTTCCTGGTCAGCCGCCGATTTTTCAGCCGGCTTTTCTCTGGGTTTCGCGGAAGCGGCCGGCGGCCCTTTGATCCCTTTCAGTATTTGCGAAACTTCAGGGCCGTTTTTGGCCAAAAAAACCGATAGCGCGTCGATGATTTCGGGTGCAAGATCGATGGTTGCCGCCTCTTCTTTTATGAAGGTCGACAGACGGTCCGCCGCGTCCAGCATTTTATCGTAAGCTTCGGCGTCTTTTTTGTCTTCGAATACGTCCTCCAACTCTATGCCGTTTCTGACCACAATGTATCGCGTTATGACTGCCATATCGGTTGTTCTCCTGTGTGCCGATTTTCCGTGGTAATCCGATTCCCCATCCGGGAAGTGCCTTCATCAGAAGCGACGCTATCACATCTGAAACCGAAATGATAACCCCGTTTCCAGAAGCAAATCCGGCGACGTCTACTTTACGGACAGCATCTCTTCTCTTACACGGCGAAGACGGCAGATACTGAAAGACCCGGCCCCCAACCGCCTGCGGAGCCTGCGGGAGGCTCAGAACAGTGCCCATATCGGACTCATTCCGGGAGCAAAAAACCGGGCAAGAATTTTTGGCCGTTTTAGACGCCCCAGAACTGACCCATATGGGTTGCGCCTTGCCGGTCAGTGAAAATTACAAGCGGATCGATCTGGATTCGGGCGTTGGTTGACTTGCCCCTTGCCTTCTGATATGCCGACAACGGCTTTTGGCATCGGAAACACGGACGGATTCATGGAATCCGCTCAAAACATTGGAAAGGACAACATCACATGGAAAGAACCTTATCGATCATCAAACCCGACGGCGTTGCCAAAGGGCTCATCGGCGAAGTGGCGCGTCGCTTCGAAAAAACCGGCATCAGGATTGCGGCCATGAAGATGATCCACATGACCAAGAAGCAGGCCCAGGGGTTTTACGCCGTTCACCGGGAACGCCCTTTTTTCGACAGCGTGACGGATTTCATGTCTTCGGGGCCCTGCGTGGTCATGGTTCTGGAAGGCGACAACGTCATCGCCAGAAACCGGGAACTCATGGGCGCCACCAACCCCGAGGACGCCGCTGAAGGGACCATCCGGAAGGATTTCGCCACAGATATCGAGAAGAACGTGGTGCATGGCTCCGACGCTCCGGAGACGGCGGCTTTTGAAATCGGCTATTTCTTCAACGGTCTCGAGATTGTGGGGTAATGTCGGAAAGGGTTCGACTCGAAAATATCGCCATTGTGCTGCACCGGCCGCAAATCCCCGAAAACATCGGGGCGGCCGCCAGGGCCATGCGCAATATGGGACTCCGGCGCCTGATCGTGGTGGCGCCGGAGAACTTCGATCTGTCCCGGGTGCGGATGATGGCCACGCACGGGGGGCAGGAAATCGTGGAGGCCATGGCGCGCTGCGACGACCTGCCGGAGGCCCTGGGACCGTTCAATTTTGTGGCCTGCACCACGGCCCGGCTGGGCGGCCAGCGCCGGACCGTCCTCTCGCCGGCCGATCTGGCCGAAAACCTGATCCCCTTGAGCAGGGAAAACCGCATCGCCATCGTATTCGGCCCCGAAGATCGCGGCCTGTCCAACGAGGATATCCGGTACAGCCATTACCTGGTCAACATCCCTACGGCCGAATTTTCATCCCTGAACCTCGCCCAGGCGGTCATGGTGGTCTGCTATGAACTGTTCAAGGCCCGGACGCTGAAAAAGCCGGCCTTTGTGCCGCGGCTGGCCAATCGGTTCGAACTGGACGCCATGTACGCCCAGTTGGCCGACGTTCTGGTCCGCATCTCTTACATCAACACCGAAAATCCTGAATACTGGGTCAACAACCTCCGCAGATTTTTCAACCGATACCCTCTTCGCGCCAAGGAAGTGGCCATCATCCGGGGGGTCTGCCGCCAGATCGACTGGTACGGGAGAAAATGCTATGACAACGGCATGGACGCTGCAAGGAAACCATCGCCCACTGATCCTCTCAGAAAGGAGCGCGTCGCACACAGATGAAACTCATCCGATTCGGTGAAAAAGGAAGCGAGCGCCCCGGGCTGCTCAAAGGGAAAGCCGTCGTCGATCTTCGCGCCGTCTTTCCGGAAATCCCCGACATCTGCGAACGGTTTTTCCGGGAGGGATGGCTGGATAAGGTCGCCGATGTCGATGCCCCGGGCCACCCAATGGAGGTTCGCCTGTCGCATCCCATCCACCGGCCCTCCAAGATCATCTGCCTCGGGAAAAACTATGCCGAACATGCAAAGGAAGGCGGTTTCGATGCGCCGGAGCGGCCGTTGCTGTTCAACAAAGCTCCCAACGCTCTCAACGGCCCCTTCGACCCCATCACGCTGCCCAAGTTCAGCGGACAGGTGGACTGGGAGGTGGAACTGGCCGTGGTCGTCGGAAAGGAAGGCAAGCGCATCGACCCGAAGGCGGCGTACGATTACGTGGCGGGATACACTATCATGAACGACGTGTCGGGACGGGAGGCCCAGTTCGGCGACAAACAATGGTTCCGGGGCAAATCCTTCGACACCTTCGCGCCCATGGGGCCGGCCTTGCTGACATCGGATGAAATTCCGGACGTCAACGACCTGAAACTGACTTCCCTGGTCAACGGTCAGGTGATGCAGGAGGGCAACACCCGGGATCTGATTTTCGACATCCCCACTCTGATGGCCTATATCTCCCAGGACATGACGCTGATGCCCGGCGATGTGATTTCCACCGGCACGCCCGCCGGCGTCGGCATCTTCCGGGACCCGCCGATCATCCTGATGCCCGGCGACGTGGTGGAATGCCGGATCGAGGGCATCGGCGCCATCGTCAACCGGTGCGAGGCATGAAGCGAACCATGGTCGTCGGGGTGATGGGCGGGGGATCGGTCGGCAGGAAAGACGCCGATGACGCCTATCGCCTGGGACGTCTCATTGCTGAAAACCGCTGGATACTGCTCAACGGCGGCCGAAACGCGGGGATCATGGCGGCCTCGGCAAAGGGCGCATCCGAAGCGGGCGGCGTGACCGTCGGCATCCTGCCGGATGCCGATGCAACCCATGCATCTCCCCATATCCGGATTCCCATCATCACGGGCTTGGGAAACGCCCGCAACGCCATCAACGTGCTCTCCAGCCATGTGGTGGTCGCCTGCGCCGGCGGGGCCGGCACCCTCTCCGAAATCGCCCTGGCTCTGAAAGTGGGGAAGCCCGTGGTGCTGATGAATTTCGACGCAAACATCGAAGAGCCCCCGTTTGCCGGTCACCGGCAAAAAGGACGCCTTTTCCGGGTCGAGACCCCTGATGCGGCGGTGGAAACGATCAAGGGGTTTCCTTATGTACGCCAGACGGGGGCTCTCCCATAAGTCGACGCATTAAATCCCGATAAATCTCGGCCGCGGCCGTCACCTGGGAAAACGACACGGATTCATCCGGGGCATGGGCCTTGTCCAGTTGCCCCGGTCCCAGCAGGATCGGCTTCATGCCGCTGGCCCAGAGCAGATTGGCGTCGGAGTGGCTGGGAAACGATTTGGGCGTCCAGGGCAGGGACCTTTCCGAGAAGACCGATTTCAGCGCCTGGACCACCGGTCCTTTTTCCGGAAGTTCATATCCGCCAGAAGAGATGACCGTATTTCCAGGCAGATCGGGTTTTGGCAAGGATGGAGCCCATGAGAAATCCCACCAGACGGTCCTCTATCTCCGCCACCAGGCAGAAATCAGGATCATTCTGGAACAGGTTGATCACTTCGAATTCATCCCATGTCCGGTAGAGATTGGGGACTTTCCGGGCTGTAAAGAGCTGTTCTCCCAGGTGAAACACCGGGCCAGGTCATCGATTTCCATCTTCCGGATGGCCACAGCATATCGCCGCTTGCGAGTCGAGGGGTCTTCATCGTTGGAGATAACTTTCAAAGTCAGGCAATTCCTCCTTGAAATAGGTTTTCATCTTCTTGATAATATTATTTTCCACCTGCCGAACCCGCTCACGGGAGATGCCGTAGCGATCCCCCATTTCCTGGAGGGTGAGGGGTTCGTCTGAGAAAATCCGTTCGTTGAAGATCTCCCGCTCCCGTTCATTGAGCGTCGCCAGAAACGGCGGCAGCTTTTCCTGAAACATCTCAGCCACCTCTTTTTCCGCCAGCCGGTCCTCGGCAGAGGCGTCATCGTTGCTGAAAAAGCCCATTTGTTCGGTGTTGGAATCCTCGCTCACCGGGGCGTCCAGGGAAAGGTCCCAGCCATCGAGGCGTTGCTCCATCTCGATCACCTCTTTTTCCGGGACGCCCAGTTTCTCGGAGAGGAGCTTGGGCTGCGGCTGAAACCCTTCTTCGATGAGTTTGTCTTTCTCTTTTTTCAGGCGATAAAACAGCTTCCGCTGACCTTGAGTGGTCCCGATTTTCACCAACCGCCAGTTGTCCATGATGAACTTGAGGATATAAGCCTTGATCCAGAAAGCGGCGTAGTAGGAGAACTTGACGTTTTTAAGGGGATCGAAATTTTTAACCGCCATCATCAGCCCCATGTTCCCCTCCTGGATCAGGTCCTGGAGATTCTGCATCCAGATCCTCTGGAAACCGAGCGCAATTTTGACCACCAGCCGGAGGTTGGCGGTCACCAGCGTGAACGCCGCTTCCGCATCCCCGTCTTCCCGGTATCGCAACGCCAGGGCCCGTTCCTCTTCCCGGGTCAGCAACCGATACCGCCGCACCTCCGATAGGTATTGTTGCAGCGGATCGTACTGAACGAGGCTTTTGTCTGGGGCTTTGGCGATGTCGTATTTTTTCGCTTTTTTACCGTTGTTGTCGTCTTTCATGCCCGCGCTTCCGTTTTTTGATGGGTCATCTGTGAAAATAAACATCTTATGATATTGTAAAAATTAAACATTTTCATTAGCAGAATAGTTGAAAAGCATGCTCCTGTCAAGAGAACGGTCCCGACCCCTTGACAGTTCTTTACCGGTGACTATTTTAGGAGGATGCACTAATCTAAGTTACTGATATATATTGTGTTATGTTCCTGTCTCCCCCTTGACCCTTCTCCATTCGTGCTTACTCTTTTCATGAAAACGGCGACCCGCGGCAACGAGGTCGACGCCAAAAGAAACAAGGGAACCCCATCATCAAGAAAGGAGGCAAGACCATGTTTTTAAGACGATCTTTTAACTGGCCGACCCGGAATTATCCGTCATCTTTTTCCGAGCTGACCCAGTTGAAAAACCAGATGGACCAATTGTTTGAAGGATTGTCGGGAACCGCCCCGACGACAGGTGCAGGCGTGTTTCCGTTGATCAACGTCACCGAGAATCAGGATGCCTACCGGATTCGCGCAGAGCTGCCCGGCATCAAGGCTGGTGAACTGGACATTACGGTGACCGGAAAAAGCCTTTCCATCGCAGGTGAGCGGAAAATCTCCGAAGAAACCGACGGCGCCAGGTACCATCGACGCGAGCGGGAGTCCGGCAGCTTCCGGCGAATGGTGAGCCTGCCGGGTCCCGTTGATGCCGATAAAGTGGAGGCCGGCTGCGCAAACGGCGTCCTGACCCTGGTGCTCCCCAAGTCAGAGGAAGCCAAACCTCGACAGATCGCGGTCAAATAACACACGGTCCAACATAAACAGAAATGGTTAGAACCGTTCTAATTTATTCCGTTCTAAAATATAAGGAGGGATAAACAATGGCCGAAACCACCCAAGCGCTTCAAGCGCAGGAGAAAAGGGCAATGAGTTCCCCCGCCGAGACCACCCGATCCGGCGTGACATTCACACCGGCGGTGGATATTTTCGAAACCGAAACGGCGATCACCCTGCTGGCGGACATGCCGGGGGTGATCTCTGAGAATCTGGACATTGATCTTCGGGAAAATACGCTGACCCTGGAAGGGGATGTTGCCTCCCCGGAGGGGTCCGACGAAGTGGCGATTTTCAGGGAGTATCCCGTGGGGAAATACTTCCGCCAGTTTACGCTTTCCGAAGTGATCGACCAGGAAAAAATTGACGCCTCCCTCAAAGACGGCGTGCTTCGTCTGAATCTGCCCAAGGTCGAAAAAGCCACGCCGAGAAAGGTTACCGTCTCCGCGGGATAATCCGCCTGCAACCCCTTAGAGAAAAACCGGAGCGACGGGCCCCTGTGCGGCCCGCCTCCGGTTTTTCTTTTAAGCGGATAAATCTTAAAATCCGGGTTACATCTTGACAACAACCTGAAATTAGATGTAATGAAGAGCGGAAACGGAAATCGGCCCGGTGTCGGCTTATCCGGCAGTCCTTTCATATCCAACCCGATCATCATCGAAAAGGAGTTGTGCTTCTTGAAAATCCATCGATCCATCCGAGCATTCCTGTCAGGCCGAGCATTCCTGTCAGGCCGAGCATTCCTGTCAGGCCGCTCGCTCCTGTCAGGACTTATGGCGACGGTTCTTCTTTATCTGGTCACGCTGTCTCCGGCCTTTGGGGCGGAAGATCCGGCCCGTTTGTTGATTTTGCCGTTCAATATTCATGCATCGGACAATCTGTCTTTTTTGAAAAACGGCATCCAGGACATGCTCTCCACCCGGCTGGGAAAAGAAGGGGCTGTGCGCCCGTTTACCCGTGAGGAAATGGAAACGATCCTCCGGGACATCGAGGGCGAGATCAATGAAAGAGTGGCCAGAGACCTCGCGCACGGGGCCGGCGCGGATTACGTCGTCTTCGGCAGCCTGACCATGATCGGCGACAGCCTCAGCACCGATGCCCGGATGATCGATCTGAGGCAAGACCAAACAGCCGTCGCCTTCAGCGCTACCGGGGCTGAGCAGGGAGAGGTGATTTCCCATGTCGATCAATTCGCGAAGAAAATCAACGAACAGGTGTTCGGCCGGAAGCCCGATCCCGGGCCCAGTGCGCCTGCGGCGCCGGAAGTCGCCGACAGCCGCCGGCATCCCGAAGCGATCTGGCGTGAAGATCGGGGATTCGGGTTCGAGGACGGCGGATCCGAGGGCGGTGATCGCAGCGGCTACCGGATGGGAGATCGTCCCATGGCCGCTGAAAGCGCTTGGAAAAGCCGCAATTTTTCCGCCCATCTCATCGGCGTTGCAGTGGGGGATGTGGACGGCGACGACCTGAACGAAACGGTGTTCATCGGCAAGGATACAGTCTTTATCTACCGTCACGCCAACGGCCGCATTGTCCGTCTGGAGGAAGTGAAAACCGACCGCACCACCGATCTGATCAGCGTGGAGGTGGCCGATATCAACGCCAACGGCAAGGAAGAGATTTTTGTCACCGCTCTGAACTACGACAGCGGGATACTCAAATCCTTTGTCCTGGAATTTGACGGCAAGCGCTTTAAAAAGATCGTGGACAGCGCCCAGTGGTATTATCGCGTGGTCGATATGCCGGATCGGGGCAAGGTGTTGATGGGTCAGCGGCGCGGGATGCGGAACATCTTCGTGGGCGGGGTCCATGAGATGACCTGGGCCGGCGGCGAATACCGGCCGGCCGGGGAAAAGCAGCTTCCGGCATGGATCAATATCTTCAACTTCACTTACGGGGATGTCTTCAACGACGGTCAGACCCGGCTCATCGGGTTCACCGATCGGGAAAAGCTGCGCATTATGGAGGCCGACGGCGCCGGCGTCGAATGGACCAGCGATGAGGCCTACGGCGGCAGCACGGTCTATCTGGATGAAAATCTGGATGTCGATCCCATCCGGGCCCCGGAGTACAACCTTGAGCGCCACTACATGCCCCAGCGCATTTATGTGGCCGACACCACCGGCGACGGCCGAAACGAATTGGTGGTGGTGCGAAACGAAGACCGGTCCAAACGGATCTTCACCAAACTGCGCCTTTTCAAGAACGGTCAGGTGACGTCGCTTTCTTTCGACAAGATCGGAAAATACCGCAACTGGTCCACTCGGGAAGTCAGCGGCTATATCAGCGACCTGGCCCTGGCCGACGGCGACAACGACGGCAAAAAGGAACTCATCTATACCGTGGTCGCCAACATCTCTTCGGTCATCAGAAACGCCAAAAGCGTTGTCATTTTCCAGGCCTTCCCCGAGGCCTCCGATCGGGAACGGCAAGCCGAGATGATGGAATAACGGAAGGGGCGACCCCTGTCACGCCCCCCCGCCCATGATCTCCCGGCCCGTCTCGCTGATGGTTTCCCACGCCTGCCGGACATGCCGGGCCTGTGTATGGGTCTGACCAACGCAAAGCCGCAGGGTGAACTGCTCGTCCAGCAGGGTATGGGTCAGGTAGAGGCGGCCGCTCTTGTTGATTCGATCCATTAATTCCTGGTTGACCTTGTCGCCGCCCTTGTGCCGGAAACAGACCAGGTTCAGCGGCGCCGGGGCGGCCAGTTCGAAATCGGCCGAGTCATCGACCCATTGCGCAAATGTTTGGGCCAGGGCCACATGCCGGCGGATATGGAGACGCAACCCTTCCACGCCATAATGCCGGATCACGAACCAGAGCTTGAGGGCCCGGAAACGCCGTCCCAGGGGCACCTGCCAGTCCCGGTAATCGATCACCGCCCCGGATTCCGTGGCCTGGTTCCGCAGATATTCCGGCAAAATGCTCAGGGTCTGGATGAGAGCGGCGCGATCGGCCACGAAAAAACAATCGCAGTCGAAATTGGTGAACATCCATTTGTGGGGGTTGAAGCAGTACGAATCGGCTGCCGCCAATCCATTGTGGATGTGACGAAACTCCGGACAGACAGCCGCCGTTCCGGCCATGGCCCCGTCCACATGGAGCCATATGCCCTCGGTCCGGCAGATGCGGCCGATCCGCGGCAGCGGATCGATGGCGTTTGAAGAGGTCGTGCCCACCGTAGCGCATACCATGCAGGGGATCAGGCCATCCGCCCGATCCTGCTGAATCTGTTCTGAAAGGGCGTCCGCCCGGAGCGCATACCGATGATCCACGGGAATGATCCGAAGGGCGTTCTTGCCCAGCCCCGCGATTTTCACCGCTTTTTCCAGAGACGAATGGGTCTGGGAGGACGCATAGACCACCAATCGCCCGTCGCATCCTTCAGCGTTGCTTGCAAAATCGGTTGCCCGTTCCCGGGCCGCCAGCAGGGCGCACAGGGTGGCGCCGGAAGCGGAGTCCTGGATCACCCCGCCGCCGGCCCCGGAGGAACGAAAGGTTTCCGGAAGATCCAGCATGGAGACGATCCAGTCCATGACATGGGTCTCCAGCTCTGTACACGCCGGGCTGGTGGCCCAGAGCATCCCCTGGATGCCGAGTCCGGCGGACAACAGCTCTCCCAGGATGCTCGGTCCCGAGGTATTGGAGGGGAAAAAGGCAAAAAAATCAGGCGACTGCCAGTGCGTCACCCCCGGCAATATCTTCTCCTCCACATCCTTCAACATTACGTCGAACGTCTCGCCCGTTTCCGGAGGCAGGGCCGGCAGGGAAGCCCGGATGTCGCCCGGGGCCGTCCGGGCCATGACAGGGAATGATTCGACCCGCTCCTGGTAATCAGCGATCCAATCCACAACAGCCCGTCCATATTTTCGAAATTCGTCCGGAGTCATATGCCGGCTTTTTTCTTCAGTCATTGGTTTCTCCGCTTGTTTTTACTGAAATAGGATGCTCTGCGCGTTGAACCAGAACCTGCTGTTGCATCCCGGAACCTGCTGTTGCAGCATAGAGCATCGGTCAACGGGACGTCAAAGCATTTTTAAGGTCGGATTGTTGCAAAAATCGCGTCCCTCCGTTATACTCGAAAGAAAGCGCTCATGACCAAAACGTGGGAACGAGGAGTGCCAGATGGCGATCACCCGCCTTGAAAGAAGGACTGGAACAGAGGGAGGCGACGACCGGTGAAACAGGAATATGCCAGGTCGCATCGGCTGACCTTTGCCGGATTCCCTCCCTGCGATGTGACATCGCTCTCAGCCGATATCGCCCTCATCGGCATTCCCCACGGCACCCTCTATGAACCCGGCAAAGCAAGCCCTTCAGCCCAATCCCCCGCAGCCATCCGGGCGGCGTCCCACCGCTACGCATCCATGCTGGACAACTGGGATTTCGATCTCAATGGCCCCTTGCTCGCAGGTCGGTCTATCCGGGTTGTGGACTGCGGCGACGTTCCAGGGAACCCGGGCGATTCTGAGGGCAATCGCCGTCGCGCCACGGAGGCCGTTCAGGTCATTTTAAACGGGGGAGCGGTTCCCATCGCTCTCGGCGGAGACGACTCCATCGCCATTCCCTTTTTCCGCGCCTTTCATGATCGAGGACCGATCACCCTCATCCAGGTGGATGCCCATATCGATTGGCGGGACGCGGTCCACGGCGTCAAAGAGGGCTACAGCAGCACAATGCGCCGGGCTTCGGAAATGGGTTGGATCGACACGCTTATCCAGGTAGGGATGCGCGGCGTGGGCAGTGCCGGCGAGTCGGAATTAAAGGACGCAAAAGCGGCGGGAGCCCAGATCATCACCGCCAGAGATCTTCATGCCGGCGGCATCGACCAGGTGCTGGATCGGATACCCGCTGAAGCGCAATGTTTGCTGACCCTCGACTGCGACGGACTCGACCCTGCCATTATGCCCGGGGTCAACGCGCCGGCGCCCGGCGGCATCGGTTACTGGCAGATCGTGGACGTTATCCACGGCATCGCCCGCAAAGCGACCCTCATCGGCGTCGATCTGGTGGAACTGGCGCCTGAAAAAGACATCGGCGGCCTCTCTGCTCTGACCGCCGTCCGCATCCTTTTCAACATCATCGGCGCCCTGGCCCGATCGGATCGCTTCCGAAGGCAATAACGGCGCACCTGCCATGTAAAAAAAGCGCAACCCGTCAGGATCACGACTTCCGAAATTCAACCCCAGGCTTCATTTCACCGTCAACACCGGACACGGCGCGTTTAAAATCACATACTGGGCCGTCGAACCAAACAACAGTTTCCCCACCTTGGACCGCCTCCGGACCCCCATCACCGCCATATCGATGCCTTTGTCCCCTGCATAATGAACCAGGGCCTCTCCCGTCGACATCTGGGTGACGAGGGCGTGGGGATCGCAGGGGATGTCGTGTTTCTTATTGAAATCGTATGCCAGTTCCTCCAGTTTTTTTTCCACTTTCTGAATGGTTTCCAGCGTCAGCTCCGGGCTCTGCTCCAGCACTTCCACCAGGTGGATGCTGCTGTCGTCAAAGGCTTTCGCCTGCTGTTTGGCCAGATCCAGGGCCGCTCTGGTGACGTTGGCGTCGTCGTAACAGACCATTATCTTCATAAAATCTCCTCTCGTTAGCCGTCCGTTTCGCCGGTTTCAAGATAGTGTTGCAACTGCGACACCGTCATACCACCAAGGCCCAGATTGTCAAGGGTTCTTCCGTTGGATGTCAGGTCCCGGCCCAGCAGGTATTCGATCATGCGGATCACGATGTGGATGCGGCGGGTGTCGGCCTGGACCAGATCGCCCAGGGCCGCCAGGGGGACCAGCCCCATGGGCACGTCCTCCAGCAGATAGCGGGTTTCCAGGCTCGTCTGGCCTTTGATGCCCTCGTAGGCCGGATTCCTTTTCACCGCCTCGCTCAAGGTGCCGCCTTCCGCGCCATAAGCTTCGGCGTACCAGGCCACGATGGGCGTGAGGTCGATGCCCAGGGCCCGGCCGATGGCCAGACGGTCGGCGTCCAGGGCCTCCACGAAGGCCCCCACGGACGGGGTGATGCCGTCCCAGTAATAGAGCCAGTCCCGCCCCGATTCGATCATGGAGGTGTTGAGCAGGGTCGGGGCCGGGTGCATCATGGCGTTGGGGTTGGACAGGCTCGTCTCCAGCACGTTCTTGCCGCCGTAGATCTGGGGAAACGCCGCCTGGAGACATTCCAGCACCGTATCGGTCCGGTCCGCCGGCAGGGCCGCGGCCATGAGCCGCTGCTTGACCCCGAAAATGGATGCGCGCCCCGGCTTCGATGTCCGGCAGGCGTAGATCAGGGAATTGGTCTCGGCCACGGTCACGTCGGCCGCGCAGCCTTTGTCCGTCAGCACTTTTCGGAATTCCAGGGCCCCGCCCGTGGCGCCGGGGTGGAGCACCACGATCTGGCCGTCGGTCAGATGGTCGGCGCAGGATTCGGCGATGGCCCGGTGGGCCAAAGCGGGCGTCACCACAACGATGATGTCCGCCTTGTCCACCGCCTCTTCCAGCACCAGCGTCGCCAAGTCCAGCTTGCCGAACCCCGTCACCACGCCGTTCACCTCGATGCCCCCCTGGGCCCGGATCGCCTCGACGGTCTCCGGCACGATGTCGTACAGGCGGACCGGAAACCCCATGATGGCCAGATGGCCCGCCATGGACTGGCCCCCGTTTCCGCCGCCGATGACGGCCCATTTCAGGTTTTTTGGATTCATTTGAACAATCCTTATCTTAGCTGTCTGAACCGGGATGGCCGGGATTAAAGGATTGGCAGGATGGAAAAATCCTGGTCATCCGTTAATCCTGAAAATCCCGGTTCAGACAATTAATACAAATGACACGCCCCAAAATGCCCGTCCTTTATCTCCTTCAACTCCGGCTCGTCCTGTTTGCACACCTCCATCACCTCCACGCACCGGTTCTGCAACCGGCCGCCGGTAGGCCGGGTCGGGGATGGGCACCGCAGAGATCAGGGCCCGGGCGTAGGGGTGGAGCGGGTCGCTGATGACGTCCCGGGACTTGCCCAGTTCCATGATCCGGCCCAGGTACATGATCATCAGCCGGTCCGAGATGTTGGACAGGATGGACAGGTCGTGGGAGATGTAGATGCAGGAAAAATGGAGCCGCTCGGACAGGTCCCGGATCAGATCCAAAATGCCGGCCCGGATGGAGACGTCGAGCATGGACAACGGCTCGTCGGCGATGATCAGTTCCGGCTCCAGCACCATGGCCTGGGCGATGCCCACCCGCTGGCGCTCGCCGCCGCTCATCTGGTGGGGGTAGCGCTCCAGGTATTCGTCGGGCTTGAGGCCCACCAGCTCCAGGGTGCGGAGCACCCGTTCGCGGATCTCGTGCCGGTCCCCCATGTCCAGGGCCCGGAGGGGTTCGGCCACCAGGTCGAAGACGGTGAACCGGGGATTGAGGGACTCGTAGGG
>JAABTD010000075.1 GCA_011390065.1 Desulfobacteraceae bacterium
GATTCGCCGGCGGGAACGTAAAAGGCGTTCATCTCCACGCGGCGGCCGTGTTTGGGGATGTCGATCTTGAGCGACAGCGTGCCGGCGGGGGCCGCGATGTTGGCCATGTCCTGGACTTGAACCTGGGCCTGTTGCTGAACCATTTTCCGTTCCGCCATGGGCGCGCCGGGTTCGGCGAATCCGCCGGACACGCCCAACGTCCCCGCCGACGTCCACGGCACGTAGTCCACGGACTGGACGGCCTGGAAATCCCCCCGGGGTTCGAAGGGTTCCATCCGGCTTGGCACATAGACGTTCGAGGAGATGATGGACGCCGGGATGTCCAGCCGCGGATAGGGCAGCCGAACCGTCCCGCCCCACGACCCGACCTCCACCCCCGCATCCTCGAAAACGACGTCCAGCACAAAGGGTTCGGCCGAGCGCCGTTTCAGGGGCAGCAGGAGGCCGCCCTTTTCGTCGACCGAGGGCTTCACGCTCTCGTCGTCCAGGAATACGCTCAGGATGCGTCCGCCCTCGGGCAGGGTGAAGGCGGCGTACTGCTTGCGGCTGTTGCGGATCCACATCCGGGCCTGGGACATCACGTTCCCCTGGGGCGACACGACGCGGGTGTACTGGATCCGGTCGGCGATGGCCGGGTCCATCCGGTATCCCGCGTGGGTTTCGATCCGGAACGCGATGTCGTAGGGCTGTTCGACGTACCGGAACGCATAGACAAAGGGCGCGTCGGCGTCGGCCCGGATGATCTCCGGCAGTTCCCGGATGTCCGTCCGGCGGGCTTTTTCGAGTTTGGCGATGGAGATCTCCCCCCGCCCCCGCATCTCCACGCCGATGTGGCCGGTGTCCCGGGCCACCCCATCGACGATGAGGCCGGGCAGGTCGAAGGGCGCGTCGCCGGGAATGTCCGCCTCGTATCGCACCGACAGGTCGTAGCGCTCCGCCACCGGGTACATGACGTCCACCCGGTAGACCGTCCAGCCGTTTTCCGTGGATTCGGGCCGCCACCGCTCCAGGTCCTCCCCCACGATTTCATGAACCACGACCCCTTCCGGCAGCCTGATCCGGAATTCCCGGACGTTTTCGTTCAGGATCCGGTACCGGATGGACGAATACCCGGTGGCGATGTCGTCTTCCAGGGAGATGAGGGTGTAGGTCGATGCATAGATCTTTTTGGCCCGCTTTTCACTTTCGTCCGCCATCTCCTGTTTCCGGATGAAGGTGGCCAGCTCGCCCCGCAGTTCCCGGGACGCGCCCAGGGCCGCCTGCACGACCCGGCCGTCCCGCTTTTCCCAGGCCGCGTCGTAGAGGCGCACCGATTTCACATCCGTCCCGAACCGGAGGATCACGCTCCCGCCCTGCAACAGGGGCGAAGCCACCGAGAACGTCTTCACGCCCCCTTTCTCCCGCACCGGCGCCGTCACGCGAAGCCGTAAATTCCCCTTCCGGGCCGTTTCCGGGCCGGTTTCGAAATAGACGGTTTCGTCGTCCCGCCCCAGGGCGATGGGGGCGTCGTTGTAGAGGGCCTGAACCACCGGCGTGTCGGCGGACACCAGCGGAATTTTGACCGGCCCGTCGGACGCCAGCGTCAGGGGAACGTCGATGCGAAGGGCGGCGTACCGCTCGGAGATGTCGCCGTCGATCTTCGCCGCGCCGAAGAGGTAGTCGGCGTCCACCGCTTCCCGTTCGCGCTTTTCCCGCGCCTCGATGGCGTCCAGGAGGATTTCGACGGCGCTCCAGGGGAGATGGACGCCGGCCTCCGAAGGTGCCGACAGGACCGGCGATGGACGGGAGACCGACGCCGGCGGGGACCCGGCCTGAAGGTCGGGCGGCGCCAGGATCGTGGAAAACATCAGGACAACGACCGCGGCGGTTTCGGCGGCCCGGTTTTTCCGGATCTTCTTCAGACGCGCCGTTCCCCGGAAGGCAATCGGGTGGAAGAGGATGGAGACCGCGCAGAAAAAGACGGCGGCGGCCGGGATCTCGTTGATCAGGGCCCCGGCGACGAGAAACAGCAGCCCGGCGAAAACGACCTCCGGCAGCCACGCCGGCCATCCCGACACCCGGACGTGGAACCGCGCCGCTTCCCGCCGGTTCTGCCAGAAGGCGAAGGCGATCACGGCCGCCGCGATCCCCTCCAGGACCCCGGCGAAGACGCCGAGTTTGAAGACCAGGGACAGCCCGACGAGAACGGCGGCGACGATAATGACGGCAAGGCCGCCGGCCGGGGATTTCAGGCGTCCGGGCATCCCGTCGTTGGTGAAAACGAACCCCAGACCCCAGAACAGGACCGCGAATCCCGCGAGACCGTAAATGGCGACGATGACCCGGTGGAGGGGGCCGTTGATGTAGTAGAGATCCACGGCGGGCGTGAACCCTTTGACCAGGTAGGCGGCGAACCGGTACGGACGGCCGGTCACGGGGATCTGGACCTGAACCTGACCCGACCGGCCCCATTTGTCGGCCGCGTCCGACTCGATGGCGCGTCCGCTTTTGAACCGCTTTTTCAGGCCCGTCGCGTTGTAGTCGTACTGCTTATAATTCTCCATGCCCGCGTGGGCGGCCCGGCCCTGTTCGGAAGCCGCCGCCCCGATGACCGCGCTCAGGTCGCCGAGCCATCCGGGGGAGACAAAATCGATGTTGCCCCCCAGGTGGACCACCTGGAACCCCTCCGGCGCGTAGACCCGCCAGACCAGTTCGTCGATGGACAGATCGCTTTGGGGCAGGGAGACCGTATTTTTCCCCGCCGCGCCGAACCGCCCGGTCTCCGACAGCCAGGCGATTTCCACCGGAAACGGTTCGGCGGCGGATTTGTCGATGGGCAGCAGCAAGGCGTCGCCGTCCAGGGCCGGCCGGATCTCCCGGCCGCTGGTAAACGCGCTCAGCAGCTTGGCGCCTTTGGGCAGCCGGAGCCGCAGGAACTGGGCCTGGCTGTTTTTCACCCGGAGGGCGGCCTTGGTCATGACCGTGCCGGCCTCGGTGACCACGCTGTCGGCGTCCATCCGCTCGATGCGGGTCTCCACCACGGCGGCCTTGTCGTGGCTGGTCACCCCAAACCGGAGCCGGAAGTCGTCCCCCAGGATTTTGTAATGAAACAACGCCCGGCCCCCGGCAAAGGCCCGGAGCGTCTCCGGCAGGAACCGGACGTCCCGGGCCTCGGCGCCTTCCGCCGCCGTTTCCGCGATCTCCACGTTGGCCTGGGACCCCACCGCCGCCAGGTTCTCGTACCGCTCCACGCCCTGGGGGACGATGGCCGGGACGGAAAATGCGTAGTCGGACCGGGTTTCGGTCCGCTCGCCCTCTAACCGGACGACGAAGGCGTCCTTGTGGCGGTAGGCGGCGTAGATGTGGACCATCCGGCCCTCCGGCAGATCTTCCGTGTACCATTGAGAGATGGGGTCGGCGCCCTCCCCGCCGCGCTCCACGGCGGCCACATCCAGGATATCGATGCCGTCCGGAACCCGGATGCGGAAATAATGGGTCTCGCCCTGGAGAATCCGGAAGGTGATCTCGCTTGTCAAATCGGCGCCGTTTTCCCCCAGGGAGGCGTAGGTGTGGACGACGGCCCCCATCTTCAGGGGAATCCGTTCCCGCTTTTCGCCCCTTTTCAGCCAGCGGATCTCCACCGCCGACGCCGCCGGCGCGATCCCCCGAATCCGGTCGCCGCCGTCGGCCGCCCCCCGGTCGGTCTTCATCACCACGCCCGGCTCGAACCGGGCCTCGATGCCGGCGTCGGCCGTCGAGAGGTGAATCTCGCTTTTCGGGATCGGCACGAGCGGCAGCCGGAGATTCCGGGGCCAACGCCGCGCATCGAGGGTGAGGGTGAACTCGGCCCGGATTTCGTGCTCGCCCGCCCCCGGAAGCATCACCTGGAAATAGCCGTCCTTTTCGATCCACCCCGCCGGCTCGCCGTTCACCGTCATGACCTCCGGGTTCAGCTCCGCCGACAGCGCCGGCACAAGGAGTTTCCGGTCATGGAACGCCGTCAGCCGGATGTCGGCCTCGAACCGGACGCGGTAGTCGTTTTTCTCCACCGACGCATACCCGGCATAGGACGCGCCCCCGTAGGCGACGGCGTCCCGCCGCTCCCGCTCCGGCGGACGGGCCCGCTCGCGCAGGTCCATGAACTGCTCCCACGGCAGGGTCGCCGACGCCGGCGCGGCCGGGTCGGGGATATCGGTTCCCTGTGCGGCGGCGGTCGCCGCCCCTATCATCATCCAGAAAACGAAGCCGTTGACGCGCATGATGCCTCCGGGGTGAGTCGGGTGAAAGAAATGTGTCAGCGTTTATGGTTACACCGGCATGGCGGGAATCTCAATAAGATTCTGTGTTGATTTTCCGACCGAATCGGACTAAATTAAGACCGATTACAGTCTTATCCTTAGTGGAGGAAACGCTTATGAAATTGAGTCGCGCGGTGAAACCCATCAGTTTTTTTAAGGCCCACGCTGCCGAGATCATCCGGGAGTTGGCCGAAAACGGAGAATCCATGGTCATCACGCAAAACGGTGAGGCCAGGGCGGTGGTGCAGGATATCCGAACGTATGAGGAAACCCAGGAAAGCCTTGCAATGTTGAAGTTGATCGCCCAGAGC
The DNA here is from genome assembly GCA_011390065.1 of Desulfobacteraceae bacterium. Taxonomy (GTDB): domain Bacteria; phylum Desulfobacterota; class Desulfobacteria; order Desulfobacterales; family JAABSP01; genus JAABTD01. The sequence goes on from JAABTD010000075.1 coordinate 4,589, forward strand.
CGCCGGAGCATGGAAAGGGGCGAGCTGAAACCGGCCACGGAAGTGCTGGCGGATTTGGAGAAAAAGATCGATGAAGATTTCCCGCAATGACGCACCCGGTCTACTTTACAGGAGAGGCGGAAAAAGACCTGATGGAAATCTATGGAGACATCAGGGATTCGGGATGCCCGATGACAGCAAGATCTCTCCTAAAGCAGATCCGGCAGGCCTGCGACCGCCTCTCGGAAACGCCGCAACGGGGCCGAACCGTTCCGGAGCTGAACCGGATCGGGATCTCCGATTACAGGGAAATCATCTTCAAAGTCTACCGCATCATTTACGAGATTGAGCCCTCGCACCGGGTTACCATCCATTGCATTTTAGACGGCCGGAGGGATGTCCAAACGGTTTTGGCGCAGCGCATGTTGCGGTGAGACCATCGAAATGTTGTCGGGTATATCTTGCAACTTTAGGAAAATAGTTGACGGATATGATCTACAATGTTACAGGTTCACCCATGGACAAAAAGGCGCTGTTCAAACGGGTGATTCTGGAATTCCAGGAGACGCCCCTTCCGGAGATGGTCCCCCGAGATCTGGCGGTTCCCCAAGACTCGCAAAAAGTCGTTACCGTCCATGGCCCTCGCCGGGCCGGGAAGACCTTTTTCATGTATGGCCTCATCGATCGATTGACCCAAAGGGTGGAAAAATCCCGGATCATTTATTTCAACCTGGAGGACGAGCGGCTACTGCCGTTGGATGTCAAGGAAATGCATCTGCTCATCGATGCGTATTATGAACTCTTTCCGGAACATCGGGAAGGGCCGGTCTACCTGTTTCTCGACGAAATCCAGGTGGTATCCGGCTGGGAGGTGTTTATCCGGCGGCTTCACGAAAGTCGCCGGTTCCGGATATTTCTGACGGGATCATCCGCGAATCCGCTTTCCCGGGAAATCGCCACTTCTTTGCGCGGCCGGACCCTGGCGTACCGGCTCACGCCCCTCTCATTCAGTGAATATTTGCGCTTCAGGGAGATCCCCTTCGATCCAAAGACCGTCCGCTATTCTGAAAACCGCTTTTCCGTCATCCGCGCCCTGGAAGATTATCTGGAGTGGGGGGGATACCCGGAAGTCGTCACGGCGGATGATGAAATCGCCCTGGACATCCTCCAGAATTATTTCGAGATGATCGTTTATCGGGATATCGCGGACCGGTTTTCCCTGCGCAACTCGGCGACGCTCAAAAATCTCTTGAAATATCTGCTCACCAATGTCTCCAACCTGTTTTCCGTCAATCGCTATCAGGGATCGCTGGTGCCCGGCATGGGCGCCGCGCGGGAGACCATCCAGGAATACCTGTCCTGCATTCTCGAAACCGACATCATCGCCCTTGTGCCCCGATTTGCCTTTTCTTTGAAAGTCCAGGAAAAAAACCCCAAAAAGGTGTACGCCATCGACAACGGCCTTCGAAAGGCCACGGCCTTTGTCTTTTCTCAAGATGTGGGGCGGCTGGCCGAAAACCTGGTGTTTCAGGAGTTGTCCCGCGCAGGCTTTGAAATCTATTACTGGAAGGGCAAACAGGAAGTGGATTTCATTGCCCGCAGAGGCAATGAGGTCTGGGCCGTCAACGTCTCTTATGGAGACGATATCCCGGACCGCGAATTCACCGGGTTCCAGGATTTGATGGCCTCGAACATCAAGCCGGATCGGAGGTTGTTGATCACGAAACATGCTGAGGGCGCTGAGGGGAACGTCGAAATGGCGCCGCTTTGGGCATGGCTCCTCGAAAAGAAATAGATCATGGGCGACCATAGCCTGCACGTCAGGGAAATGGTGATCGACGAGACGCCGATGCGACCGGGCTCAAATTCCTTGAACTTCCGGATGACCGCCGGCGGCCGACGATTCATGATGTAGATGCAGATATTGGTGTCAATCAGATAGTCCATTTTCACCAAATAGATCGTCCAGTCCTTCGCGTTCCTGCTGAGCTTCCGGTTGATTCCGATCGGTCATGAAAAGCGTATCGTATTTCATGAGATTTGTTTCCCAGACGTCCCAAATGGACTGATCTTTAGGCATCAACAACACGCCGCCCCGAATTTTTTTGATATAGACTTCGTTTCCCTCGAAACGATACGGTTTTGGCAATCGGACGGCCTGACTCCGGGTATTAGTGAATAATTTAGCGGTTTCCATTGCATCTCCTGCCTGTTGAAATATATCGCCTGGTATATATTTCCGGCAAAAAAGTCAAGGCGACTTTTTTGCCGCTCTCATGCCTTCCCGCATTTCTCGGGTTCCCAGCACTTCTTCCGGAATCCGCCTGCCTTGTTTAAGCAATTCGATCACAGTGGAGGATGTTTCTTCATGTGCGATTTGCAGGCCGGTTTCGTCCATGTTGACGAAATGCCCTGCCCTGCCCGTTCACCGGCGCCGAGGGCGCCGGCAAGGGACAATCGATTTCACCCGGTTTCCCCTTCCCTCGAATCGTCCGACTTGACATCCCTTGAGGCTTTTGAGATACATCACCGAAAGAAGAGGGATATTCCTTTTCCCTGAACCCTCATGGAAATTGCCTACAGATGAACACCTCGTCACAGGCGTCCGTCCCCCGGCGGCGCCGCTTGTCTTTTGCGCTTTGCCTGCTGCTCGTTTTCGTGGCCGGGTTTTGCTTTTTCCACTCGGACCGGCTCATGGATCATCTCCCTCACGAAACGATCACCGCGTCCGAGCCCGCTGCAATGGGGGCCGCGGCGTCGGTTTTCGGCCGTATCCGCCTCTATTTCGGGCTCATCTTCTTGCTGTCGATCCTGGCTGCCGGCGGCGGCATGTTGCTGATGCGGGATGCACGGGAGGGGCGCCGGGTGCGGCGTACGCTGGAAGAGCGGGAAGCCTTTCTGCGGACCCTGCTGGAAAATATCTCCGTTGGCGTGTTGACCATCGATCCCGGCGCCCATCGGATCATGAGCGCAAATCCGGCGGCCGGAGAGATTCTGGGTCGTTCCGGGAAAAGCCTGATTGGAAAAGAATGTCATGATTTCATCTGTCCCACCGAAAGGGGGCGCTGTCCTATCACCGATCTGGATCAGGAGGTCAACCATTCGGAACGGATCGCCCTGTGCGCCGACGGAAGGGAATGCGTGGTCCTCAAGACCGTCAAACGGGTCTCCTTCGAAGGCGCCGAGCGGCTGCTGGAATGCTTCACGGACATCACCAATATCAAGGAAACGGCCCAGGCCCTGGAGGAGACCAACCGGAAACTGGGCTCGGCCATCCGCCGGGCCAACGAGATGGCGGAAACCGCCGACCGGGCCAACCAGGCCAAAAGCCAATTCCTGGCCAACATGAGCCACGAGATCCGGACCCCCATGAACGGGGTCATCGGCATGACGGACCTGCTGCTGGACACCGACCTGGACCCGGACCAGCGGCGCTATGCCGAAACGGTGCGGCTCAACGCGGAATCCCTGCTCCACCTCATCAACGACATCCTCGATTTTTCCAAGATCGAAGCAGGGAAGCTGGACCTGGAGATCATCGACTTCGACCTCCGCGCCATGCTGGACGATTTCGCCGTGATGGCGGCCCCCTGCGCCCACAACAAAAGCCTGGAGTTCGTCTGCGCCGCGGCGCCCGAAGCGCCCGCTTTTCTCCGGGGAGATCCGGGCCGGCTTCGCCAGATCCTCGTCAACCTGACCGGCAACGCCGTCAAGTTCACGAAGGAGGGGGAGGTCGCCGTGACGGCCGGCCTGGTCTCCGAAAGCGACGAAGCCGCCGTCCTGCGATTTTCCGTTCGGGACACCGGCATCGGCATCCCCCGGGACAAACAGGGGATGCTCTTTTCCAGCTTCACCCAGATCGACGCATCGGCCACCCGGGAGCACGGGGGAACCGGGCTGGGGCTGGCCATTTCCCGGAAACTGGCGGAGACGATGGGCGGGGAGATCGGCGTCCACAGCGAGGAGGGGAAAGGATCGGAGTTCTGGTTCACGGCGCGACTGGAAAAACAGCCCGACAGGCGGCGCGAAGCGCTGCCGCCGGCCCGGATACGCGGGTCCCGGATTCTGGTGGTGGATGACAACGCCACCAATCGCGAAGTGTTGTCCGGACGACTGGCGGCCTGGGAGGCACGGGCGGACGCGGCGCCGGACGGCCCGACCGCGCTCCGGGCTCTGCATCGGGCTCAGGCGGAAGGCGACCCTTTCCGGGCGGCGATTCTCGACATGCAGATGCCCGGAATGGACGGCGCCGCTCTCGGGCGGGCCATCAAGGCCGACGACCGCCTCGAGGAGATCCGCCTGGTGATGATGACCTCCGTGGGGCGGCGGGGCGATGCGAAGCGGATGGCGGCGATCGGGTTCGCCGCCTACCTGACCAAACCGGTGCGCCAGTCGGACCTCTTCGACAGCCTGGCCGTCGTGCTGGCCGGCGGAACGGTTTCTCCCCGGCCGGCCGTTCTGGTCACCCGGCACTCGGTTCGGGAGATGCGCCGACGCGGAGTTCGGATTCTGCTGGTGGAAGACAACCCCACCAACCGCCAGGTGGCCGAGGGCATCCTTGCGAAACTGGGGTACCGGTCGGATGCGGCGATCAACGGCCTCGAAGCCCTGGATCGGCTGGCGTCCAAGGAATACCACCTGGTGATCATGGATGTCCAGATGCCGGAAATGGACGGCCTGGCCACCGCCCGGGCCATCCGGGCCGGACGCGCCGGAGAACGGGCCAAAACCGTCCCCATCATCGCCATGACCGCCCATGCCATGCAAGGAGACCGGGAGAAATGCATCGACGCCGGCATGGACGATTACATCGCCAAGCCGGTCGCGGCCCCGGATCTGGGCGAAATGGTGGCAACATGGCTGGCAAAAACGCTGGAGGCGCCCCCTCCCGGCGATGCCGACGGCGAATCGACGGTCGCCGGCCCGGCGGTTGAGGCGGCAGAACGCCCCGCGGTGTTCGACCGGGCGGCCCTCTTAAATCGATTGATGGATGATGTGGATCTGGCAAGGACGGTGATCGCCGGGTTTCTGGACGACATTCCCCGCCGCATCAATGCCCTGCGGTCATGTATCGAAAAAGGGGACGCCGCCGGGGCCGCTGGCCATCTCCATACCCTCAGGGGCGCGTCGGCCAGCGCAGGGGGCGAGGCCATGCGCGTTCTCTGCGACCGGATGGAACAGGCCGGCAAGGCGGGTGATCTGACGGCGCTGTCGGATGGCATGGGTTCACTGGAAGCCGCCTTTGCCCGGCTGAAGGAGGCAATGGAGACCCTGATGGACGAGGAGGCATAGTCCCATGACCGAAACAAGACGATCCGGCGGCCCGCCCCGGGCGGTGGTGGTCAACGACGATCCGACCCAGCTCAACGTGATGGCCGGATTGCTGAAAAAAGAAGGGCTTCGGGTCGCCGCTTTCACCGATGCCGAGGCGGCGCTTTCCGCCATGGACCGGGAGGGCCCGCCCGACCTTATCGTCACCGACCTCTATATGCCCAATCTGGACGGCTGGCGGTTCTGCCGGCTGCTCCGGTCGCCGACCCATGCGCGCCTGAACCAAGTTCCCATCCTGGTGGCGTCGGCCACCTTTTCCGGAGACGACGCCGCCCGGATCACCGCCGATCTGGGGGCCGACGCCTTTATCCCCGCGCCCATCGACGGCCGGAAGTTCATCGTGCAGGTCCAGTCCCTTCTCGAAGGCGAAAAAGCCGCCGATTTTCTCCGCTGCCTGATCATTGAAGACGACGAGGTGCTTTCGGCGTTGCTGAAAAACGCATTTGCCGGTCACGGCTACAGCCCGGAGGCGGTTTCAACGGCCGAAGCCGCCAGAAGGGCCTTCTCTTCGACTGCCTATGACGTGGCCATCATCGACTACCATCTGCCGGATGACAAAGGCGACGGACTCCTGGCGGATTTCCGAAGGCAGCGGCCCGAATGCGCCTGCATCATGATCACCAGCGACCCCCATCCCCAGCTGGCCCTTGACTGGATGAAAAAGGGCGCCGCCGCTTTTCTGCGAAAATCTTTCGACCCGGAATACCTCATCGACGTCTGCGCGCGGGTGCGGCGGGAACGGGCCCTGCTCCGGGTTGAAGACCTCCTGGAACAAAGAACCCGGGAACTTCGGGAAAACGAAGCAAAATACCGCCTGTTGTTCACTTCCATGGACTCCGGCCTGGCCCTGAGCGAGATCCTCTGGGATGACAAGGGCGGGGTTCGGGATTACCGGATTCTGGAGGTCAATCCGGCCTTCGAAGCCATTACCGGATTGTCGTCGGAGACCGTGGTGGGCCGGACCGGTCGGGACGTGCTGCCGGATCTGGCGACGGACTGGGTCGACCGCTGCGTGCAGGCGGCTGTCTCCGACGGCCCGCTTCATCTGGAGCGATATTGTTCCGAGCTGGGCAAACACCTCTCCATCACGGCCTATTGTCCCTTGCCGGGGCGGCTTGTCGCCATCTTCACGGACATCTCCCAACGGAAACAGGCCGAAGCGAATCGGCTGGCCCTGGAGCGCCGGCTCCACCAGACCCGGAAGGCGGAAAGTCTGGCCCGAATGGCCGGCGCCATCGCCCACCACTTCAACAACCAGCTCGCGGCGATCATGGGCAACATCGAACTGGCCCTGGAGGATCTGCCCAAGGGGAAACCGCTCCGAAAACGGCTGGACAGCGCCATGGCCGCCGCCGACCGGGCCGTGGAGGTCAGCCGGCTCATGCTCGCCTGCCGGGGGCAAATCGCGGGGAAGAAGGAACTCCGGGACCTGGCGAAACTGTGCCGGGAGGTCCTCCCCCTGGCGGAACCCTCTCTGCCGGAAAACATCCGGTTAAAAACCGAGATGCCCGCAACAGGGCCCCTGATCCGGGGGGATGCGGCCCAGTTGGGGCAGGTGCTGACCCATCTGATCGAAAACGCCGCAGAGGCCATCGGGGAGGGGCCGGGCGAGATCTGCATCCGGGTGGCTGCGATCGAATCGGCCGGAATGGAAAAGGCCCGGGTCTTCCCGGTGGACTGGCAACCGCCGGCCCCCCGGCTGGCCTGTCTGACGGTGGCGGATACCGGAAGCGGCATGGATGAGGCGGCCGTCGACCAGCTTTTCGATCCGTATTTCACCACCAAATTCGCCGGCCGGGGTCTGGGGCTGGCCGTGGCGCTGGGAACGGTGACCGGCCATGGCGGGGCCGTGGCCGTGGAGAGCCGTTCGGGGAGCGGGAGCGCGTTCAAGGTGCTCCTGCCGATATGCGCGGCGGACGTTTCACCGGAACCGGAGGATGGACCGGCCTCCGGTCCGGCATTCCAAAGCGGCGGAACGGTACTGCTGGTGGACGACCAGGAATCGGTGCGCAATGTCACGGAAGCCATGCTCGAGCGGATGGGCTTTTCCGTTCTGACGGCCCGAAACGGGGGCGAAGCGGTGGCGGGATTTTCGGAACATCGGGACCGGATCCGCTGCGTCATCTCCGACCTGACCATGCCGGGCATGGACGGTTGGGAAACGCTGCGCGCATTGCGGGCCATGCGGCCGGATCTGCCGGCGATCCTCGCCAGCGGCTACGATGAAGCCGCGGCGATGGCGAAAGACCCTGCCGGCCTGGCCCCTGTGTTTCTGTACAAGCCCTACCAGAAAACCGATCTCCGGAAAGCGCTGCGACAGGCGCTGGGGCGGTCGGAATGAGAAGGAACAATCCCTTGCCAAAATGCGTCCCGGACCGTATGCTTAAAAGGATGATCTTGTTGCTGATCGGAAAGGAGGTTCCATGTCCAGAAGCGTTCTCGTTCCCATTGCCGACGGTTCAGAGGAGATCGAAGCGGTCTGCATCATCGACGTGCTGCGCCGGGCCGGCGCCGACGTGACCGTGGCTTCGGTGATGCCGGACCTGACGGTGACCGCCTCACGGGGCGTGAAAATCGTTGCCGACAAGCCCATTGCCGACTGCGAAGCCGAGGGCTACGACCTGATCGCGTTGCCGGGCGGCATGCCCGGCGCCGAACACCTGCGGGATTCAGCGCCCCTGGCCCGGATGCTCAAACAACAGAAGGAAAGCGGGCGCTGGCTGGGCGCCATCTGCGCGGCGCCGGCGGTGGTGCTTGCCCACCACGGACTGCTGGAGGGCCTCGGGGCCACGGCCCATCCCGGCTTTATCGACAGGCTGGACGACACCCGGGCCTTGTTGGACCGGGTGGTGGTGGACGGTCGGACGGCGACCAGCCGGGGGCCGGGGACCGCCATTGAATTCGCTCTGAAGCTGGTTTCCCTTCTCTACGACGAGAGTGCGGCGGAGACCATCGGCGAGGCCATGGTGGTCGGCGGACATGCTTGAGGCCAAAAACGTCGACGAAGACCGGATCACCCGGCTGAAAGCAGAACTGGAGACGACCGTCGAAGAAGCGGATGATCCTGAAGAGGAGAAAAAACTCCGGTGCAGAGCCTGCCGGCGCCTGATCACGACCACGGATCATATCATCTCCATCGACGGCAACCATCGCCACAGCTTTGCGAATCCTGCGGGCATCGTCTTCGAGATCGGCTGCTTTTCGGCCGCCGACGGTTGCGCCAACCGGGGCGCGTCCACCTCGGAATTCACCTGGTTTTCCGGTTACAGCTGGCGGTTTTCCCTCTGTTCCCGCTGCCGCAACCACATGGGGTGGTTTTACGCGGGCGAAGGAAAGTCCGGGTTTTACGGCCTGATTCTGGCCCGTTTAATTCAGTAAACATGGCAAAGACAAGGAGGTCCCGCCAATGATTGAAGTCGTGATTCCCGGATACCGGACCCTGCGGCTGGAACACCTGGTGATGGACTACAACGGCACCCTGGCAGTGGACGGCGAGCTGCTGCCGGGCGTCCTGGAAGGTCTGACGCGGTTGGAAGACAAACTTGAGATCCGGGTGGTGACCGCCGACACCTTCGGAAAGGCGGCGGCCCAGCTGGCGGGGGTTCCCTGCGAGCTGACCGTGCTGGGAAGGGAGAGCCAGGACGCCGGGAAGCTGGACTTCATCCGATCCCTCGGCGCCGAATCCGTCGTCGCCATCGGCAACGGCCGCAATGACCGGATGATGCTCAAGGAATCGGGCCTGGGCATTGCCGTCATCCTGGAGGAAGGCGCCGCCGTGGAGACCCTTTTGTCGGCGGACATCGTCTGCACCTCGATCCCTTCGGCTCTGGCCCTTCTGGACAACCCTCTGCGCATGACCGCCACCCTGCGGTCCTGACCTGCGAAGCCCCTTGAAGAGAAAGGAACCTCCACAGTTGCTAAGTCTCATATCCCCTGATCTGAAGAAAGACGCTGTCGAACTGTTGACGATCCCTGTCTGCGAGGACCGGGAGATCCACACCCACCGCACCGTCGTCGCGCTGATCCGGCGCGCCATGAAGCTGCCGGAATTCAATGGGAAAAAAGACGAGACGGTGATGCTCTACGATCCCAAAGGCGTGGCCGCTGAACGGGTGATGGTTCAGGGGATCGGAAAAGCGGACAAGATGAACCTGGAAACCTTCCGCGCCGCTGCCGGCAAGGCCGCCTCAAAGGCCATGGAACTGAATCTGGCCTCCATCTGGCTGGCGATGCCGTCGGCCGTCAAGGTGGATCAGGATAAAACCGATCTGGCCGCGGCCATTCTCGAGGGCGCCTGTCTCTCCAACCACCTTTTCGATGTGTACAAGAAAGAGTCCGCCAAAAAGACGCTTACGGATATCGGCCTGGCCACCACCGCCGAGTCGGCGGCATCCATGGCGGATCTGCCGGAGAAGGTGTCGGTCATCTGCCGGGGGACGCTGCTGGCCCGGGACTGGGTCTCCACCCCGTCCAACGACAAGACCCCCGATCTCCTGGCCGGGGAGATGACCCGCCAGGCGGAGGCCGCGGGATTGAAGACGGCGGTGATGAAAGACCAAGAGCTGGCTGAAAAAAACTTCGGCGCCATTATGGCCGTGGCCCGGGGCAGTCGGAATCCGCCCCGGCTGGTGACCCTGATCCATGAACCGAAAAAGGCCGGGCGGACGGTGGTTCTGGTGGGCAAGGGGGTGACCTTCGATAGCGGCGGCATCAACCTCAAAACCAGTGAAGGGCTCAAGGCCATGAAGTCGGACATGGCCGGCGCCGCGGCCACGGCCGCCGCTCTCATCGCGATGGCCCGACTCAAACCCAAGTTCCGGGTGGTGGGCGTCATGCCCCTGGTGGAGAACATGCCGTCGGGCGACGCGACGCGGCCGGGCGACGTCATCCGGACCTATTCCGGAAAAACCGTGGAGGTCGGCAACACCGACGCCGAAGGCCGGCTGATCCTGGCCGATGCGCTGGCCTACGCCGTGGCGCAGTACAAACCCGACCTGGTCATCGACATGGCCACCCTCACCGGCGCCTGCCTCATGGCCCTGGGAGAGAAAATCGCCGGCGTTTTCACCGGGGACGACGAACTGGCTTCGGCCATCGAAACCGCCGGAGAGAAGACCCACGAGCGGTGCTGGCGAATGCCCCTGCCCGATGATTACCGGGAACTGCTCAAAAGCGATCTGGCCGACCTCAACAACATGCCCAAATCCCGCTGGGGCGGCGCTGTATCGGCGGCCCTGTTCCTGTCTGAATTCGTGGGAGCGGCCCGATGGGCTCATATCGACATCGCCGGGCCGGGGTACAACCGGAAAAAAGGTCCCTACTGCCCGGTGGGCGGCAGCGGGTTCGGGGTGCGGTTGCTGTGCGAGACGCTGGAGGGAATGTTTTAAGCGCGCCTTCGGCCGCCTTCAGCTTTTCTCTTCCGCCAACTGGTCCATCGCCCCCTCCGGCGCCAGCACGATCATCACGTCGTCGGCCGCCACATTGTAAACAGCGGTAGGGATGACCTGCTCGTGCTTCCGTCCGCTCTTGAGGATGGCGATGACCTGGATGCCGTAGGTGTTGATCAGGTCCAGTTCTTTGAGCTTTTTACCAACGAAGTCCGCCGGCGGCTTCAGTTTGGAGATGCTGTACCCTTCGATAAAGGGCAGGTATTCGAGCATGTTGGGATTGTTGAGCCGCTCACCCAGCGTGACGGCGGTGTCTTTTTCCGGATAAACCACCTCGGTGGCGCCCATTTTTCGGAGGATCCGGCCATGGGCTTCGCTCAACGCCTTGGCATAGATCCGTTTCACCCCGAGGTCGCCCAGGGTGAGAACCGACAGGATCGAGTTGCTCATCGCCGTGCCGATGCAGACCGCCACCGCATCCATCTGATCCAGTTCCAACGCCTTCATGACCTCCGGATCCGTGCCGTCGGCCACCACGGCCTGGCTCACCTTATCCTTGATCTCCTGGACGTGATGGCTGTTTTTGTCGATGGCCAGCACATCGTGACCCTTGTCGTAAAGGTGCGTTGCCAGGTAATGGCCGAAAACCCCCAGTCCGATCACCGCGAATTGTCCCATATCGATTTCCTTTCAGGGGCGACCGGCGTCACCCGATCATGATCCGTTCCGATGCATAATGGTAACGGGGCGGCGTGCGCATCCGGGTTACGGCAATGGCCACCACCAGAGGGCTTAGACGTCCCATGAACATGACGGCGGTGATAATGACGCGGCCGGGAGACGTCAGGTCGGCGGTCGCCCCGGTGGAGAGCCCCACCGTGCCGAAGGCGCTCACCATCTCGAAGAGCCATTCCAGAAACTTCGCCCGGCTCTCGGCGTGGGGGACGTTCCCCAGTTCGCTGAGCAGCAGCAAAACGGTCCCCGCGACGATGATGAAGATGCCCGTCAGCATCACGGCCATGGCCCGTGAGATGCTCGATTCGTCGATGGTCCGGAAAAAAACCTGGGGCCGGTAATGGTGGCGGAAACGGGAAAGCCCCGTCAAAAACAGACTGGCCATGGTGGTGATTTTGACCCCGCCGGCGCAGGACCCCGGGCCGCCGCCGATGAACATGAAGATGATAAAGAGAAACAGGGTGACATTGGCCATATCTCCGATAGGGAGCGTATTGAAGCCGGCGGTCCGGAGCGTCGTCGACTGGAAAAAGGCCCCCAGAAACCGGTTCGGCAGGGAAAGGGGGGCCAGCGTGTTGTTCCATTCCAGAAACAGAATCAACAGGGTTCCCGAGGCGAGGAGGATGGCGGTGGTGGAAAGCACCAGTTTTGAATGCAGGCTCAGCCGGGACCACGACCTTCGCCGCTGCAACGGACGGAGATTCAGTTCGGTCAGGACCAGAAATCCCAACCCGCCTGAAATGATCAACCCGCAAACCGTCAGGTTGATCGCCCAGTTGTCCCGATATCCCGCCAGGCTGTCGGAAAAAAGCGAAAACCCGGCGTTGCAGAAAGCGCTCACCGAGTGGAAGACGGAAATGTAAAGAGCTTGCGCCGGCGGATAGTCGGGCAGAAAGCAGAAAAAGAGGATGAACGCGCCGATGCCTTCGATGATCGCCACGAATCGGACCACCTCCAGGAGCATCTTTCCCGGCGTCCGGTCGCTGCTGTGGGTGTAGGCGTCCTGGATGGCCGTCCGCCCCGTTATGCTGGGCCGCCGGCCGGCCATCAGCACCAAGAGGGTGGACAGGGTCATGATGCCCAGGCCGCCGGTCTGAATGAGCGCCAGGATGACCAGTTGCCCGAAAAGGGTGAACGCCGTGCCCGTATCCACCACGATGAGACCGGTCACGCAGCTGGCGGAGGTGGCGGTGAACAGGGCGTCAACGAGGGTCAGGTCGGGGCCGGCGGCGGCCGGCAGCATCAGCAGTCCGGTTCCCAGGCAGATGATCGCGAGAAAGCCGGCCACCGACAGGCGGGCCGGAGACAGCAGGATCGCGCGATGGAAATGGAACCATCTTTTTTCGACGGTGCGCTTTGTCACGGGGCGGGCTTCCTTGTGAAATGTCCTTGACTTGGGCCGCGTCCACTCATAAATAGCAGGTTATTTGTAGCAGATTGAGGCTGTTTTGCAATGGGTTTTCCGAAAGAGAAAGGGTTCGGTTGATATGTTGTTTGTGATCGATGTGGGGAACACGAATACCGTGCTGGGAATTTACGATGGCGATCGGCTGGTGGAGGACTGGCGGATCCGGACGGAACGCAACACCACCGAAGATGAATTCAACGTGCTGGTCCGGGGGCTGTTCGCCGCCGGCAGCGTCGATCCGGGCCGGATCGAGCGGACCATCATCTCCAGCGTGGTGCCGCCCATGATGACCATCCTGGACTCCTTCTGCCGGAAATACCTGGGCCACGCGCCCCGGTGGGTGGACGCCAGGTCCTCCGGCCGGATGCCGATCCTTTACAGCAACCCGGCGGAGGTCGGCGCCGACCGGATCGTCAACGCCGTGGCCGCCTACGAACGGTACCGGACGAGTCTCATCATCATCGATTTCGGCACCGCCACCACCTTCGACGCCGTGTCCGCCCAGGGCGAATACCTGGGCGGCGCCATCAGCCCCGGCATCCGGATATCGGCCGAGGCCCTGTTCCAGAACGCCTCCAAGCTGCCCCGGGTCGATCTGCTCCAGTCGCCGGACCGCGTCATCGGAAAGGACACGGCCAGCAGCATCAAGTCGGGGATCATCTACGGCTACGCCGGATTGGTGGAGGGGATGGTGCGGCGGATGTCCGCCGAGATGGACCCGCCCCCCAAGGTGATCGCCACCGGCGGGCTGGCGCCGCTTATGGGGCGGGTCTGCGAGGTCATCGAATCCGTGGAAGGGGATTTGACCCTGGAGGGGCTGCGGTTGATTTATGAAAAGGAGGTGGGGGGTTCATAAAATTTGGTTGACTGGAACCTGTTTTATGAATTATGAATACTATCGTATGATTTAATTGATTTCTCCCACCCGATTCGACCGTCTTTTTCGATTGATGGGCAATCCGTTGCCCTTTTGATTTCGGCGATAGAAGTTTCAAAATCGTAGGTTGTGTCCGACAAAACAACCCATTCGTCTTTTTAATGAGGGGCCCTTCAGCGCCCCCCTGATGATCGTTTCATTATCAAGGTTGACATCACCCCCAACCCCCCACGAAAGGAGTCAGGCCGAATGAAAAGACGTGAGTTTATCAAGAAGGCAGGAGCCGGAACGGCGGCCGTGGCAGCCACGGCGGTCAATGCGCCCTTCGTGCACGCGCAGAAGAAAACCACCATCAAGTGGCGGATGCAGACCTACGCCGGTCCCGCCCTGGCGGAACACGTCATCAAGCCGTCCATCGACGCCTTCAACACGGCGGCCAACGGCGAGATGGTCATCGAACTCTACAATGCCGATCAATTGGTGCCCCACGGAGAACTGTTCCGGGCCGTTTCCAAGGGGACCATCGATGCCGCCCAAAGCGACGACGACTCCATGGCGGCCCCGGTGGATGTCTCGGTGTTCGCCGCCTATTTCCCCTTTGCTTCCCGCTATTCCCTCGATGTCCCCGTGCTGTGGCACTGGTACGGCCTGAAGGAAATCTGGGAGGAAGCCTATGCCGAGATTCCCGAAGTCACCTGGCTGAGCGCCGGGGCGTGGGACCCCTGCAACTTCGCCACCCGCAAGCCGATCCGGAAGATGGAAGATTTCAAGGGCCTGAGGATGTACATGTTCCCCACCGGCGGCAAATTCATGCAGCAGTTCGGCGTCGTTCCCATGTCGCTTCCCTATGAGGACGTTCAAATGGCCCTCCAGACCGGAGAGCTGGACGGCGTGGCCTGGTCCGGCATCACCGAGGATTATACGGTCGGCTGGGCCGACGTCACCAAATATTACCTGACCAATCCCATATCCGGCGCCTGGGCGGGCTCCTATTTCGCCAACACCAAAAAATGGGAGGCCCTGCCCGAACATCTCAAGACCCTGTTCCGGCTGTCGATGGACAGCTCCCATTACTACCGGCAACACTGGTACTGGTGGGGAGAGGCCCATTACCGCACCAAGGGCGGCAAACTGGAACTCACGTCCATTCCAAAAGAAGAATGGAAGATCGTGGAAGACGCCGCGCTCAAATACTGGGACGAGATCGCCGCAAAGAGCCCTAGAAACGCCAAAGTGGTCAAGATCCTCAAAGACTACGCCAAAACCATGGAAGCGGCCGGCCCCCCCTACCGCTATTAATCAGCCAGGGGTCAAGGTCGCGGCGTTTTTCATCGAAGCGCCCCCGCCTTTTCCCCCGCGCCGGGGATTTCATCCCGCTTTCTGTAAATTCTAAAGCCTTTTCAGGCGCCGTCCGCCGGGAATCGGCGTCTGAAACGGCCCATTGCGCCGCAAAGGGGTCGTCATGCCCAAGGCAATCAAGCTCTTCGTCCGCTTCGTTGACGCAACGAACACCGCGGTCGGCAAATTCTCCCAGTATCTGGTCTTAGTGATGATGGGCGTCCTGCTGTTCGAATCGATTTCCAGAACCCTTTTCAATCGGCCTCACATCTGGGTCGTGGAAATCGCCCAGTTCACCATGGCCGCCTATTACCTGCTCGGCGGCGGGTATTCCATGATCCTCAGAGGCCATGTCCGGATGGATCTTCTCTACAGCCGCTGGCCGGAAAAGACCCGCGGCATAGTGGACGCCGTCACCAGCATTGTCTTGCTGTTCTAC
>JAABTD010000076.1 GCA_011390065.1 Desulfobacteraceae bacterium
GACGAAGAGACCACCGTTGCGCCGCCGGCCTATTATGAACAGACCGTCGGCGTCGGAAAACTGTTCGAGGAGGGCGACGAACATCCGTCTCCGGTAGAGGAAGAGGAAGAGGACATCCTCACCCTCGATGAAGAGACCATGATGGACCAGCCGGATCTCTACGAGCAGACCATCGGCATCAGCAAATTGCTGGAAAGCGAAGGCGACCAGGAAGACCTCGTCGATCCGGATGGCGAAACCCTCATCGCGCCGCCGGACGCTTTTGACGAAACCATCGGTTTCAGTGCGATCGATGATAAAGGCGAGGCATCCGAAGCGGATGCCGAAGAATCCATCGTCGATCTCGATGCGGAAACCATCTTAAACGACATCGACCGGGAAAACCCCGGCGATGTTGAAGACGACCTGGATGAAGAGCCTGACAGCGAAATTCCCATTGATCTGGAAAAAATCCCCGAAGAAGATCAGATCACGGAACCGCTTCGGTTCACCGAAGAACCCATCGAGGCGACCGAAACAAAAACCCCGGACTGGGAGAATTTAGAGGAAGACGAATCCGAATCCCTGGACCTTGAAGATATCATCGAAAAGACGACCATTGACCTGGAGGATATTTTCGATCTGGAAGAAGCGGCGTCTCCCATTATCGAAAGGGAACCCGACCTGTTGGCGCTGGAGGATGAAGACGACGCTGTCGATGCGCCGGAACTCCCTCTGATGGAAGCGTCGGGCGACAATGACGCACCGATGGATCCCGAGAAGGAAAAAGATCTTCTGGACCTTCTGGAGATGAATCTGGACGGTGAGCTTGACGGCGTTCCCGACGCCCATCTCCTTGCCGGCGAGACAGAAACAGAAGCTGTGCAAATGCCAGAGGATGCGGACAGTCCAGAAGAGAAGGTGGAAACGGTCGCCGCCTTCGACCGGGTCGATCCCGAAGCGTTCGAGGCGGCCCTGGAGCGGGTGGTCAAAAAAGTCTTTGCGGAAACCATCGAATCCGTCCTTCTAAAGGCGGTGGAAAAGGTCGTGTCGAAGGAAATCCAGAAGCTGAAAGACGTTCTGATTGCGGACACCTCCACCGAGGAATAGCAGAGCGACATGAATTTCCCAGGCGGCGGTTGACCATCGATCTGGAAACCAGTATGAAAAGGTGGGACCTGAAAAAGGGGATTATTCTTAATCCCCTTTTTCAATCTTTCACAACCCCTTTTGCAGCCCCGCCGGGATCATGGACATTGGCGGAGAATAATCTCTATTTTCAAGGAGTAAACGTGTTATGACGCCCCATTTACTTGACAAAGGATATGAACCTCGCGAGGTGGAAAAACGCTGGTATGCCTATTGGGAAGAGGAGAAGCTTTTTGCAGGGAAAGAAAAAAGCGACCGGAAGAGCTTTTCCATCGTCATTCCTCCGCCCAATGTCACGGGCGTCCTCCATATGGGACATGCCCTGAACAACGTGCTCCAGGACATTCTTTGCCGGTATCGACGGACCCGGGGCGATAATGTGCTCTGGATGCCGGGGACGGATCATGCCGGCATCGCCACCCAGAACGTGGTGGAAAAACACCTGGCCAGTGAAGGAAAGGACCGGCATCAGCTGGGACGGGAGCAGTTCATCGAAACCGTCTGGCAGTGGCGGGAAAAATACGGCGGCGCCATCATCAACCAGCTCAAACGGCTGGGCGCATCCTGCGACTGGGACCGGGAACGGTTCACCATGGATGAAGGCCTTTCCAGGGCGGTTCGAAAGGTGTTCGTCGATCTGTATGACCAGGGTCTGATCTACCAGGGGAATTACATCATCAACTGGTGCGTCCGGTGCCATACCGCCCTGGCGGACCTGGAAGTGGAACACGAAGAACTCGACGGCCATCTTTATTACATTCTCTACCCCTTTCCCGACGGCCACGGGGGCATTACCGTGGCCACCACCCGACCGGAGACCATGCTGGGCGACACGGCCGTGGCCATTCACCCGGACGACGAGCGATACGGCGACCTGACCGCCCACACCGTCATCCTGCCGTTGATGCAGAAAGAGATTCCCATCATTCAGGACGCTTATGTTGACGCCTCCTTCGGTACCGGTGGGTTGAAGGTGACGCCGGCCCATGACCCCAACGATTTCGAAATCGGACGCCGCCACGACCTGCCGGTCGTCAAAGTGATCGGCGACGACGGGTTCATGACGGCGGAAGCCGGCCGATTCACCGGCCTGGAACGGTTCGAATGCCGGAAAGCGGTGGTCGAAGCCCTGTCGGCATCGGGGCTTCTTCAAAAAATCGAAAACCATCCCCACGGCGTCGGCCACTGTTATCGATGCGGCACTGTGGTGGAACCGAATCTTTCCAAGCAGTGGTTCGTCAAAGCTAAACCACTGGCGGACAAGGCGGCCGACGCCGTCCGAAAAGGCCGGACGAAGATCGTCCCGGAGACTTGGGAAAACACCTATTTTGACTGGCTGGACAACATCCGCGACTGGTGCATTTCCCGCCAAATCTGGTGGGGGCACCAGATTCCGGCCTGGACCTGCGGCGAATGCGAACAGATAACGGTTGCCACGGCTACGCCCACCGTCTGTCCCGAATGCGGCAGCCGCCATCTGGTCCAGGAGACCGACGTGCTCGACACCTGGTTCTCCTCGGCTTTGTGGCCCTTTTCGACCATGGGGTGGCCTGATGATACAGAGCTGCTCAAAACCTTCTATCCCACATCCGTCCTGATCACCGCCTTCGACATCCTGTTTTTCTGGGTCGCCAGGATGATGATGATGGGCATCCATTTCATGGGGGAGGCGCCCTTCGAAGACGTCTACATCCACGCCATCGTGAGGGACGAAGAGGGAAAAAAGATGAGCAAATCCAAGGGAAACGTCATTGATCCGCTGCTGGTGATGGACCGGTACGGCACCGATGCGTTTCGCTTCACCCTGGCAGCCTTTGCGGCCCAGGGCCGGGACGTCAAGATGTCCGAACGCCGGGTGGAAGGTTACCGCCATTTTATCAATAAACTCTGGAACGCCGCCCGGTTCTCGCTGATGAACCTGGGAGAAACGGCGCCGGCTGTTCCGGATGCGCCCGCGGAGGGCTTTTCTTTGCCCGACCGCTGGATCCTTTCCCGGCTCCGCCGGGTGATGCAAACAGAGCAAGAGGCGCTGGACGCCTATCGCTTCAACGATGCCGCCAGCGCCCTCTATCAGTTTATCTGGCATGAGTTCTGCGACTGGTATCTGGAGGCTGTCAAACCCACCCTCTACGGCGAAAAAGGAGAAGCGGAGAAAGCCGCTGCCTTGTATGTCCTGTGGCGGACCCTGAAGGACGCCCTGATCCTGCTCCACCCCTTCATCCCTTTTGTTACGGAGGAAATCTGGCATAAGCTGCCGGGAACTGAAGGCTCTATCATGACGGCGCGTTTCCCCGCCGATGATCCGACGCAGCCGACGCTCCGGCAGGACCCTGACGCCGAGGCCCATATGGCCCTGGTGATGGACGTCATTACCGGTGTGCGGAATATCCGCGGAGAAATGAACATTGCGCCTTCAGTCGCGCTTGCGGCAACGATCCAATCCCCTGATGACAAGACGCGTCAATTGCTGACAGCGCACCGGGAGATCATCGTCAATCTCGCGCGCCTGTCTCAGTTTGAAATCACCCTGCCCGGAGAACACCCCGCATCGGCAGCCGCCGCGGTCATCGAGGGTGCGACGATTTTCGTCTCTCTGGAAGGGATCATCGATTTCGGTAAAGAAATCGAACGGCTGGAAAAAGAAATCGGCAAACTCCAGAAAGAACTCAAGGGGATCTCCAAAAAATTGAGCAACGAAGATTTTCTGGACAAAGCCCCGGAGGCAGTGATTCAGAAGGCCAAGGATCGACACGAATCCCTTGCCGAAAAAAGCCAGAAACTCCAAACAAACCTGGATCGCATCCGTTCCCTTGCGTCCTGACAAGAATCGCCGATGACCGTCATTCCGGCCCCGACGATCAACACCCTGCGACGCGAAGTGCGCGGCAGCATCGTTTTTTCCAGCGCCGCGCACTTCCTATAGTTCCGGCCCATGATTCCGATCCACGATACCCTGCCGTCCAAGCGTTACCCCATCGTCAACATCGGGCTGATCCTTCTCAACGTCTTCTTCTTCCTGGCGCAACTGAGCCGGGGACCGACCATCGACCAGTTTGTCTACATCTACGGGTTGGTGCCGGCTCGTTACACCGTCCCCGAAATCGCGGCCTATTTTTCATTCGGGCAACAGATCTTCTCCTTCCTCTCTTTCATGTTCCTGCACGGCGGCTTTCTTCATCTCCTGGGGAACATGTGGTTTCTCCACGTCTTCGGCGACAACGTGGAAGACCACTTCGGCCCTTTCCGCTACCTGATTTTCTACTTGCTGTGCGGCATGACGTCGGGCATCACCCACCTTCTGCTCAACGCGTATTCCAACGTGCCCACCATCGGGGCGAGCGGCGCCATCGCCGGCGTTATGGGGGCCTATTTGATCCTTCATCCCAGCGCCCGGATTTTGACGCTGATCCCCATCATCTTCATCCCCTATTTTGTTGAAATACCGGCTTTCTTTTTTCTGGCGATCTGGTTCGTTCTGCAATTTCTCAACGCCGCCGGCAGCCATGCCGACATGAGCGGAGTGGCTTGGTGGGCCCATGTCGGAGGCTTTGTCTTCGGTATTCTGCTGCTGAAAATATTCGACCTCTTTCCCGGCGCCGGAATGACCGACCGGGTTCGCCCTTCCATCGAACGAAAGCGGACCCGGCGCATGCAGACGATCCGCACCACCGGCGTCCAGAATGACCCGAACCTCTACGGCGTCTTGCGGATTTCGCCCTACGAATCCATGACCGGCAGTCGAAAACTGGTCAACATTCCCTGGTCTTTTCACAACCGCCTGTATCGGATCGAAACGCCTCCCGGCGTCCGGGAGGGCAAGGTGCTGAGGTTGAAGGGAATGGGCAGGGCCGTTTCGCCCCATGAACGGGGCGACCTGCTGCTGAAGGTGGTCATTGGAGACCACGAAGAAAATGGGTCAGATCCGAATTATCGGAGGTTCAACCGATAGGATGCCATCATCCGGACGGGATGGTAGGAGGCTTTGGCCCGGGCCAGCCGGTCCAGGTCCATGTCGCTTTCCTTGTTGATATAACGGCAGCCGTTGAACAACTGGCGGGCGCAGAGGCGGTCGAAATACTGATACAGCCCTTTGATCTCGGAAAAGGCCTTTTCAAAATGGAGCACCCCCATTTCCGGGGTCAGACCCGAACCGATGCCGAAGGCGCTCACCTTCCCGTCCACCCGCATGAGCAGCCCCGCCATATCCAGTTCTCCAAAGTGATTCAGGCTGTTGATGACGGCCTGTTTCTCACAGGCCAGATCTTCCTCCGGGCTAGCGTCGCAATCCCGCTCTTCGCACCATTTTTCAAGAAAATCGAGGCACTCCGGGACCGCAGCGGGGGTAATGGGCGCGTCTTCCGTACGGCCCCGCATGACATGAGACCGCTTGAACTGGTTGACCAGGTTGCGCTTCTTCACATATTTTTTTCCCTTGAGTTCGGCCAGATCCGTCGCCCGGTAGACGTAATCCATCAGATGGGTCTGTTCCGTTATGGCAAAACAGCGTTCCACCCTTGTCCGGCCGAATGCCTCCAGGTACGATTCGGGTATGAACCAGTAACAGGTGAACCCGAGGTCGATGGCCATTCGAACCAGTTCTTCGGGTGAAAAAGTGCGTTGGGGCGACACCGGCAGGATCAGGTGGCGGCGACTTTCATAAAAGGGGGTGAACTCAACGCCGACGATCAGGGCTTCGTCGTCCACGATGGCGCCGTAGGGCTGATAGATTTTGCTGCTCCATACGAGAATCGAGGACAGGGAATACGCGCAGAGGGGATAGGATTGGTTTTTGAAAAACGGCGCCAACCGATCGTGATCCGATGGGCCCAGAGGCGTGAACGGACCATAATCCATCAATCGCCTTTCCGGAGCATGGGGACGGCGTTGGGCATCGGCTCGAAACCGATGCGCTGATAGAATGGACTCGAATCCCGCTCCGCGATCAAGCCGATCCAGAAGAGCCCGTCCTGGTGAAGGCGCGCCACCAGACGTTGCACGATCCCGGCGCCCAAACCACGGCCCCGCCACCCGGGCGTCACCGCCACGTCCTGGATATAGGCGTCGCTGGCGCCGTCGGAGATGGCCCGTCCCATGGCGATGATCTCTGTTGTTTCCGCGACCGATAGAAAACAGTGGCTTCCGGCCACCAGCCGGCGGATGAGATCGACATTATCGGGTCCGTCGCCCCACCACCCTTCATTGCGGTAAAGTCTGAGTATCCCGGCAGACTGGTCAGGCGTCGGCTTCGTGAGATACTCAAAGATCGGCATTTTCATTTTCCTGGGACGGTTGGGATAAGGACGGGTCGGCAAAGACTGTGATTCGGCTTCGGCCCTGTTGTTTGGAAGAGAACATGGCCTTATCCGCCCGTTTGACAAAATCCGTTAACTTTTCACCGGGGAGGTACTGGGTCACACCGATGCTCACGGTGATGTGGGTGGACTCTCCGCCTTCGGGGTATAAGATCTTCGTTTCAATAGCCTCTTTGATCCGCTCGGCGACATTTTCGGCCTCATCGCAAACCGTCTCCGGCAGAATCACCGTGAACTCTTCTCCGCCGTAGCGATAGCCTGAATCGGTTTTCCGGAGAGACTGGCGGATGGCCTTTCCCAGTTTAGAGAGCACCTTATCGCCCTCCAGATGGCCATACCGGTCGTTGTATTGTTTGAACAGATCGATGTCCAGGATCACCAGGGACAGGGGATGGTGATAACGGTGACTCCGTTCCACTTCGAGTTCGAGTTCATTGTAGAAATGACGAGAATTATACAGTTTGGTGAGGCCGTCGGTGATGGCCAGATTCTGGAGTTCCTTTTTCAGATGGCGCTCCCGCAACACCCGACGGAGACGAAGGAGCAGTTCCTCGAACCGGATCGGCTTAAAAACGAAATCGCTCGCGCCTTTGTCGATGGCCTCTTCATAAGAGTAATCGCCGCTGTAACCGGTCATCACGATGACCTCGGCGTCGTACCGCCCTTTGATCACTTCCGTCAGTTCCAGGCCGTCCATGCCGGGCATCATGATATCGGTGATGATGACCTCGAATTTTTCGGCTTCCAGGGCCTGGAGCGCTTCATCGGCGTTGGCGGCCGTGACGGTTTTATACCCCACCGTCTCGATGAATTCTTTCATGAGATACCGGATGGTGTCGTCGTCATCGACTATGAGGATTTGCGTATCCATAGTGGGGTGTCCAGCTGGATGATCTGAAGGTTTCTTTGCGGCCCCGCCGCATCGGGGTTGACAGGCTCTCTTATAATTGATAATTAAACCATTTTAATTTTTAACAAATTTATATTTATACCGGGAAACGAAACCGGTGTCAACTCACTTTTCGATACAAACAGAGCCGGCCGTCGGGGAGAAATCGACGGCCGTTGTAGATGGATTATGGAAAACATAAGAAATTTCAGTATTATTGCACATATCGATCATGGCAAGTCCACGTTGTCGGATCGATTGATCCAGACGACCGACATCATCTCCGATCGCGACTTCCACGATCAGATGCTCGACACCATGGATATCGAGCGGGAGCGCGGCATCACCATTAAAAGTCAGACGGTCCGCCTCCCTTATAAAGCCAAGGACGGCAAACTCTACGCCCTCAACCTGATCGACACGCCGGGCCACGTCGACTTCAGCTACGAAGTGAGCCGGGCTCTCAAATCCTGCGAAGGGGCGCTGTTGCTCATCGACGCCAGCCAGGGCGTGGAAGCCCAAACCATGGCCAACCTCTACCTGGCCATGGAACACGATCTCGACATCATCCCGGTCATCAATAAAATTGATCTGCCGTCGGCCGACATCGATCGGGTCAAGGGGCAGATCGAAGAAGATCTGGGCCTGGATCCGGAGACCGCCATCCTGGTATCCGCCAAGGAGGGCATCGGCATCGAAACCATCCTGGAACAGGTGGTCGACCTGCTCCCCCCTCCTGTGGGAGATTCCGACGCGCCTCTCAAGGCCCTGATCTTCGACTCCCATTACGATCCGTTTCGGGGGACCGTCGTCCATATCCGGATTTTCGATGGAACCCTCCGGCCCGGCGACGCCATCACCTTCCTTTCCAACAAGGCGGTCTACAAGGTCGAGGAGGTGGGCGTCTTTCAACTGGCGCGGATCCCCCAGAAGGTGCTGGCGGCCGGAGAAGTCGGCTACATCATCGCCGGCATCAAAACGGTCAGCGACACCAGGATCGGCGACACCATCACCCTGAAAAACCGGCCCTGCGACCGCCCCCTTTCCGGGTTCAAAGAGACCAAACCGGTAGTTTTTTCCTCCATTTACCCTGTGGCCTCCGATGAGTACGCAGAGCTTGCCGCAGCCATCGAAAAACTGAAGCTCAACGACGCCTCCCTCATCTATGAAAAAGACAGCTCGGCGGCCCTGGGCTTCGGCTTCCGCTGCGGCTTTCTGGGACTGCTCCATCTGGAGGTGGTCCAGGAGCGGCTGGAACGGGAATACGATCTCTCGCTGATCCTGACGGCGCCGTCGGTCAGTTACGAACTCCAGCTCACCAGCGGGGAGACGATCATTGTGGACAATCCGTCGCTGTATCCGGATCCCATGGAAATCGCCATAGCGCGGGAACCCTATATCAAGGCATCCATCATGGTCCCTGAAAAATACATGGGCGCGGTGATGAAACTGTGCATGGAGCGTCGGGGCAGCCAGAAAACCTACGGATATCTGACCAGCGATCGACTGGAAATGATCTTCGAACTTCCCCTGGCGGAAGTGGTCTACGACTTCTACGACAAGCTCAAATCCGTCACCCAGGGATACGGCTCTTTCGACTACGAGGTCATGGAGTACCGAGAGACGGCCCTGGCCAAGCTCGACATCCTTATCAATGGAGAGCGGGTGGACGCACTGTCCCAGCTTGTCCATAAAGACCGCGCCGTGGAGCGGGCCCGCATGGCCTGCGACACGCTCAAGGAAGAAATCCCGCGCCAGATGTTCAAAGTCGCCATCCAGGGGGCCGTCGGGGGGAAAATCATCGCCCGATCCACTGTCTCCGCTTTTCGGAAAGACGTGACCGCCAAATGTTACGGCGGCGACATCAGCAGAAAACGGAAACTTCTGGAAAAGCAAAAAAAAGGAAAAAAACGGATGAAAATGGTGGGACAGGTGGAGATCCCCCAGTCGGCCTTTTTGTCGGTGCTCAAGGCGGACAAAGATTAACGGAGCGTGAAGGAGAAGAGACCATGGGAATGACCATCACCGAAAAAATCCTGGCGGCCCACGCCGACAAGGATCGGGTGTCGCCGGGGGACCTGATCATGGCCAGGGTCGATGTGGCCCTGGCCAACGACATCACCGCCCCCATCGCCATCGATCGATTCAGAAAAAGCGGCGCCAAGGCGGTTTTCGACAAAAGCCGGGTGCTGCTGGTTCCCGATCATTTCGTGCCCAACAAGGATATCCAGTCGGCCATGCAGGTCAAGATTTTGCGGGAATTTGCCCGTGAACAGGAACTGACCTATTTTTTCGACGGCGGCGAATCAGGCGTTGAACACGCCCTGCTGCCCGAGAAGGGGCTGGCGCTTCCCGGCGACCTCATCGTCGGGGCCGACAGCCACACCTGCACATACGGCGGACTGGGCGCCTTTGCCACCGGCATGGGGAGCACGGACATTGCAGCGGCCATGGTGACCGGCGAGGTCTGGCTCAAAGTCCCTGAATCCATCAGATTCGTCTACAAAGGGGCCCTCAACCCCTGGGTGGAAGGCAAGGACCTGATCCTTTACACCATCGGAGACATCGGCGTGGACGGGGCCCTTTACCGGGCCATGGAGTTCACCGGACCGGCCATCGACGCCCTGCCCATGGCCGGACGGCTGACCATGGCCAACATGGCCATCGAAGCCGGCGCCAAAAACGGCGTCATCGCGCCCGACGGGATCACCGAGGCCTACGTTCTGGATCGGGCTGTTCGCCCCTATCGGCGTTGCGCCTCCGATCCGGACGCGCAATACCTCGACACCCGCGAATACGACGTCTCGCAAATCGAACCCCAGGTCGCTTTCCCCCATCTGCCCGAAAACACCCGCTCCATCTACGAGGTGGGAACCATCCCCATCGACCAGGTGGTCATCGGCTCCTGCACCAACGGCCGCATCGAGGACATGCGATCGGCAGCGGCCATCCTGAAAGGCAAAAAGACCGCCAATGGCACGCGGCTGATCATCATCCCCGCCACCCCCTCGGTCTACCGGTCCGCCCTGGACGAGGGACTTTTCGACATATTCCTGGACGCCGGCGCCATCATCAGTCCGCCCACCTGCGGTCCCTGCCTCGGGGGCCACATGGGCATCCTGGCCAAAGGGGAACGGGCCGTGGCCACCACCAACCGCAACTTCGTGGGCCGCATGGGTCATCCGGAGAGCGAGGTCTACCTCGCCAACCCGGCTGTGGCGGCGGCATCCGCCGTCATGGGCAGAATCGCCGGCCCCGATGCGCTGTAAGGAAGAGGAGATTGTCATGAAACACACGGGCAAGGTCTGGAAATTCGGAAACGATGTGGACACCGACCTGATCATACCGGCCAGATATCTGACCACCAGCGATCCGCATGAACTCGCCAAGCACTGCATGGAGGACGCGGACCCGGGGTTTCCCGGAAAAGTACAGGCGGGAGACATCATTGTCGGCGGCAAGAACTTCGGTTGCGGCTCTTCCCGGGAGCACGCTCCCATCGCCATCAAAGCCGCCGGCGTTGCCTGCGTCATTGCCAAAAGTTTTGCACGGATTTTCTACCGCAACGCCTTCAATATGGGGCTGCCGATCCTGGAATGCGAGGCCGCGGACACTTTTCAGAACGGTCAGGAGTTGTCGGTGGATTTCGATACCGGGGCCATTGTGGTCCGGAACACCGGCATGGCCCACGAGACCACGCCGATCCCGCCGTTTATGCAGGAACTGCTGGCGGCCGGCGGCCTGATGCCGTACATCCGGCGGAAGATGGAAACCAAAACGATGTAACATCGGATGCAGCAGGGAAGGATCGGGAACAACCGTCGCGTCCCGGCTATTTCAGCATCCGGTAAAAGTGGAGCACCTTCCGGACATAGTTTTGGGTCTCCTTGAAGGGGGGGATGCCGTTGTATTCATCCACCCGGTGGGGGCCCGCATTGTATCCCGCCAGGGCCAGGGACAGCCTTCCATCATATCGGTTGAGCAGATTTTTGAAAAACCGGGTGCCGCCCATGATGTTCTCCCACGGGTCGAAGGGATCCCGGATTTTCAGCAACTGGACGTTCGCCGGCATCAACTGCATCAGCCCAAGGGCGCCGGCCCGGGAAACCGCTCTGGGGTTGAAGGAAGACTCCGCCTGGATGATGGCTTTGATCAAGGGAAATGAGACCTGGTATTTTTTAGACGCTTCCCGGATATAGGCGTCATACTTGTCGGATACCTGGAAGGGTCGGTTCGGGAGGAAAAAATTATCCCGGACATAAACCTGATATTTTGAGGAAGTCGGCGCATTGGTGAAATGGATGATCCCATTTTCATCGACGTATTTATAAATGTCGGCGAATGCAGGCATCGCCATCCATGCGGCGGATAAAAACCACAACAAAAACAGTCCGGTCGTCTGTCGAAGTTTCTCCATGAGGCGTCAGGGCTGTTGCCGGTTTCTCCTTTGCAGATTGTCTCTGTAAGTCTTTCGAACCAAACGCCGGGCGAAATCCGGGTGGGACAGATACGGGATCAGCGTCGCGGTCAGAGACTGGATCATTGCCTTTTTCACATCCTCCATTGCCCCCTCGTCGATAAAATGACGCTCGCTTTTCTGTCTGAAGACCACCCGATCTCCAACGACTGACATCACGTCTTCCGGCGCTTCGTCCAGGAGCGCCGGATGCGGGAAAACCGTCACTTCTCCGGCCACCCCGACATACCACCGATCGGCGGCAACGGGTCTGGAAAGGTTGAACAATTGAAGGGTCAATCCATTGTCAAGGGGGATGCTGTCGATCGGTTCTTCTTTCACGCAGGCTCCTTGGCAAACGCCGGCGGTGCAACAGCCCGGCGACTGGGTTATGGAATAAACTATACGCAAACAAGCCGAGAATCAAGAACAAGCGGTATTAAACAGGGTTGTGCTTTGATTGTCAATAGTGTGTGGGAAACTGTTCGTTTTTCAAAGGCGCGGTCCCCTTTTGTTCGGAAAAGCGCGGTTGCGGAAAGAATTCAACACGGAAACAAACAATTCCGGGAAGCGGATAATACTTTTCAATCAAAAAGTTACACCATTCCAATCGGTACGAACAGTCTATTATATAAAAAAAAGATTATAAAAAAAGAAATAAAAAAGGGACAGATAAAGAAGCCCTGAACGCATCAGGGAAGGCGGTCAGTATAAATTTGTAAAAATAGCTTGTAACCTACTTTAAAAAAAGGTATATATTTAGTTTGTACTATCGTAAGATAATGACTTTTTGGAGAGTTCATGGGATTATTGTCTTCCTCACTGGCCATCACTCGATATCGCGTCGAGGGGACGCTGCCGTCTCCCTTGATGGATGCTGTCCGGGACGGCCTTAAAAAATACCGCATTCAGGACATCGACAACGAGCCCTCCGACAAGGCGGTGGGATGGACCGCCTGGGAGTCGCCCTTTGTCCCGGCATTCGAAGGCGATTCTTTCACCGTAGGCGCTTATTTCGTGTTTTCTCTGCGCATCGACAAAAAGATGATCCCGCCGAAGATCATCAAAAAACAGCTGACAGTGGAAATCGCCCGCCGCATGGCCGACACAGACCGAACCCATCTGTCGCGCAACGAAAAACAGGAGATTCGGGAAAACATTCTCCACGCCTTGAGCCTCCGTATTCCGGCAACTCCTCATGTATACGAACTGATCTGGCATCCCACGGATGCCTGGCTGTGGTTTTTTTCCAACCAGAAAGCGGCCAACGAGGAACTGGAAACCTTGTTCACAAAAACTTTCAAGACAACCCTGATCCGCTTGTTCCCATACACCATCGCTGATCTGGATGCAGGGTTGAGCCCGGCGCAGCGGGATCTGTTGAGCGGATTGTCGCCGACGCGGTTCAAGGAGTAAGGCATGCTGGACGTTTCCGTATCCTATGACCGGTACCGTTTCCTCGGAAATGAGTTTCTTACCTGGCTCTGGCATGCCATCGAAAAAGATCAACGGCTGCTGTCGACCATCGATCCGGAAATGGCGGCCCTCGAGGTCGGCAACCGGATGGTGCTCGAAAACCATGCCCATGAAGCGCCGGAGGTGGTGACCATCAAGGGGGACGATGCAGGGTTGGAAGAGGCGATGATGGCCCTCCGCAAAGGGGCTATGGTGGCTGAGATGAACCTCCATTACCGGTCCGGGGATCATCAGTGGCGGTTCAACCTCAAGGGAGAAAGCCTGGGCGTTGCAGGCCTCAAACCTCCGGATACCGGGGCGGTTGAATCTCAGGAAGAGATAGAAGGCGCCCTTCTGGAACGCGTCTACCTTTGTGAACGGGTAACCGCCCTTATGGACGCCCTGTATCGCCATTTCATTCATCTGAGAGTTTCGGACAACTGGGAAAAGGAGACCGTTCCAATTTTAAAAGATTGGATCCATTCGGTATAAGGAATCCCAAATGAAATTTTCCATCGGTAAAAACGATTTTCGAGAGGTCTTGTCCAAGGTTCAGGGATTGACCGGCCGGAAAACCAATCTCGCCATCACGGAAACGGTGCTCATCACCGCCCACGACGACAGTGTGACCATCGTTGCCACGGATCTGGAAACCGGTTTCGAGGGCAGCTACCCGGCATCTGTGGAGGCGGAGGGCGCCATCGCCATCAGTGCGAAAAAGCTCTACGAGATCATCCGGGAGTTTCCCGCTGAAGCGATCCAGATCCACGAGGTGGAGAATCGCTGGATCGAGATACGCAACGAAAATGTAGAGTACCATATCGTGGGAATGAACCCAGAGGAATTTCAGCATCTTCCCCAAATATCGGATGTGACGTTTTATGAGGTCGATGCGGCCGCTTTAAAGCGGATGATCGAACGGACCAGCATCATCGCCGGCGCATCGGACGACAAGCGGCCCCACATCATCGGCGTCTACTTCGAAGGGGTGGAAGGAGAGGCGGACCGGCGGCTTCGGCTGGTCTCCACCGACGGCAGCCGGTTGGCCAAGGCGGAGTGGGTCTTTCCTCCGGAGGCTGAGGGGCCGACCGGAGAAGGCATCCTCATTCCCAAAAAAGGGATGCAGGAGGTGGCCCGGTTCATGGGATCGGGCGGAACGGTTCGCTTCGGTTTTCAGGAAAACCATTTTATTGTCCGGAAGGGGTCGGAGACCATCACCATCCGGCTGCTGGAGGGCGATTTTCCCCGATACGGCGATATCATCGATCGGGAAGAGGGCGTCCCCATTCACATGGACCGGCAACTGTTCATGATGATGCTCCGGCGCATGTCGATTCTGGTGACCGAACAGTACAAAGGGGTCATCTTCGAGTTTGGCGAAAACAATCTGACGATCACGGCCACCAATCCGGATATCGGGGAATCCAAGGAAGAAATGGAGATCGACTACGAGGCGGACCCCATAGAGATGGCCTTCAATCCCAAATTTTTTATCGACACATTGACCGTGATCGAGGATGAACAGGTGATCCTGAACATCCTCGATGGACGACGCCCCTGCATAGTCCGAGGGGAATCAGACGAAACCTATTTAAGCGCCATCATGCCGATGAAAATATGAACGGAAACTACAGCGCAGACAGCATTCAAATTCTGGAGGGCCTCGAAGCCGTCCGGAAACGGCCCTCCATGTATATCGGAAACGTGGATGTTGAAGGCCTTCACCATTTGGTTTACGAGGTGGTGGACAACAGCATCGATGAGGCCATGGCCGGCCACTGCGACGCCATCAACGTCGCCATCCACACCGACAACAGTGTGAGCGTGGAGGACAATGGCCGCGGCATCCCGGTGGGCCTGCATAAAAAGGAGAACATGCCCGCCGTCGAGTTGGTCATGACCAAGCTCCACGCCGGCGGCAAGTTCGACAACGAATCCTATAAGGTTTCAGGCGGTCTGCACGGCGTCGGGGTCTCCGTGGTCAACGCCTTGTCCAAATTTCTTGAGGTGGAGATTTTCACCGATGGAAAACACTACTACCAGACCTACGCAGAAGGAAAAAAAACCAGCGAGCTTGAGGTCAAAGGGGAGACGGACAAGCAGGGGACGCGGATTCATTTTTTCCCCGACACCTCTATCCTCAACTCGGACAACTTCGATTACGATATCCTCAGCCGCCGCATCCGGGAACTGGCTTTTCTCAACAAAGGGGTCCGAATCAAGATTGAGGATGAACGGACCGACCAGAAAAATGAATTCTTCTACGAAGGCGGCATCGCGGAGTTCGTGGAATATCTGAATCGCCACACCACCGTTCTCCACGAACCCATTTTCATGCAGGGCGATAAAAACGACGTACAGATGGAGGTGGCCATCCAGTACAACGACACCTTCACGGAAAAGCTCTTCTCCTTTGCCAACAACATCAACACCGCCGAAGGCGGCTTCCATCTCATCGGTTTTAAAGCGGCACTGACCCGAACCATCAACCAGTACGCCGTGAACGGAAACCTGCCCAAAAATTTCAAGGCCAAAATCAGCGGCGACGACGTTCGAGAGGGGCTGACCGCCATCGTCAGCGTTCGGATCATGCAGCCCCAGTTCGAGGGTCAGACCAAAACCAAACTTGGAAACAGCGAGGTGAAGGGGCTGGTGGAGTCCCTGATCAACGAACGGCTGGCGGAGTGTTTCGAAGAAAATCCTTCCCTCGCCAAACGGATACTGGGGAAATGCGCCGATGCGGCCCGGGCCCGGGATGCGGCCAAGCGAGCCCGGGATATGGCTCGGAACCGGGGCGCCCTGGCCGATTCCACTCTGCCGGGAAAGCTGGCCGACTGTCAGGCGTCGGATCCGGCCGAAAGAGAACTCTTCCTGGTGGAGGGGGATTCGGCGGGCGGCTCTGCAAAGCAGGGCAGAGACCGACGGTTCCAGGCCATCCTTCCTCTCAAGGGCAAAATTTTAAATGTGGAAAAGGCCCGGTTCGATAAGATTCTCCGAAGTGATGAAATCAAACACATGATCACAGCCCTGGGCACGGGGGTGGGCGAAGAAGAGTACGACATCGAAAAAATCCGCTATAAAAAGGTCATCATCATGACCGACGCCGACGTGGACGGCGCCCACATCCGGACCCTGCTGCTCACTTTTTTCTACCGCCAGATGCCTGATATCGTGGATAAGGGATATCTTTACATCGCCCAGCCGCCGCTTTTCAAGGTCGGCAAAGGCAAAAGCGAATTTTATCTCAAAGACGAAGGCGAGTTTGCCGATTTCGTGATCAAGCGATCCGCTTCAGGTGCCAAAAAAGTCAAAAACGCCGACGGCAGGACCCTGTCAGACGATGAGATGTACGAGGTGCTGACGCATCTTTCCGACTATGACGCCATTCTGGAGCGACTGGAACGGCGGGGCATCTGGTCCGAAATGGTGGAATTTCTCATCGGCCAGGGGGTGAGGGAAAAAGCCTTTCTGCAAAGCGAATCCCAGATGCGGTCCCTCCGGGAGGCGCTGTTGAAACAGGGCTATTCAGTGGAAGGCCCCGAATGGTCGGAGGAGCGGGATCTCTACGAGATACGGGTCTCCCCCGGCGCTGAGCGAGCGCCCGGGGAATCCGAAGAAGTGCCGCCGATAAAAGTCGGCCGCGGCCTGATTCATTCCCGGGATTACCAGCGGCTGCTGGAGTTGTCGGACCATCTCGCAGTCTTCGATCGCCCCCCGTTTACGGTGTTTGTGGAGAACAAGGAATCGGAAGGCGAGGAAATCCCGGAAAAACGGACCCTGTTCAAACATCTGCTGGAGGATGGGAAAAAGGGGATCGGCATTCAGCGCTACAAGGGTTTGGGTGAGATGAATCCCGACCAACTCTGGCAGACCACCATGAACCCGGAGAGCCGAACCCTGTTGCAGGTGAAGATAGACGATGCGGTGGAGGCCGACGAGATCTTCACCATACTCATGGGGGACGTCGTGGAACCCCGCCGGGAGTTTATCCAGAGCAACGCACTTGAAGTCAGCATGCTCGATATCTGACGGAACACGTATTATTATGGATCTTTGGAAGGCCAATCTCCAGAAGGCGATGCTCAAGGGTGCAAATTTGGCGGAGGCCGATTTTCAGGAGGCGGATCTTACCCATGCCGTTCTTCACGAGGCCAACCTGTTTAAGGCCGATTTCTGGCGCGCCGATCTGACCGGGGCCATCCTTACAAAGGCAAACCTTCAACAAGCGGAGATGATGGAGGCCATCCTGGTGGACGCTAACCTGGCGGGGGCGGATCTCACCGGCGCCGTGCTCACCAAAGCGAATCTCCAGGGAGCGTGCCTGAAAGGGGCGCGGTTGGTGGGCGCCAATCTCCAGGTGGCGGACATGGCCGGCGCCAATCTGGAAGGGGCCGATCTCCGATCGGCGGATATTCAACGGGCCGATCTGAGCGGCGCCAGCCTCGTGCGGTGTCAGCTGGTCGGCGCCGACCTATGGCGGTCCAATCTGGCGGGGGCTGATCTGCAGGGCGCCGACCTGACCGATGCGGATCTCATGGGGGCGGATCTCATGAAGGCGTTGTTATGGCGGGCATCGCTGCGCAATGCCGATTTGATGGTGGCGGATCTCCGGGACGCCGTTCTCCAGGACGCCGACCTGCGCAACACCAATCTTGTCGGCGCCAGTCTCCGGTCGACCAACCTGCGGCGCGCAAGAGGGCTGACCGTAAAACAACTCTCCGAAGCCAAAACCCTTCTGGGCGCCCTCCTCGATTTCGATACGGAACGGCGCATCAGCGTGCGCCATCCGCACCTGTTGGCGCAACGGATACCGGCCCACCCGACCCCCGCAAAGAACATTTCTGCATTGAATCCTTCCTCTTTTCCTGATACGACATAATCTCCTCTTTAAATCATCGGGGAAAAACAGCCTTCAGGGCTGCTTTTCCCCGGATCTTTCGCTCCTTTTCCGAAAGCGTTCAATATGCTCCTGCAGCGATTACGGCACAACCAGAAAATGCATGATGGTCATCCCGCGATCTTTTTGAACCCATTTTTACGGGAAAATGGGTTCAAAGCCGGAACGCAATGATGTAAGATAACGCCCGGCGGGATGGAGGGGATGGATGGGAAACGTTCGGTTGATATGAAGCCTTCAATGACGCATATGGCGCTGGTTCCGATGGTGATGATTTATATGGCGCTTTTTTTATGGACGGGCGCCGAAGCACAGGACGGACAAAACCCTTCGGTTCAGAACGAAGACGCTGCTGATCCGGCGCTCCTTCGACGGGCCGCCAAAAGCCTGAATCACCTGAAGCGCGCCCTTCAGCGGGATCACTATCCTTCAGCGCTGGCGGCTCTCAATATCTGGCGCTGCGACGCAATGGCTGCCGACGCCTTCGATGACGTGCAGTTCCGCGCGTACCGGCGGCAAATTTATGAGAAATCCGTGGATAATATTTTAAAATGGTTCGATGTCTGTCTTGAGGAGAAATGGATTCGAGAGGCCGACTACTGCCAGAAAGTCTATCGTCTCCATGCCAGAATCATCAATATTTTCGATCAGGAGCGATATGATGAGATGACGGAAAAGATCGAAAGGCGCAAAAAGGAAATCGAGGCCGAAAAAAAGAAACGCTGACGCTGCTGTCGCCGCTATCGCTATCGGCCAGCATCCATCCACTAATGAGGTGTTCCGGCTGACGGTCAATAGGGAAAGGTTGAAGAAAACAATGAAAAAGAAATCATCGGCAAACCGTTTACCTATCATCGAATGGATCGAGACATTTTATTTACCGGTATTTCTGAAGTGGCTGGCGGCGATGGGGATGGAGGATACGGCCGAGCAGGAGGCGTTAAAAGATCAATTGGCCGATCTGCGGTCCAGATTTCCTTATTCGGAATACATGGAGTCGGGAAAAGGCGGAATGTGGGATTGGCTGAAATCGTTGCTGGGAAAGGGCGGGGGCTGACGCCGCCCTGGGCCGGCGCTTCGATTTCGGGACGGCGATCCTGCCGGCCTTTTTCATATGATCACGACGCTGCAATCGGTGCGACGGGATATGGCGGCACATTTTCAGTCTGTCGCAGAAAGGGGATCGGGCGCGTTTCCGGCTGAAAACGGTCGGCGTCAGCCGTCGGGCAGGGTGTAGATGCGAAGGGTTTTCTCGCCGAATTGTTCTTTTTCCAGATGGTTCATCCTGAGCACGACATCCAGGACTTCGGTCCAGGGCAGCGGCGACTCGATGGTCAGGGTCACGTTGCCCACGACGTCGGGGTCGATGGCGAAATTCATGCCGCTGACATCCCGGATCATGTTCAGCACCTGCCGGACATCGGCCTGGTAGAAATCAGGTGCGATTTTCGGAACGGGCGGCGCTTCGGGAGAGATGGAGATCGCATCGGCCGGCGGTCGCTGAGCGTCTTTTTCAACCCTCAGCACGTCGGCTGGATCGTATCCGATGGTGGCGCCGAACAGTTCGGCTTTGACCTGTCCGTCTTCTTCCCACGTCTTGTCGGCCCGGACCGTTTTCCCGCTTTTCAAATAGATGGTGTCGGCGCCGGCGCCGGGCGCCATCAGAAAGAAGGGAATCGAAAAGAGCAGCCCCCATGCAATGACTGTTTTCCTGTTATAGTCTGTCGCACCGGGCATTGGCCAGTTTCTTCTCCAGGTCTTCATCCATCGTTTCGATAAACCGTTCAACAGCGTAATCAGCGCCGCAGGACCTGCAGCGCAAATTGACGCGATGTCATGTGCGGTGGATCGACAGTTTTGCACCGCACCGCGGACACGCCATTGTTGTTTGATGTTTCATGCCGTCCTTTCCTGAGGGGTCGGGGGTAAGATCGGAAGAG
>JAABTD010000265.1 GCA_011390065.1 Desulfobacteraceae bacterium
AGCAAAAGGACCCGGGGCGACATGGACAGCACCGTGGCCAGGGAGACGAACCGCTTTTCACCGCCCGACAGATGATGGGGAATCCGGTCTTCGAACCCTTCAAGCCCGAGATGGGCCAAGGTCTGTCGGGCGATGCGGATCGCTTCGTCCCGGCCGGCGCCCATGTTGAGGGGCCCGAAGGCCACGTCTTCCAGCACCGTGGGGCAGAAGAGCTGATCGTCGGCATCCTGAAACAACAGGCCGATCCGTCGATAAATATCGGCGAAATCACCAGGCGATTTCAAAGGCTTGCCGAAGGCCTCGATGGTCCCGGAAGTGGGTTGCAACAGGCCCATGATGATGTGGAAAAGGGTGGTCTTGCCGCTGCCGTTGGGGCCCAGCAGCCCGATCCGTTCTCCTTCGTAAAACGTCAGATCGACGTGGTCGAGCGCCGTTTTTCCACCGGGATAGGCGTAGGAGACCCCCTTGAGGGTTATGAGGGGTTGTGGGTTTTCCATTCCAGATAGATCAGTCCGATCATCACTCCCGTGGTCATCATGGCGCCGATCCAGTCGGGTCGGGTGGCCCTGAACCGATACAGGGAATGGAATTTTCCCTGAAATCCGCGGCATCGCATGGCTCGGTGGACCCGCTGGGCCCGGTCGGCCGCCCGCAGAAACAGCATCCCGATGAGGTAGGCGTAGGTTCGATAGGTATGCAGATTCGTTCCGGGCCGGAATCCCCGCACCCGTGCAGCCCGGAGCAGCCGTTCATACTCTCCTTCCAGGACGAAGATGTACCGGTAGGTGAGCAGCAGCAGGTGGACGAGCTTTTCAGGAGCCCGGAGCCGGTTGAGGGTATGGCCCAGGGTTACAAAGCTCATGGTGGCCACCCAGGCGGTAAAGGCCAGGAGGATGGCATGGGACTTGAGGGTGATCTGCGCAGACAATTCCAGGCCCTCACGGGCCGCGGACAGCGGCCCGATGCGGGCCACCGTTTCCCCTTCGCTGGTCAGCGGCAACACCAGCCACAGCAAAAGCAGAAAGCCCCAAAGGGGCAGCAGTCGGCGGATGAGTCGTTTGAGATCCAGCCTCGCCGTCAGCACCAGCAGGACGGAAAACACCAGGGCGGTCGACAGAGCCGGAAAGCCTTTGGAAAGCGCCGCTATAAAGGAAAAAGCCGCGGCCAGAAGGACCCTCAGGCGGGGGTCCATCCGGTGGATCATCGAATCGCCAATGGCAAAGGGTTCGGCGATCACCGGACTTTTTCTCCTTCCGATGCCCTTTTGCGCCGCGACATAAAATAAGCGGCTATCCCGACCAGACCGAAGATGTAGCCGATGCCGCCGAAAATTTCCGTGGCGCCGACCCTCTGACGTTCATCGGCCAGCATCCGGATGACCGGCTTCAATTTTTTATCCAGGGCCCGCTCCACCGCTGACTGAATCGCCTCCGGGGAGACGCCGGCGGGCGGTGTCGATTCAGGCGCGGAAGGG
>JAABTD010000266.1 GCA_011390065.1 Desulfobacteraceae bacterium
GGGGGGTGCGGGTCCGGCGGCGTCTGCGGATGTTTCAGGAAGTTCAGCGTCGATCTCATCGGCCCGGATGGTCCAGTCGCCCTGGTGGCCCATGCCGGCGGAGATCACGATCTTTAGATCCGATTTCCGGGGGATCCGGAAGGAAAACACACCCTGGTCGTTGGTTTTTCCGGTGATCAGTTCTTCCCCGCCGGGTCCCATGACGGTCACATCGCCGCCTTTGATATACTTTCCGCCGGAAAATTTTCCTTGAACATGAGCGGTATCGCCTTCCACCCAGGCGAAGACCGACAGACCGTGAGCCCGGGCAGGGCAGGGCAACGCCAGCAGGAGCGCCGGAACGATCCAAATCAACATCAACCGGTGGGAGTTCATTCGGTTCATTAATCCTTTGGCCATGGCCGGTCTACCCCATCCCCGGCAGCAGGGAGGGTTGAACCCGCTTGAGAAAAGAGATGCAGAAGGCCGTGACGACGCCCTCGATGATCATGATCGGTATATTGACGGCGATCACCGCATAGGCCACCTCCAGGAAGCTTTCCTGGGTGAAAACCAGGGAAAGCGACATGATCAGGGCGGACAGAAGAACGGAGAGGCTGCCGCATCCGAAGGCGGCTGCAAGGGCGACGACGGGCCGTTTGCGGATAAAAGGACTGAACAGGTAATAGGCGATCACGGCCGGCAGGGCCATAATCACCGTATTGATTCCCAGGGTGGTGATCCCCCCGAATTGAAAAAGCATGGCCTGGAGCAACAGCGCCACCAGGATGGCGGGGAAGGCGGCCCACCCCAGCAAAAGGCCCACGATCCCGTTCAGGATCAGATGGACGCTGGACGGGCCGACGGGGACATGGATCAGGGACGCCACAAAAAAGGAGGCCGACAGGATGCCGGTATGGGCGATCCGGTCGTAATCGAGCCGTTTCATTCCCACCGCCGTTCCCGCCGCGGCCAGGGCCATTCCCGAAACCAGCACCGGGCCGGAGAGCACGCCTTCGGAGATATGCATGTTCGTCCTTTACCGCGCCTGCCATTCGTGGAACTGGACCCAGATCACGGCGCCCAGTTCCACATCTTTGTCTTCACCGTCGCGCTGCATGGCGTAGTCGGCGGTGTTGAGGGCTGCAAATCCCCACCAGCCGGCTTTGGGCGCGGCATAGCTGAAGACGCCGTCGGCATCGGCCTTGACCGTCTGGGTGATCATATAATCGGTGGGGGCCTGGGCTGTTTTGTCCTGGTTGAAATACTCCACCTCCACCTCGGCGTAGGGCACGGGCTTGCCGTTCAACTTCACGATGCCCTG
This sequence comes from Desulfobacteraceae bacterium, assembly GCA_011390065.1. Lineage (GTDB taxonomy): Bacteria > Desulfobacterota > Desulfobacteria > Desulfobacterales > JAABSP01 > JAABTD01. The sequence goes on from JAABTD010000266.1 coordinate 1,304, forward strand.
GAAAACGTTGCCGGCATACTGGGCGAACGGTTTGGCAAGAGGGACGATCTCGGTTTCGAGGCCCAGTTCCCGGTCCCAGCCTTCATCGTCGCCGAAGGCGGTCACAACGGCCTGGGTATGGTGGATAATGAAGCAGTCCTCGGCCGGCTCCCAGTAGGGGGTGGGTTGCATGTAAAACTTATAGACGCCGGGGCGTTTGATGCGATAGTCGGTCTCCCACGCCAGACGGTCCATCACCCGGGTCTCTTTGAGGGCGTCCAGGAGATCTTCCTTCTGTCCATGGGTCATGACCCCGAAGACCTTTGGCTTCGCCATATCCATACCGATCATTTCAAAGGGATGGGAAAAGGAAAGAGTCAGATGGACGGCTCGCTTGTCGGCTTCCATGACCATGGCGTCGGACGGGATCACCATGCCGAAATGGGCATGGGCGACGCCGACGCAGAGCATGCCAATGACCGTCAAATACAGAACGCAAAAGCCTTTTTTCATGAGTTCCTCCGTTTGGCAAAAAAAAACCACGAATGGAATCCGCGTCTTCGAGATGCGGGGGGCCTTCGTGGCGGCGGTTCGGTTTTTCCGATAGATGCAAAAGGTTCTTCGACGGCTTCTTGCCGGTCATTGGTGGAAATGATATATCGGAAAATGGACAGGGCGTCAACGGCAAAAAGAGAAAGCTTGACAATTCGATTAAAAATACCCAAAATTTTGATTTGCACGACAGGTCAACCTTGGCGACAAGGTCAACATTCATCACTATTCAGGAGCATCGGCATGTTGAAAACAACGCAGAAATGGGTGATTATGCTGGCGGCGGCCGCCTTCTGGGTCTCCATCGGCGTCTCAGCCGCCCAGGCCGAGCCGGTGGCGGTGGCCCCGGAACCCAGCCATACCTTCCCTTCGGTGGTGGAGGGCAAGGAAGTGGTCCACGAGTTTGTCATTCAGAATAAGGGAGACGAAACTCTGGAAATACAGAAGGTTCAGACCGGGTGAGGCTGCACGGCCGCGTCCTATACGCGGCAGATTCCTCCCGGTGGGGAGGGACAGATCAAGATAAAGGTGAACACAAAGGGGTATGGCGGACGGACCCTCCGGAAAACCATCACGGTTCACACCAATGATCCTGACGTCGCAACGGTCAAGTTGACTATCGGCGGCGCTGTGGACAATTTTGCCTCCATCCGGCCCAACCGGGTCCGGCTCAACGGCAGATCCGGAGACAGAATCGTCGGGCGGGTCACCATCGTTCCGGAGGAAAAATACAATTTCAATGTCACCGGCATGCGCACCCGGCGGGAAGGCGATATTGACGTCAAACTGGATACCGTCGAAAAAAAGAGCCGCAAGGAGTACGTGCTGACCATCGAAAACAAGCGGCAGGGGAAAGCGCGCTATTTCAACGCCGTGGTGTTAAAAACGGACAGCGCTATCCAGCCGTCCATCACCATCCCGGTTTACGGCAACATCTCGGCTGATCCGGATGACAAGGAAAAAAACCCGTCATGACATCGATTAAGGCGGTAGCCTTTGACTGCGATGGGGTGCTGTTCGATACCGTAAAGGCCAACACCGCCTTTTACAATCGGATTCTGTCCGAATTCGGCAAGCCGGACTTGACGCCGTCTCAGTTTCGATACGTCCAGATGCACACCGCGGACGGGGCCATCGCCCATTTATTCCCGGATCCGGCGGAATTCGAGACCGCCCAGTCCTTCCGCCGGAAGATGGGCTACGTCCCCTTTATCCCCCACATGGAGATGGCGCCCGGCCTGCAGGCCCTGCTCGATTGGCTCAAAGGGCGGTTTCGAACCGCCGTGGTCACCAACCGCTCCGACACCATGACCCGGGTTCTGACGGAATTCGGGCTGGAAGGGGCTTTTGAGCAGGTGGTGACGGCACTGGACGTAACCCACCCCAAACCCCATCCGGAACCCCTTCTCAAGGCGTTGACCGCCTTTGACGCCTCCCCGGACGCATTTCTTTACATTGGCGATTCCCCCCTGGACGAGCAGGCGGCCGCCGCGGCCGGGGTGCGATTTGCGGCTTTCGGCAACAACGAGCTGAAGGCGGACTTCCATGTGACCCGTATGGCGGAGATCAGGACGATCCTCAACGGCGGGTGATCTCCGCCGCTATATCCGTTTGACGATGATCCAGTAACTGTTCCCTGCCAGGGCTTTTTTCATGTGGACCTTCACCTTGGTGGGGTTCATCTTGTAGTCGAAGACATATTCGAACAGAGTGTTCAGGTCGCCTTTTTCGACCCCTTCCTTGAAAATTCCATAAAATTCAGGCCGCCGGGTGCAGGGGGCCACTTCATGGAAAAAGTTTTTCCCGATGACGTCCTCGGCTTTCCGGCCGGTGATCCGCGCTTCTGCCGCGTTGTAGGACAGGATGGTCCCCTCCCGGTCGAGCTGGATCGCCCCGAAGGCCAGTCCGTCCAGTTCCCTGTCGTCCAGTCTGGCCAGTACGTTTTCGATATTCTCGCTGCCGAATTTCACCACATTCAATTTTCCCATTTTTCTCCCTCGGAATCGATATGATAATAAACAGCGCAAATATATTTCAAAAGAATCCCTTGATGTCAATGCGGAATCCAAACCCAGAAAGGAACCCTCATGAAAACCATCCTCGCCCTGATCGGATCTTCCCGGAATCTCGGCAATTCCGAGATTATGGCAAAGGAAATCTCACGCAATGTCGAAGCAGACCACGATCTCCGGATGGTTCGCCTGTCGGAATTCGATATTAAACCCTGCCGGGGCTGCTATGCCTGCCTGTTCAAAGAAAACGGGTGCGTGATCAAAGATGATTTCAACCCGTTGATCGATGAAATTCGATCGGCCGACGCCTACATCGCCGCCGCGCCCACTTATTTTCTGGGACCCAGCTCCGTCTTCAAGCGGGTGTCGGACCGGGGGCTGGCCCTCTACAACCACGCGGAAACCCTCTGGGGCAAACCGGCCGTGGCGGCGGGCATCGCCGGGATTCAAGACCGGGAAGGCTACACCCAACTGGGCCTGGAGAGCTTTTTTAAGCTGCTGCTGGCGGATTTGAAGGCCACCCGGATCATTTACGGGGCCCTGCCGGGGGAGATTTTTTACAACGACGCCAACAAAGCCGCGGCCGCTGAACTGGCCTCGGCGCTTTTCGGCGACCCCAGACAGGAAGCCGGGCCGGCGTGCCCGGTCTGCGGCGGCAAAACCTTTCGATTTTTCGAGAACAACCGGGTCCGGTGCATGCTGTGCAGCAATCCCGGAACGGTTTCCG
>JAABTD010000267.1 GCA_011390065.1 Desulfobacteraceae bacterium
GATGTTGGATTCCCGGTTTTTCAACAATTCTTCAAACCCCTTTTCAACGATGTCGTCGATTTTGATCCGGCCGGTGATCAGGGGTTCCGCTTTGATGCGCCCATCGGCCAACAGCGCGATGGCGGCGTCGAACTCTCCGCAGTAGGCCAGAGAGCCCACGATCTCCTTTTCCGTAAAGACCAGATCATTGTAGTTGATTTCCCCCGGTTTTTCAAAAATGCCCACAACGACGATTTTCCCGCCCCGCTTGGCGTATTGGATGCAGGCGTTGACTGTTTCGGCTTTCCCGATGCATTCAATGGCCACGTCCACCCCTTGCCCGTCGGTCTGCTCCAGGATTTCGGCCTGCACATCGGTTTGGGTGGGGTCCAGGACAATGCCGCCCAGGTCCTGTGCGAATTTTTTCCGGTCCTTGGCGATTTCCACGCTGAAGACTTTTCTCGCGCCCGCGGCCCGGGCCGCCTGGAGGGTCACCAGTCCGATGGTCCCGGCGCCCACCACCGCCACGGTGTCGCCCTGCATCACCTTTCCTTGCCGGATGGCGTGGATGCCCACCGCCAGCGGCTCCACCAGGGCCCCGGCCTCATCCGACAATTCGGGCAGGAGCTTGTAGCAGGTGTAAGCGGGGACATTGACGTACTCGGCAAACGCGCCGTCGGCCATCAGACCCGTAAAGGCCAGTTTTTCGCAGACACTGTACCGGCCGACCTTGCACATATAGCACTCGCCGCAATGCTGGGCCGCGTCCGGCGCCACCCGGTCGCCCACCTTCAGGTTTTTGACATCCTTTCCCACTTCGACGATTTCACCGGAAAATTCATGCCCAAGGATCAAAGGCGCTTTTTTGCCGGTCAGCGGATGCGGCGCCTCGGTCGGAATGAAGATCGGGCCGACATCGTATTCATGCAGGTCCGACCCGCAAATGCCGGTCTGAAAGACCTTGATCTTCACCTCGCCGGGTTCCGGGGGCGGCGGAACGGGAACATCTTCCACCCGCACATCTTTTTTGCCATGCCATACGGCGGCTTTCATAATCTTTATCCTTTCAAAATTGTTGATGAAATAAAGTTAACCAAACGCACCTTCCACTAACCGGCGGGCGGGGCGGCTGGGTACCACTGTTCCGGCTCAGGCAACGGAAAATCGTCGGGAATGTGGAAAATTTCAAAAGTTGTGGTGGTGTCCCCCTCGGTCTCAAAGTACGCAAAAGGCACCCGTCCTTGCCATATGCCCGATTGGATCATTTCATATCCATGGTCTTTGAACGCCTTGACCTGGTCTTCCCAGGGAATGTCGTTGAGGTTGAAGGCGACATGGTGAACGCCCTCTCCGTGCATCTCAAGGAATTCGTCGTAAATGTTTGGCCCTGTCAATGGTTGCACGATCTCCCACATCATCGCGCCGGAAAAAGTGAGCGCCAGCTTCATGGAAAAGTTGGCCGGTTTGCCCCGGTAGGTTGTTTCCTGCACGGTGTCAGGTGAGAAGGTATATACCATCCAGGGTCCGATTCCAGCCCGAACCATTCCTTCCATCGTGCGCTGAATGTCGCGGGTGACCACGCAGATTTGTTTGCTGTCTCCCAGGAAACTGTTGCTCAGTGTAAATTGACCGGTGACGGCAGGTGGATCTGTCATGACGCCTCCTCTCTTATTAAAAATTTTGTTTCGCCCGCCGACTTGTCAGTGAGACGTCACCCCGCCATCCACATTGATGGCCTGGGCCGTGACATGGGGGGCGGTGGCGAAATAGACCGCCAGGTCGCCCATGTCTTCGGGCGTCTGGGCCACGCCCTGGGGAATCAGGGTTTTCTGGTGGCGTTTCCAGGATTCCTCCATGGTTTCGCCGGGATTTTTCCATTTCTCCGCCAGCCCGTTGGGCCCGTACCACATTTGCGTGCCGATGATCCCCGGGCAAATCGCGTTGACGGTAATCCCGGTCTGCTGCAATTCCTTGGCAAGGGCAAAGGTGAACCCCACCACCGCGAACTTGGAGGCGCAGTAATGAGCGAGATCGGGAAATCCTTCCTTGCCGGCAATGGAGGCCACATTGATGATGCGCCCCCATCCCTGCTTTTTCATGGGCTCCTGTTCGGCCTTGCAGCAGAGAAACACCCCTTTTGCATTGACGTTGTTGACAAAATCCCAGTCCGCTTCGGTCAGTTCGGTGACCGGTTTGATGCTAATGACCCCGGCGTTGTTCACCGCAATGTCCAGTTTGCCCAGTTGGCTCACGGTCTGATCCACCATTGCCTGGACTTGGTTCCATTGGGTCACGTCCGCCTGAATCGCCGCAGATTTGCAGCCAATGGCTTTGACGGATTCCGCAACCTTTTCAGCATTTTCCATTGAAACATCGACGATGGCCACGTCGCAGCCCGCTTCTGCCAGCCGCTTGACAATGCCTTCGCCAATGCCTCTGCCGCCGCCGGTCACCAGCGCGACTCTGCCTTCCAATGACGCCATTGTTCATTCCTCCTTCTTTTCAAAGCTGGTTCAGTTTTTGGTGGCCGCATGGACGGTCGATAGCCATAACCGGCTTTCAGCCGGTTTTAGGGATTCAGCCTGGGGTTTCAACCCCAGGCGCCAGCATCACGCCATCACTTTTTTCACCGCTTCGATGACCTGCCCTTCGCTGGGAATGTACGCCTGCTCCAGCGGGTGTGAAAAGGGCACGGGGCAGAACGGCGCCGCCACCCGCAAAATGGGCGCGTCCAGGTAGTCAAAGGCTTTTTCCGCCACCATGGCGGCGATTTCCGCGCCCGATCCGGCGAATTTCACTTCTTCATGCACGATAACCAAACGATGGGTCTTTTTGACGGAATTGATGATCCCTTCCTCATCCAGGGGATAGAGGGTCCGGGGGTCCACCACTTCCACGCTGATGCCGTCTCCGGCCAGTTTTTCCGCCGCGCTCAGAGCGGTGTGGACCATGTTGGCCGTGGCCACCACGGTGACGTCCGTTCCTTCGCGCTTGACGTCGGCCTGGCCGAAGGGAATGGTGTAATCGCCTTCGGGAACATCGCCTTCCAGGGCGTAGAGCATTTTGTGTTCCAGAAACACCACGGGGTTGTCGTCCCGAATGGCCTGGATCAGAAGGCCCTTGGCGTCGGAAGGGGTGCTGGGCATGACCACTTTGAGGCCGGGGATGTGCATGAACAGGGCCTCCAGGCACTGCGAATGCTGGGCCGCGGCCCCGATGCCGGCGCCGCAGGCGGCGCGCAGGACCATGGGAATTCTGGCCTTGCCGCCGAACATATATTTCATCTTGGCGGCCTGGTTGTAAAGCTGATCCAGGGCCACGCCGATAAAATCCACAAACATCAGTTCAACCACCGGCCGAAGGCCTACGGTGGCGGCGCCCACGGCCGTGCCCACAATGGCGCTTTCGGTGATGGGGGTGTCTTTGACCCGCTTTTCGCCAAACTGGTCCAGGAGCCCGGCCGTTACGCCGAAAATCCCGCCGTAAACCCCGACATCCTCGCCGGCCACATATATGTTGGGGTCCCGCGACATTTCAATCTTATGGGCGTCGTTCAACGCTTGAGCGAAAGTCATATTCGGCATTTTGATATCCTCCTTGATGGATCGGTTTGTTTTTTTATGGATGTTGTCCGGGGTGAAAAATCAGGAATAGACGTCTTCCAGCAATTCGGAGACATCGGGAAACGGGCTTTCCTCGGCGAATTTCTCCGCTTCCGCCAAATCGTTTTGAAGCTTGTCCTTGATCTCCTGGATTTTTTCGTCCGTGAGGACCCCCATTTCCTTCAGCTTCTGTTCCAGGCGGGGAATGGGGTCTTTTTCCTTCCATTCCTCCAGTTCGGAATCATCCCGGTACGCGCAGGGATCGCCTTCAAAATGCCCCCGGTGACGATAGGTTTTGCATTCAATCAACGACGGCCCCCGGCCCTGGCGCGCCCGGTCAATGCCTTCTCCGGCCGCTTCGCACACCGCCACCACGTCGTTGCCGTCCACCACAACGCCGGGCATGTCGTAGGCCGCGGCCCGGTCGGCGACGTTGGGGACGCACATGGAGTTGATGGTACAGGAGGAGATGCCGTACATGTTGTTTTCATTGATAAACACCACCGGCAGCTTCCAGCAGGTGGCCAGGTTCATGGCTTCGTGGGTGGTGCCCTGGTTGGAGGCGCCGTCCCCGAAAAAACAAACCGCCACGCTTTTGCTGTCCAGATATTGGCAGGCCAGCGCGGCCCCGGCGGCCAGGGGCGGTCCGCCGCCCACGATGCCGTTGGCGCCCATGATGCCCAGATCCAGGTCGGCGATGTGCATGGAACCGCCCTTGCCTTTGCAATAGCCGGTTTTTTTGCCGAACAGTTCGGCCATCATCAGTTTGATGTCGCCGCCCTTGGCGATGAGATGGCCGTGGCCCCGGTGGGTGGAGGTGATGTAGTCCTTGTCGGTGAGATTGGCGCAAACCCCGGTGGCCACGGCTTCTTCGCCCACGTACAGGTGGACGAAACCGGGGATTTTGCCGTCGGCGAACAATTCCGCGACCCGGTTTTCAAATGTCCGGATCTTGTTCATGGCGATGTACATCTCCACGAGTCGTTCATTGGTCAGGTCCATTGCTTTCCTCCTTTTTGGGGGTTAGGGATGATGAGCATCAGGGACATCAGGGACAGACACCGTCACGGCCGCGTTGGCCACGACGATTTGATCGCAATCCGGCGCGAAATGGGGCACGCAAAGCCCGGCGATCTTCATGCCGCCTTCCACGGCGTTAAGGGTTTTTTGTCCGATGGGCACCACGGCCTTCACCTGGTCCGGATCCACCTGATCCGGGTTGGGGCAGGCGATGTGGATGTCCACCACAACCGCCGCCAAATCCTGGATGCCCATGATCTCCACCAGACCGCACAAACAGCTTCGGGACACGGCGTCCTTGACGGCGCGGCACGCGGCTTTGGTGACGTTTTCTCCGTGCAGATCGGCGCCGGTTCCGATTTCGACAATAAATCGTTTGTTGCTCATGGCGTAAACCTCATTTTCAGTTCGGAGTTTCGCTTTCAGCCGGCTTCAGCGGGGTTCTGCTTGTAGCCGGGGGATTCATTCCCCGGCGGCGCCGGCCGGGAATCATCAATTCTTCCGCCCGGTAGGAACTGCGAACCAGAGGCCCCGCGGCCACCGCTTTGAATCCCATTGCTCGGGCAGCTTCCGCCCATTCGTCAAATTCCGCCGGCGACACATATCGGGCCACCGGAACATGATCCCTGGACGGCGACAAATATTGCCCCAGGGTCAGGGCCGCGCAGCCGGCGCGTTTCAGGTCCGTCAAGGTTTGTTCGATTTCACCGTCCGTCTCGCCCAACCCCAGCATGAGCCCCGACTTCGTCCAAAGCCCCCGGTCGGCGGCGTAGGACAAAACACTCAAGGATCGCCGGTATCCGGCGCCGGGCCGCACCTGTTCATACAAACGGGACACGGTTTCGATGTTGTGGTTGAACACGTCGGGCCGCGCGGTGCAGACCGCCTGAATGGCCGGGACCGATCCGTTGAAATCCGGGACCAGCGTTTCCACCTGGACGGCATCGCAACGCTTTCGGATATGCTGAATGGTTCGGACGAACTGGTCCGCCCCGCCGTCGGCCAGATCGTCCCGGGTGACGGACGTGACCACGGCGTGGGTCAGCCCCAGGGACCGAACAGCCTGGGCTACATGGGCGGGTTCGTCCGGGTCGATCGGCAAGGGCGGGCCTTTGTCCACGGCGCAAAACCGGCACCGCCGGGTGCAGCGGGTCCCCAGGATCATGAAGGTGGCGGTCCCTCTGCCGAAACATTCTCCCAGGTTGGGGCAATGGGCGCTCTGGCAGACCGTGGCCAGGCGGAGACGCTCCAACCGTTTTCCCATGGCCCGGACGGGGCCGGGATCCGGCGCAGGCCGGACCAGCCAGGCGGGCCGGGGAAGGGACGCGCGGGTTTCATCGGGCGGCCGGAATCCGAACCGTCGGCAAAAGGCGCGGACAAACCGCTGTTTCACCTCCCCGACATCCACATGGCGTCCCACTTCGTTTTCCATGGATGTGATGAT
>JAABTD010000268.1 GCA_011390065.1 Desulfobacteraceae bacterium
CACCTGGACGACCGGCGCGTTGTCACAGGGTTTGGAGAATTTCTCGGTGTCGATGGTGGCCGAGGTGATGATGAGCTTGAGGTCCCTGCGCCGTTTAACCAGGGTCTTGAGGATGCCCAGGGTGAAGTCGATGTTGAGGCTCCGCTCGTGGGCCTCGTCCACGATGATCGTGTCGTATTCGTTGAGGAACCGGTCCGACTGGGTTTCGGCCAGCAGAATCCCGTCCGTCATGAGCTTGATGTAGGACGACGGCGAGGATTTGTCCGTGAACCGGATCTTGTAGCCCACCGATTCGCCGGTCTTTTCGCCCAGCTCCTCGGCGATCCGGTTGGCCACGGTGATGGCCGCGATCCGCCGGGGCTGGGTGCAGCCGATGACGCCGTCCAGGCCCCGTCCGGCCTCCAGGCAAAATTTGGGCAACTGGGTCGTTTTGCCGGACCCGGTCTCGCCCGAGACCACCACCACCGGATGGTTCCGGATGACGTCGATGATCTCCTCCCGCTTGGCGACGATGGGCAGGTTGTCGTCGTAGGTCGGGCGGGGGGCGCCGGCGGCCCGTTCTTGCCGTTTTTCAATGGCGTTTTGCAGCCGCTTTTCCAGGCGGTCGATGCGGGCAGCGGTTTTATCGGAGTTCAGGGCCTTGGGCGGCAGCTTTTTGATCCGCCGAATTTCGCCGATGAGTTTGTAGCGATCCGCGTCCATGGCCTTTGAAATACGGGTTTCGATCTCGCGGATGCGGTCGCGAGGGGATGATGTCGCTTCTTTTTTGGTCATTTCTTGCAATGAATTTAAGGCGGGGATCGGTGAATGATTAAACGAAAAGATATAATTTCAAACTACTGTATATATTGAGACGAACAGACATCCTCATGGGACAAGGCGGTCGATTCGTCCCAGCTTGCCTCGCGCTCCTCGGCGACTCTCGAAAGATACGCATCCTCTTGAATTTCCAGCGCTTCTTTGATCAAATCCCTTGCCTTCACCGGCAAGGAAACCCCTTCGTTTTCAGCCAACAAGCGGATGCGGCGATAGATAGCGCCATCAAGAACCAGGTTGATGCGTTGTGATGTGGGCATTTTTAACTCTTATGCGTTTAATTTTGTTAACGAAATGATACTCGCTTCGTTTTTACCGGTAAACACATAATAATAGGTCAGCAGGCGGCAAAGTCAAGGGACGACGGAGTGCGCGAACCGCTCAAGCGCGCTTCGCGCATCTTGATGAAGCATTGCTTTACGCCTGCCGCAAACACGCCTCCTCGCCGTCGTTTTTCGCCAGAATTTCGTCGATCTCTTCGTCGGTCAGGGTCTCCTGCTCCAGTAGGGCTTCGGCCAGGACCTTGAGCTGGTTCTGGCAGGTAGAGAGGTTTTCCATGGCCGTGGCCTCGCACTCGGCGATGATGCGCTGGATCTCTTCGTCGATGATCCGGCCGGTGTGCTCGCTGAAATCCTTGGGTTCGGAGATCTCCCGGCCCAGGAATGGATGGTCTTCGCCCTGACTGAAGGTGGTGGAGCCGAGTTTTTCGCTCATGCCCCATTGGCAGACCATGCGCCGGGCCATCTGGGTGGCTTTTTTCAGGTCGTCGGCCGCGCCAGTGGACACGTCCTCGAAGGTCAGCCGTTCGGCGGCCCGTCCCCCAAGGAGGATGGCGATGCGTTTCAGAAGGTAGTCCCGTGTCCGGGTGTACCGATTTTCCTCCGGTATCTGCTCGGTGGCCCCCAGGGACTGACCCCGGGGGACGATGGTCACCTTGCCCAGGGGGTCGGCGCCGGGAAGCAACCGGGCCATCATGGCGTGGCCGGCCTCGTGGTAGGCGATGAGTTCTTTCTCTTCGTCGCTGATCACGTCCTCCCGTTCGATGCCCATGAGGATCTTGTCCCGGGCCGCGCTGAAGTCGTCCTGCTCCACCTGTTCCTTGCCTTCCCGGGCCGCCAGGAGAGCCGCCTCGTTAACCAGGTTCTCCAGATCGGCGCCGGAAAAACCCGTCGTCCGGTCGGCCACCGCCGACAGGTCCACCTCCTCGGCCAATTTCACGTCCCTGACATGGACTTCCAGGATCTCCTTCCGGGCCTTTTTCCGGGGCAGATTGAGGGTGACCCGGCGGTCGAACCGACCGGGCCGCACCAGGGCGGCGTCCAGGACATCGGGCCGGTTGGTGGCGGCCATCACCACCACCGATTCATGGGGCGAGAAACCGTCCATTTCGTTGAGAATCTGATTGAGAGTCTGTTCCCGCTCGTCGTGTCCGCCGCCGACGCCGGAGCCGCGCACCCGTCCGATGGAGTCGATTTCGTCGATGAAGATGATGGAGGGGGCGTTTTTCTTGGCGTCATTGAACATGTCCCGGACCCGGGAAGCGCCCACGCCTACGAACATCTCGATGAACTCCGATCCGGAGATGTTGAAAAACGGCGTCTCCGCCTCGCCGGCCACTGCTTTTGCCATGAGCGTTTTGCCGGTGCCGGGCGGTCCCACCAGCAGGATGCCCCGGGGCAGCTCCGCGCCCAGGGATCGGTATCGTTCCGGTTCCTTGAGGAAGCCGATGATCTCTTCCAGCTCTTTCTTGGCGTTGGACAGGCCGGCCACGTCCTCGAAGGTCACCATAGAACTGGACTTGTCGTAGAGTTTGGCTTTGGATTTGCCGAATCCGAAGATGCCGCCGCCGGGGCCGCCCCCCATGCGCTCCTGGAATTTTTTGCTCGACCAGATGAAAAAGCCGATGATGAGCACCCAGGGCAGCACGGAGACCAGAATCCGGACCAGCCAGGGCGTCTCCTGGGTTTCGGCCCGGATGGACACATCGTTTTTCTCCAGAAGCGTCATGAGTTCCGGGTCTTCGAGGGTGGGCATCACCGTATGGAAAGGTCGTCCCTGTTCCTGATCCTGGCCCGGATTGCCTTCGACTCCATCTCCCGAAGATCCGCTCTGAGCGCCGGAAGAATTTTGGGCATTGTCTCCCGAACCCTGCTGCTTCGTCTGGCCATCGATTTGAACGCCTTTTTTGAGCTGACCGGAAACCTCCTGCCCCCTGAAGGTGACCTGGGCGACGTCGCCCTGCCGCACCCTGGATTTAAACTCGGTGTAGGTGAGTTCCACCGGCTGAGGGCCGCCGTAGGGACGAAACATGTAGATGATTAAAAACCAGGCCAGGATAAACAAGGCGACCCGCCACCAGTTGTGCGAGGGCTGGGTCGCGCCGGGCGTGGGTTGTTGACCGGGGTGTTTGCCGAAGTTCATAACCGCTTTCTCCTCTCCGTCAGATGTATCCACGGCGTCATCGCGTCATGTGTCAAAACTATATCATTGAATCAGAAGCCCCGGCGGTTTTCAATGGGGTTCTTTTTGTATTTTCATCCTTGGGTCGATGTAGACGCCGCTGATGATGGAAAAGTTTTTCTTCACCATCGGCCCGATTTCCGTTATAATTCCTTTTTATGATACCAACCGTCAACCCAAACGCCAAGGAGGGGAGCATGAAGAGATTGTTGTCAATCCTGTTACTCACGATACTGGCGGCCGCCCTCATCGCGACGCCCGCTTTCGCCAAGTCGCCCGTCAAACTGGGATTCGTCTACATCATGTCGGGACCCTTCGCCACCTACGGTCAGTTCGCCCGGATGGGCGCCGAGATGGCCATCGAAGAAATCAACCAGGCCGGCGGCATCCTCGGAAGGCCGGTGGAGGCCTATTTCGAAGACTCCACGGGCAAGCCGGACGTGGCGCTTCGGGCCATCCGGAAGCTCGTCTTCCAGGAAAAGGTGGACTGTCTCATCGGCCTCGACTCCAGCGGAGTGGCCAAATCCGTGGTTCCCGCTCTGGTCCAGATGAAGACCCCGCTGATCATCACCCATGCCGCCACGCCCGACGTCACCGGCGAGGTCTGCAACAGGTACACCTTCCGGATCTCCCTCAATCTGGCCCAGAACGTCGGCACGGCGGCCCGCATCGCCGCTGAGACCGGGGCCAAAAAATGGACCGCCGTCGGGCCGGACTACGCCTTCGGCCATCAATCCTGGGAGTATTTCAAAAAATCCCTGAAGGATGTCAAGCCGGAAGCCGAGTTCTTTCCCGATAACGAGGTCGCCTTTCCACCCTTCAAGACCACGGACTTCAGTTCCTACATCACCCGGATCATCGGCCAGAAGCCAGACGGCGTGCTGATTTCGCTGTGGGGCGGCAACCTCATCGATTTCGTGCGTCAAGGCAGAGAGATGGGCTTTTTCAACGGCGACTTCGAGGTGCTGCTCACCCTGGGCGCGGCCACCGAAGTGCTGACCGCGTTGCGCGACACCATGCCCGAAGGGATCTGGGTGGGCAGCCGCTACTGGTTCGAAGCCAATGACTCCGCCGTAAACAAGGCGTTCGTCAAGGCGTACCGCGACCGGTACAGCGCGTACCCCTCCTACAACGCCCACGGGGCCTACGGCGCGGTACAGACCTATAAAGCCGCCGCCGTCAAGGCCGATTCCGTGGACAAAGAGGCCATCGTCGCCGCGTTGGAAGGGTTGAGCGTCGAACTCCCCGTGGGGACCATCACCATCCGGCCCGAGGATCACCAGGCGGTCACCCCCGCCTGCTGGGGCAAGACCGCCGCCGATCCGGATTACGACATCCGGATTCTCAAGCCCATGAAGGTCTACGAGGGCGCCGAGATCACGCCGCCGGTGTCGGAGACGGGGTGCAAAATGTGATGGACGTCCATCCTGTGTAAAGTAAATTTCCCGTTGGAGCCAAATATGGATACGGATTTGAAAACCGAGGCTAAAAAGCTGATAGAAGATCTTCCAGAAGATTCGACCTGGGATGACTTAATGCATGAAATTTATGTGCGACAAGCGATCGAATCAGGCATCGAGGACAGCAAAGCCGGGAGGACGATGCATGTTTCGGAGGTCCGAAAAAAATACGGACTCACGTGATGGACGTCCATTGGACCGAGACGGCTATGGTCCATCTTGACAGTATCTATGCTTATATTGCTGCGGATTCCGAACGGTATGCACTTCGAACAGTCGATCGGATCACTCGACGATCGATGCAAATTGCCGAACAACCTTTCTCCGGGAGAATGGTTCCAGAGATTTCTTTGGAGAAAATTCGGGAAGTGATTGAAGGCCCGTACCGAATTTTGTATCAAATCAAGCAGGATCAAATCGATATTATCGCTGTCTTCCACGGTGCTCGGAGGTTTCCTTGGAGCGAGGTGTTTGGTTAAGTTTATGGAAAGCTTCGTCGTCAACCTGTTAAACGGCCTCTCCTGGGGCATGCTCCTCTTCCTGATCTCCGTTGGCCTCACAACGGTCTTCGGGGTGCTGGGCATCCTCAATTTCGCCCATGGCTCTTTGTTCATGCTGGGGGCCTATTTCTGCATGCAGATCATGCATATCATGCCGTCGTTCTGGGCGGGTCTGATATTCGGTCCGCTGCTGGTGGCCGTGCTGGGCGTCGTCATCGAGCGGTTTCTCCTGCGAAAGGTCTACGGCCGGGACATCACCTTCCAGTTGCTCCTGACCTTCGCCATCCTCCTGGTGCTCGACGACGCCGTCCGGATGATCTGGGGGGCCGGATACCATGTGGTGGAGGCGCCGGCGATCCTGTCCGGCTCGTTTCCGCTCTTCGACCACACCTATCCGGTCTACCGGATCTTCCTGGTGATCTTCGGCCCGGTCATCGGGCTCTCCCTGTGGGGATTTTTCAGGTTCACCCGGTGGGGAAAGATCATCCGGGCGGCGGCCATGGACCGGGAGATGGCCGAGGGCGTGGGCATCCGCGTGCCCCTGCTCTTCACCGGCGTCTTCGCCTTCGGGACGTGGCTGGCGGCCCTGGGCGGCGCCCTGGCCGCGCCCCAGCAGAGCGTGGCCCCCTCCATGGGCGAGAGGATCATCATCGAAAGCTTCATCGTCGTGGTCTCGGGCGGTCTTGGGAGCTTCCCCGGCGCCTTCGTGGGGGCCCTGATCCTGGGGCTGCTGGAATCCTTCGGGACGGTCTTCGCCGGCCGGGCCCAGATGGCCC
>JAABTD010000269.1 GCA_011390065.1 Desulfobacteraceae bacterium
ACCCATTTCGGGATAGAGGGGAAAGGCCTCGCAGAGGTCGGTTACCCGGCGCCGGGCGCGATGGATCACCTCTTCGTCCCGGGGATGTCGGAGGACGTCGATCACCACCTCCGCGACCGTCTTCATCTCCGGTTCTTTCAGCCCCCGGGTGGTCACCGCCGGGGTTCCGATGCGAACGCCGCTGGCGACCTGGGGAGGGCGGGTCTCGTTGGGGATGGAATTTTTGTTCACCGTGATGCCGGCCGCGCCCAGAAGATCCTGAGCCTCCTGGCCGGTAATGGACAGGGTCGTCAGGTCCAGCAGCACCATGTGGTTGTCGGTGCCTCCCGATACCAGATCGACGCCGGCGGCCAGAAGATGGTCCGCCAACGCTCTGGCGTTGGCCACTACCTGGGTCTGATACGCATTGAACTCCGGCGTGGCGGCCTGTCTGAAGGCCAGCGCCTTGGCCGCGATGACCTGCATCAGGGGGCCGCCCTGGATGCCGGGGAAAATCTGGCTGTTGAGTCGACTGCAGTAGTCTTCCTTTGAAAGGATGAGGCCGCCCCGGGGACCCCTGAGGGTCTTGTGGGTGGTGGAAGTGACCACGTCGGCGTACGGGACAGGGGAAGGATGCACTCCGGCCGCCACCAGGCCGGCGATGTGGGCCATGTCC
>JAABTD010000270.1 GCA_011390065.1 Desulfobacteraceae bacterium
GAAGGCGCTGAAATCGATGATCCTTGGGTACGCCGATGCGCCGGCGATGATCATCCGGGGGCGATGGATGCCCGCGAGTTTCTCCACGGCCCCGTAGTCGATGACCCCGGACTCGGGGTCAAGGCCGTAATGGGTGAAGTTGAAGAGCCGGCCGGAGAAACTGACCGGCGCGCCGTGGGTCAGGTGCCCGCCGTGGGACAGATCCATGCCCATGACCGTGTCTCCCGGTTTCAGCAGAGCGAAATAGACGCCCATATTGGCCTGGGAGCCTGAATGGGGCTGGACGTTGGCGTATTGGGCGCCGAAAAGGGCCTTGGCCCGGTCGATGGCCAGACGTTCGGCCACGTCCACGCATTCGCATCCGCCGTAGTACCGTTTGTCAGGGTACCCTTCGGCGTATTTGTTGGTCAGGACGCTTCCCTGGACGGCCATGACCGCTGTGTCGGCGATGTTCTCCGATGCGATCATTTCCAGGGTGTTGCGTTGACGGGTCAGTTCATCACGGATAACGTCCGCAATCTGCGGGTCGATGGATTGGATGGTCTTCAGGTCCACTCTTTACGTTTCCTTCTGTTTGGAGATGGCGTCCATGGAGTCGATGCGCTGCTGATGGCGCCCCCCTTCGAATTCGGTCGTGAGCCAGACGTCCACGATCTCTTTGGCCAGCGCGTCGCCGATGAGGCGGCCCCCCAGGGCAAGAACATTGGCGTCGTTGTGTCGCCGGCTCAGGATGGCTGAGAAGAGATCGTTGCACAGGGCGGCCCGGACCCTCGGGAACCGGTTGGCGGCCATGGACATGCCGATGCCGCTGCCGCAAATGAGGATGCCCCGTTTGTGAGTCCCCTCGGAGACGGCCCGCGCCACCTTGGCGGCAAAGTCGACATAGTTGACCGATGCTTCGGAATGGGCGCCCATATCCTCCACCGAAAGGCCGTTTTCGATGAGATGGCGCTTGATGGTCTCTTTCAGGGCCACCGCTGCATGATCGCAGCCGATGAGGATGGGCGTCTCCGTGCCGGGTGTTGTCTTTTCATTCATATGGTTTCAGTCCCTGCGGAAAATAGATCAAAAACTCATCCCATATCGCCATCGCTTCAACTTATCAAGAGAAAATCGTTGCGCAATGGTTTTCAGCGGATTGATTACCGAATCGCTTTCTTCAGGTCCTGCCAATCGACCGTCGCCTCCTTCAGATCCACGCCCCGAAAATCGGCGGCCTCGATATAGGCGCCGGTCAAATCCGTTCCCTTCATTTCGGCGCCCTGGAGCACGGCCCCTTTCAGGTTCGCGCCTCTGAGATCGGCGCCGTTCATTTTGGCGGCATACAGATGGGCTTCTGACAGGTCGGCATTGCGCAGATCGACCCCTTCCAGGTTGGCCCAGTACATGTCGGCCCCCACGAGCATCGCCCCTTTCAAATCCGCGTTTTTAAAGTTGGCCCGTTTGAAGTCGGTCCCCTTGGCGTAGATTTCCGTAAGCGTGGCGCCTTCCAGGTCCGCTCCTCTGAGGATGCCCCGGTAAAAATTGGCTTTTTTGAGATTGGCATGCTTCAGAACGGCGTCCCGCAGATGGGTGATCTGCAGATTGACCCATGCCATATCCGCCCCGGTGAAATCCGCCTGAACAAGGTAGCCCATCTCCATGTCGGCTCTTTTCAGATTGGCCCCGCTGAAATCCGTCTTGTAAGAGCGGACGCCCTTGAGATTGACGCCTTCCAGATTGGCGCCCGCCAGGTTCGACTCGCGGAGCTGGACCCTGGAGAGGTCCATCCCCCGGAGATCGGCGGCGGACAGGTCGCATTTGTCGCAGTTTTTCAGCGGCGCTTTCAGTCGCTCGATGGCTTCCGGATCGAAGGCCTCGGCGCGGCGGCCCTGGAACAGCAGGGCTATGGCAACAATGGCGATGATCGAGATGGCTTTTTTCATGCGCTGTCCATTTTCTCTCCCTGTGGCCGGGATGTTGGGTTCCTCTTTACAAAACCAAACCCTCATGTCTATACATAATCAAATCCCTGAACCGGCACAATGGGTTTTTAAAGCTGGACGGAGAGGAGGGTAAAATGAAAAGTTATCGGAAAGAACTCTGGTTTGAAGTCCCCACGCGGCGGGCCTTCATCAACATCACGCCCAAAGTGGAGGAGTGCCTGGCCGACAGCGGCGTCAAAGAGGGGCTCGTGCTGGTCAACGCCATGCATATCACCGCATCGGTCTTCATTAACGATGACGAGTCCGGTCTCCACCATGATTACGACGCGTGGCTGGAAAAACTCGCGCCCCACGAACCGGTATCTCAATATCGGCACAATGTGGGCGAGGACAACGCCGACGCCCACATGAAACGTCAGGTCATGGGCCGGGAAGTCGTTGTGGCGATCACCGACGGCCGTCTTGATTTCGGAACCTGGGAGCGGATTTTCTATGGTGAATTCGACGGCCGGCGGCGGAAGCGGGTGCTGGTCAAGATCATCGGGGAATAGTGGTTACAGCGCCGACACCCGCCCCGCAAACGCCTCCTGCAACCGCCGCGTGATCGGCCCCGGCGTTCCGTCCCCGACCTGCCAGTCATCGATCTGGACCACCGGCATCACCTCGGTGGTGGTGCCCCAGATCATGGCCTCGTCGGCTGCCTTGAGTTCGTGCTGGAGGATGGGAAACTCCAGAACCGGAATGCCCAGCTCCCGGCACAGGGGAATCGCCACGTTCCGGGTGGTTCCCGGCAGGATCAGGTTGCTGTAGGGCGCCGTCCGGACTTCGCCATTAAACACGGCGGCGAAATTGGTGTGAGCCCCTTCGGCGACGGCGCCGTCCCGGACGAACACCGCTTCCTTGGCCCCGGCTTCCGCGGCCTGCTGGGCCGCCAGTACATTGGGGACCAGGGCCACGGTTTTAATATCGCATCGGGTCCAGCGGATATCGGGAACCAGGATGATCTTGACGCCCTTTTTCCATTCCTTTTCGGGCGGATCGAAGGCGTAGGCCGAGACATAGACCGTGGGCGGGGTGTCGGCGGGCGGGAAAGCATGTTTTCGCGGCGCCGTCCCGCGGGTGATCTGGATGTAAACGGCCGCGTCTTCCGCTTCCAGTCCGTTTTCCACCAGCAGCCGGTGCGAAATCCCCTCCAGTCGCGCAACGCCGTCGTATCCAATCCTCAATTCCCGCAGGCTCCGCGCCAGCCGTTTCAGATGGGCGTCCGATTCGAATAATTTTCCCGCATACACCCGAATGACTTCGTAAACCCCGTCGCCGAACACGAATCCCCGGTCCTCCGGGGAGATCCTCACCTCGTCCTTGGGCATCATTTGCCCGTTGAAATACACGATCATCGTCGATCCTTTCCGATAATTTTTTTATTCTCCCTTTACATGAGAGGCCCCGATCGGTCAATTGCAAAGACCGTCTGAAGAAGCGAGGACGTCAAATTCCCTGATTGACATTTGAATGTATCTAAACTAATAATTCAGTGCGATAGTCTTCATTAAATGAGCCATTTTTGAGCTGAAAATTTGAAAGGAGGGCGTCATGGGTAAGCGAAGGGTTGTATCGGTATCGACACTGATCCTCGTTTTTGTCTGTCTCTGCGTGTGGGGGGCCGCCGCTTCGGCCGCCGAAAAGCTGGCCGGCGAACAGGCGCTGACCATCGCATTCGACGCTGGAGACGCCAAAACTTTGGATCCGCATCGGGCCGCCACCACGGTGGATCGGAGCACGGTGGATATGATTTTCAACGGGCTGGTGCGCTATCCTCCCGGCAATCAGGTGGATGTCGAACCCGATCTGGCCGAATCGTGGAAAGTGTCCGAAGACGGCAAAACCTGGACCTTTCATCTCCGCAAGGGCGTTTTCTTTCATCCCTTTCCCGGCGCCCCCGACGGCTATGAGGTGACCGCCGACGACATCGTTTATTCCCTGAACCGGGCCGCCAATCCGGATCATTCCTCCTACGCCGGAGAATACGCCGGCATCGAAGCGACTGCCGCCGATCCCTATACCGTGACGGTCAGCATTGATCAGCCCGTCTCCTCACCCCTTTTCCTGGCCAAGTTCGCCGCTTACGCCGGCGGGTTTATCGTCTGCAAAAAGGCCATCGAGGCCCACGGCGACGACTGGGCCCGGATCCATCCCATCGGCACGGGGCCGTTCAAGTTCGATGCCTACGAACCCCGACAGACAACCGTGCTGGTTCGGAACGACAAATATTACCGGGGCGCGCCGATTCTCGAAAAAGTGACCGTCCGTTACATCCCCGGCGTCAGTTCCCGTGAACTGGGGCTCCGAACCGGCGAACTGGACGTCATCGAGGGGCAGAACGAGGCCAAGTGGGTCGAAAAGGTCGCCACGTTCCCCGAAGTGGTCACGCCGGCCTTCGGTCCCTGCGAAGTGCAGATGCTCCATATCAACATGACCCAGAAGCCTTTCGACGACATCCGGGTGCGCAAGGCCCTGTCCTACGCCATTTCCAGGGAGCAGATCGCCGCTTTCATGGGAGAAAGCCTGGCCGTTCCCATCTATTCGCCGGCCATGGCGCCGCCGGCCATGGGCGCGCTGACCAAAGAAGAAGCCGAAGCCGCCGGCGTGGTCTATGAAAACGACATCGCCAAGGCCAAGGCCCTGCTGGCCGAAGCCGGGCATCCCGACGGAATCAAATTCGAGGCGATCATCAGCGAACTGGCCACCTCCTACCGCAAGCCCATGGTGGGCATCCAGGCCCAGTTGAAGAAGGCGGGCATCGACATGCAGCTCAAGGTGGTGGACCACTCGTCCTTCCACACTCTGATCCGGGACGATGCCAGTCCCCTGGTGTATTACGCCTGCTGGCGGCCCAATACGGACGTGTTTCTGACCCGGTTTTACCATTCCGATTCCGCGGTGGTCTCCGGCAAGAAACCGGACACCAACTTCTCCCACTACGGGGCGGTGGATGCGGACGGCGACGACAACATCGATTCCATCGACAGCCTCATTGAAAAGGCCCGGTGGGAACTGGACGCCGACAAGCAGAGCGCCCTCTGGAAAGAGGCCCAGATCGAGCTGCTGAAGGATGTGGCGGTGGTCCCGGCCATCCGGCTTAAATACGTCTTCCCCATGAAATCCTACGTGGACCTGGGCCATCCGCTGGAGTTCAGCTGGTCCACCTACTCGCCCCAGATAACGGAGACGACCCGGATTCTGGCCCATTAACGAGGCAAAGACCACCGGGGTTCCGAAAACCCCGGTGGTCTGAATTCGCCCATGTTCAACTACACCGTTCGCCGCATACTGCAAAGCATCCCCATCCTTTTCGTGGTGCTGACCCTGGTTTTCGTGGTGGTCCGGGTCCAGATCGGAAGAG
>JAABTD010000271.1 GCA_011390065.1 Desulfobacteraceae bacterium
GATATCGGCATGGCGGTTCCCGCGCTGATCATGGTGGTTTTTTCCACCATCACCTCCGATTTTCCGGATGTCTATTCCGCCACCTGCTCCATGCTCAACATCTCCCGGCGGATCGGCGCCAGGACCCTGATGTGGATCGCCGGCCTGCTTTCCATCGGCGTTGCCCTGGTCTTTCCCATGGAGCAGTACGAAAATTTTCTCCTGCTCATCGGCGCCATGTTCGTGCCGCTCTATGGCGTGGTGCTCACCGATTATTTCCTGGTCCGCTGGCGGCGGCTGGATACGGCGGCCATCTACGAGGAAGGCGGCGCCTACTGGTATTTCAAAGGATACAATCCCATCGCGCTGATCTCATGGGCGGCTGGATTTCTGGTGTTCCAGTGGTGCGTACATGCGAATTATCCACTGGGCGGATCGATCCCCTCCCTGGTTGCCGCGGGGGCGATCTATTATTTTGCCGCGCCCCATGAAAAGGCGGGGAGATAAAAAAGCCGCAACGGGGACGGCGCCGTCCCCGTTGCGGCTTTTTTCATTCCATTCTCAGAGTGCGCAGGCGTCCGGATCCGAGGCCTTTTTCGATTCCACATAATGGGCGGCAACCAGGGCGGCCGTGGCGCCGTCTCCAGCCGCAACAACGATCTGGCGGGCGTATTTGTCCCGCAAGTCGCCGATGGCGTAGATGCCATGGATGGTTGTCTGACATCGGTCGTCGGTGACCACATAGCCTTCCGCGCTCAGCTTGATCCCCCGGGGCACGATGGCGGTGTTGGGATCGAATCCGATGAAAATGAAGGCGCCGTCGGCGGCCAGTTCCCGGCTTTCACCGGTGTTCACGTCCTGGAGATCCACGGCGCACACGCTGCCGTTGTCGGCCTTGATGGCGGTCACGACGGAATTCCAGAGGATCTCGATTTTGCACTCGTCCATCACGCGCTTGCTCAGGATGGAACTGGCCCGCAATTCATCCCTGCGATGGACCAGATAGACTTTTTCCGCCAGTTTGGCCAGATAAAGGGCTTCCTCGGCGGCGGTGTCGCCGCCGCCGATGACCACGACGATCTTGTTGCGGAAAAAAAAACCGTCGCACACGGCGCAATAAGATACCCCTTTGCCGTAGTTGTCCTCTTCTCCGGATATCCCCAGTTTCCGCGGGTTGCCCCCGGTTCCAAGGATGACGGCATGGCCTTTCAGCGTCTCACCGTCGTCCAGATGGACGGTGTGATGGGCCAATCCCGGTTCGATGGCGGTGACCTCCTTGGATAGAATTTCCAGGTCATAGGCCTGGGCGTGCTGGGCGAACTTCTGGGACAATTCGGCCCCGCCGATGAGATCGAACCCAGGGTAATTTTCCACTTCCGCAGACATGACCATCTGCCCGCCGGGCACGCCTTTTTCCACCAGCACCGTATCCAGCGCGGCGCGCATCGCATAAATTCCGGCCGTCAGGCCCCCCGGCCCCCCGCCGACGATGATCAGATCGAATATTTTGCCTTCCGGCATGGATGATTTCCTCCTTGAATGCTGAAAAATGGTGGATAGGGTTCCAATCGCGATCGGATGCGGAAGCTCAGACCGCTTCCTCTATTCGCCGCATCGGCATTACCAGCATGTGATAGCCGTAATCCAGAAGAATGTCGGCTACCTTTCCCGACGCATACTCCCGCATCTCAATTTCCCGTTCCTCGTCCTCCGGCGCCGTGACTTTTATCCACAAGGTAGATGGATTTTCGGCGCTTTCCATCACCTTGATCAGCTCTACCTCCGGGTACTGCTCCCTGATTTCCCGCATCAACCCGTCGATTAATTCTTCCTGCTTAAAATTTATCATTTTTCCAGAACCTCTTCTATGAGCCAATGCCCCTACCGCAGCTTGGAATGCGGCGTAGTAGGCGCGGTTCGCCGACGCATCGTGGAGGCCGTTATCTAAGCAAAGTTGGGCCGCCTCCAGGTTGGCGCGTGCTTTGCTCATAAATTTCCAGATCATATTGAAAATCGGTGCAAAGATTTTTCAAGATGCATAAATCGAACACTCCCGCGCCCCCATGGCCGCTTCTTGCAGGGCTTCGGCGAACGTGGGATGTCCGTGTACGGTCCGGGCGACGTCTTCGGAGCTGGCCCCGAACTCTATGGCCAGCACGCATTCGGCGATCATGTCGGCGGCCCGGGGGCCGATGATGTGGGCGCCCAGAATCCGGTCCGTCTCGGACTGGACAATGAGCTTTACGAAGCCGTCCGTTTCGCCCATGCACCGGGCCCGTCCGGCCCCGGAAAAGGGGTAGGACCCGACGCAGTAGGGAATCTCCCGCTCCTTGACCTGTTCTTCGGTGAGGCCGACGCTGGCCACCTCCGGCCAGGTGTAGACCACGGCGGGCATGGCGTCGTAGTTGACCTCTCCCGGCAGACCGTCCATGCATTCCACCGCTGCGATTCCCTCGAAAGATGCCTTGTGGGCCAGCATGGGGCCGGGGATGAGATCGCCGATGGCGTAGATGGATTGGACGTTTGTACGGTATTGTTCGTCCACCAGGATGTGGCCCGACCGGTCGTCCGTTTTCACGCCGATCGCGTCCAGTCCGAGAGCCTTTGTGCGGGGCCGACGGCCCACCGCCACCAGCAGCCGGTCGCATTGAAGGCTGTCTTCCTTGCCGTCGGCATCCAGGGAAAGGTTGACCCCTTTGTCGTCAACTTCGGCCCCGGTCACTTTGGTTTTCATCCGGAAGTTGAGGCCCTGTTTGTCCAGGATTCGCTTCAGGGTCCGGGCCACCTGCCCGTCCAGGGTCGGCGTAATGGCCGGGAGCATTTCGATCACCGTCACCTCCGACCCCAGCCGACGCCAGATCGATCCCAGTTCAAGGCCGATGTAGCCGCCGCCGACCACGCCGAGATGTTCGGGAACGGCGTCGAAGGCCAGCGCCTCTGTGGAACTGACGATGTGCTCGCCGTCGAAGTCAAGCCCCGGCGGGCTGACCGGTTCGCTGCCGGTCGCCAGCAGGATGTTTTTGGCGGAAAGCGTGGTTGTTCCGTCGCCGCCCGCCACCTCCACCTTGTCCTCGCCGACAAGTTTGGCGCGGCCCTGAATGACGTCCACCTTGTTGCCCTCCAGCAGCTTCCGGACATTGTCGGTGAGATCCTTTACCACTTTGTCTTTTCTCGCCATCATTGTTTCCAGGTCGAGTTTTACATCGCCGGCGACGATGCCGTGGTCCTTCAAGCGCGTTTTGGCCAGATGGAAATATTCGCTGGAATCGAGCAGCGCCTTGCTTGGGATGCAGCCCACGTTGAGGCATACGCCCCCCAGCCGGGGATACCGTTCGATGCAGGCGGTCTTCATGCCCAATTGCGACGCCCGGACCGCCGCCACGTATCCGCCGGGCCCGCCGCCGATGATGATCAGGTCGTAGGAGGTTTCTTTTTTCGTCATGGTTACATCTCCAACAGAATCCGTTCGGGGTTTTCGACGCAATCCTTGATGCGGCGGAGGAAGGTGACGGCGTTCCGGCCGTCCACGATCCGGTGGTCGTAGCTGAGGGCCAGGTACATCATGGGCCGGATCACGATCTCGTCGTCGATGACCACCGGCCGCTTTTCGATGCGGTGCATCCCCAGGATGCCGCTCTGGGGCGTGTTGAGGATGGGGGTGCTGAGCAGTGACCCGAAAACCCCGCCGTTGGTGATGGTAAACGTGCCCCCTTCCATGTCGGAGAGTTCCAGCTTGTTGCTCTTGATCTTGTTTACATAATCGATGATGGCCCTTTCGATTTCGGCAAAGGAGAGCCGGTCGACGTGCCGGATCACCGGCACCACCAGGCCCTTTTCCGATCCGATCGCCATGCCCACATGGTAATAATGGTGGTAAACAATGTCGCCGCCCTCGATATACGCGTTGATCGCGGGGAATTCCTTGAGGGCTTCCACCGAAGCTTTGACGAAAAACGACATCATGCCCAGGGAGATGTCGTGCTTTTTCTTGAAATCTTCTTTATAGCGGGACCGAATCTCCATGACCCGGCTCATGTCCACATCGTTGAAGGTGGTGAGCATGGCCGTGTTGTTTTTTGCTTCAAGAAGGCGGGCCGCGATCCGCTTCCGGATGGAACTCATGGATTTGCGCTCGGTCTTTTCTTCCGGCTCGGCCGCCGGTCGTTGCGGCGTTTCTTCCTTCTCCGTCTTCTCCGCCTTTTCCACCACATCTTTTTCTTTGGACGTCGATTGCTTTTCCAGATAAGCGATCACGTCGCCCTTGGTCACGCGGCCGCCGGGGCCGGTGCCTTTGACCTTGCCGGGATCGATCCCTTTTTCCGACGCCAGGCGACGGACGGAAGGGGGCAGGATTTGCTCGCCGGGGACGTCGGCGTCGGGTTTTTCGGTCGCCGGTTTCTTTTCAGGGGGGGACGGGGTTTTCTCGCCCTTCCCGGCTTTCGCAGGCGCCGCCTTTTCTTCCTCTTGTGCCGGATCTTCCTTTTCAGGCGCCGCCTTTTTCGCCGTCTTTTGGTCTTCCTCTTTAGGTTCTTCCTTCTCCGTCGCTTTAGCTTTTTCTTTCTCCGTCTCCTTGGCCGGAGCCTCGTCGGCCTCCGTGTCGATCGTGCCGACCACGGCGCCGATGGAGACGGTCTCGCCCTCCGCCACCTTGATGTGCAGCACTCCGGCCGCTTCGGCGGCGACCTCCACGGTCACCTTGTCGGTTTCGATGACGAAGATTTCCTCGTCCTTCTCGACCCTGTCGTCGTCTTCCTTGTACCACTCGGCCAGTACGGCCTCCTGCACCGATTCGCCGACGCTGGGCACTTTCACGTCTATTTCCATATGGGGTCCTTTCGTTTCATTCGGCCATCCGTCATTTTTGAGCGCTTCTCTTTTGTCGCTGTCCGAAGCAGATCCGTTTCCATGTCATCATCCCCCCTGATACCGGTCCGATGCCTTCAGTTGATCGGCGGGCGGTCCGATGGCCTCTTCGATGATGGCGGCCTGTTCCCGGCGGTAAACCTTGGGATAGCCGGTGGCCGGGCTCGAGGATGTTTTGCGCCCGATATAGCGGACGGGGCCGTCCAGGAGGATTTCCAGGCGGGGGCCGATGAAACTCCAGGCGCCCATGTTGGCCGCCTCTTCCTGGACCCAGCACCATTGATCCACCGTCGGATACTGATTGACCAGTTCTTCAAGGCGGGTACGGGGAAAGGGGTAGAGTTGCTCGACCCGCAGGATGACGATGTCC
The DNA here is from genome assembly GCA_011390065.1 of Desulfobacteraceae bacterium. GTDB lineage: Bacteria > Desulfobacterota > Desulfobacteria > Desulfobacterales > JAABSP01 > JAABTD01. The sequence continues at coordinate 5,213 of JAABTD010000271.1, forward strand.
CTTGCATTGAGATCCTCCCGGCGCTGGGCCAGTTCGTAGTAGAGCTTTCCGCTGCAGATCATCGCCCGCTTGGGCGATTCCGGTTTTGCGGGATCGTCCAGCACCGTCTGAAATGCGCCTTCGGTCAGATCCTCCAGGGTGGACGTCGCCTGGGGATGGCGCAGCAGGCTTTTGGGGGACAGGACGATCAGCGGAATCCGCCAGGGCGCTTTGGCCTGGCGGCGGAGCAAATGAAAAATCTGGGCCGGGGTGGTCGGGTTGCACACCTGCATGTTGTTGTTGGCGCAAAGCTGGAGAAATCGTTCCGGCCGGGCGCTGGAATGCTCGGGGCCGAGCCCCTCCATGCCGTGGGGCAGCAGCAGGGTCAACCCCGAAAGGCGCTGCCATTTGGCCTGGCCGCTGGCGATGTAGAGATCGATGATCGCCTGAGCGTTGTTGGAGAAATCGCCGAACTGGGCCTCCCAGATGGTCAGGGCGCGGGGCCGCACCAGGGAATATCCGTATTCGAACCCCAGTACGCTGGATTCGGCCAGAAGGCTGTCGTAAACCATGAACCGGGCCTGATCGTCGGACAGATGGTTCAACGGCGTGTAACGGTCTTCGGTTTCCTGGTCCGTCAACACGCTGTGCCGGTGGCTGAACGTGCCCCTGCGGACGTCCTGCCCGGACAGCCGTATGGGGATCTTTTCGGTCAGCAGGGACCCGAAGGCCAAGGCTTCGGCGTTGCCCCAGTCGATCCCCTCCCCTTCCTCCACCGCCTTCATCCGGTTTTTC
>JAABTD010000077.1 GCA_011390065.1 Desulfobacteraceae bacterium
CGCCATTCCCGTTGTTAAACAGAGCGCACCGGTGATCTGATATTTCAAAAAATCCCGACGATTGATCCGATCTGTCATCATGTCTCCCCTTTCGCAGCTGTTTTACTTATTGATTACCAGATGATATCTGATATTACCACGGAACCATCCTCCGCCGCAAGACGGAAATCGCTCCCTTGCCCCTCACCCTGTCCGCCGTCTCCATGATTTTCCTTTCTTGACTTTTCATGCCATACCACACTATCACGTCGGGACATGATCAAACCGGAACAAGTTGACAAAGGCGTTTTTTCAGCCGCAGGAGCCCAAATGAAACAGATCCGAGACATCACCGACCGAGCCATCACGTTTATCCGAACGGATCTATGGCAGGTGCGGAAAAAAGATCTGACGCCCTTTCGATTCGCGCTGGTCCGCATTCTCCGGATCATCTTTCTGGTCGTCCGGGGGTTTCCGAAACATATGTGCGGTCTCCGGGCGTCGGCCCTCACCTTCTATACCATGCTCTCCATCGTTCCCCTCCTGGCCATGGCCTTCGGCGTGGCCAAGGGGTTCGGTTTTGAAAAAGTGCTGGAGCGCCAGCTCTATGAGAACCTGCCGGGTCAGGAGGAGATTCTCAATCAGATCACCGAAATGGCCCACACGCTTCTGGAGCATACGCGAGGCGGGGCCATTGCCGGGATCGGCATGGCCATGCTGATCTGGACCGCCATCAAAGTCCTCAACCATATTGAGAATTCTTTGAACGAAATCTGGGAAGTCAAGGATGCCCGCCCTTTTCAGCGCAAACTCAGCGACTACCTGGCCATTATGTTCATCAGCCCCATTCTGGTCATCGTTTCCAACAGCCTGACGGTCTACATATCGATTCAGGTCGCCGCCATCACCGAGGGAATGGCCGTGCTGGGATTGATCAGCCCTGTGATCTACACGTTGCTCAAGCTGCTCTCCTACGCCCTGATCTGGGCCCTGTTCACCCTGACATACCTCATCATGCCCAATACCGGCGTCAATCTGTTATCCGCGCTGATCGGCGGCGTCATCGCCGGCGCCACCTATCGCATCGCCCAATGGCTCTACATCAATTTTCAGATCGGGGTGGCCAGCTATAACGCCATTTACGGCAGCTTTGCGGCGTTGCCGCTGTTTCTCATCTGGGTCCAGGTGAGCTGGCTCATCATGCTGGCGGGGGCTGAAATTTCGTCCGCCCACCAGCATGTGGACACCTACGGGCTGAAGCCGTCGGCCCCGGCGCCCTCCTTTTCCCTCGAGAAAGTCGTCTCTCTGCGCATCATTCATCTCCTCACCCACAATTTTCTTGAAGGTCATCCCCCCATGAGGGCCGAACAGATCGCGGACAGGATGAGCATCCACCTCCGCCTGGTCCAGCCCCTTCTCGCACAATTTGTGGAGGCCGATATCCTGTCCCGGACCCAAACCGGGAAAAACGACGATCCTGCCTATCAACCGGCGCGCTCCCCACGGGACTTCACCATCAAGTTCATTATCGACATCCTCGAGCACCACGGCACCGACACCCTGCCGGTGGAAAAATCCGAGGAAATGAAGGCGCTGTCCGACGCGTTGAAGCGGTTTGAAGAGGCCATCGCCGATCTGCCGGACAATCGGCGTCTGACCGATATTTAGACAACAATCCTGTTTTTTCCTTTTCGCGGATTTGCCAACCATCGCCCACTGTGATATAAGCCATCGTTTTAAAGAGGGAGAGAAATGGACACGAAACTGGAAATGACAGACGAACAGAACCCCATGATCAACGGCCCCCAGCGGGCGGCCGCCTGGCTGGTCCATATTTTTACGGCCACCGGCGCCGTTCTCGGCCTGCTGGCCCTGGACGCCATCAGCCGGAACGATTTCCGGTGGGCCCTCTGGCTGATGGGCGCGGCCATTGTGGTGGATGCCGCCGACGGGTCCCTGGCCCGCCGGGTCCGGATCAAGGCCGCCGTCCCCCAGATCGACGGGGCTCTTCTGGACAACCTCATCGACTATTTCAATTATGTCATGGTGCCCGCCTTCTTCATCATCGCCGCCCAGATGCTGCCCATGGGGCTCAATTACGCCGGCGCCATCCTGGTGACCATGGTCTCGTCCTTTCAGTTCACCCAGGTCGACGCCAAGACCGAAGATCATTTTTTCAAGGGGTTCCCGAGCTACTGGAACATCGCCGTCCTTTACCTGTACCTGTGGGAAACCGCCCCATGGACCAACCTGTTCATTATCGTCTTTCTATCGGTGCTCGTCTTCGTCCCGGTCAAATACGTCTATCCCTCCCGGCTCGAATACCTGACCCGCAATCCGCGGCTGCGCCGGGCCATGCTGCTCGCCACCCTGCTGTGGGGCGTCGGCGTCGCCTGTCTGCTCTGGATCTATCCGAAAACCAACGGCATTCTACGGTTCATCTCCATCGGCTACATTCTGCTCTATGCCCTGGTCAGCGTTTACCGGACCTTTTATCCTCTTGAAAAAGACGACGCCATCGATAAAGACGCTGAAGACGCCGGCTGCTGACCCTTTCTTTCCGCCCATCGCCGGATGCCTGAACCGATGAGGCCGGAGACGCCGCCCATGTCATCGCGTTCAGTTTCCGGACGGCGGCGGCCCTTTCCCGGGTGGATCGCGGTCTGCGTCCTCGCCGGCCTGGCGACGGCGGAGATCGCGGCGGCTTTCCACGTCCATTGGTCCAACCGCGACCTTTACCGGTCCATGACGGCCATCCTGGATGCCGGGTACCTGGCCGTTCCCAACACGCAGGTCATTCCCACCCTTTTATCCCCCGGAACCGCTTTTTACGGCGGCGTCTTCTACACGTTGAGCGTAGGCGCGGCCCTGATCACGCTTTCCCTGGTATTTGCCTGGGCCTGGGACCGGTTTTTCCATCGGGACCGCCGGGCCCTGCTGTCGCCGATCCTCCTCTGGGCGGCCTGCCTCATCGGCGTGAACTATCAGGGAATCGCCCTGTTGGCCACCGCTCATTTTCTCATCGTACCGCCGGTGGTGTTCTTTCTGGCCGTGTTCCTGATGCCTTCCCGGCCTGAAGCGCGTCATGGGAACCGGGAATGGCTCATCCATCCCATCGCTCTGGTGCTGCTGGCGGCCCTTGGCGCCGGACAGATGGAGGCCGAGGTCTTCTCGAGGTTCCGGAACCGGTGTCTGCTCAACAATCCGGTGGGGCTGGCGGTTAATGATTTCTATTACCGGTACACCCTTTATGCGGCCCAGACCTTCAAATCCCTGGATCAGCGGCTGCTCAAAACCTGTCATCCGGCCACCGATTCGCCGGCCCTGTCCCGCCGGATGGCATCCCGGCTGGTCCGGTATGATTATCTGCCCATCGGAGACCGGGAGACCGTCGATCTGCGGGTGGAAGTCGGGGACAACCACATGCTTCTGAAATCAGGGGATCGGCTTGTTCTCCAGGCGTCCCAGAGCCGGTTTTTCGGGGAGACCCGGCAGGTTCTCGACGATTTTTCCGCAAAGACCGACCGCCACGGGTTTCTCCGCGGGTTCACCTTCGTCTGCCTCATCGGGCAGTCCCTGGTGGTTCTCTATCTTTTCTTTTCACTCCCCTTCCAGCTCCTGCTTCGGCCTTTCCTTGCCCCTTTTGTCGCGAAATCAGCGGCCGCCGTTATCTGCCTGTTGATCTGCTGGACCTTTTTCCAATTTCTCCAGCCCCGGCCGTTGCCCGACATCGGTGCGGCGCTGGCTTCGGACGACCGGCAACAGCAGGCCGCGGCACTGGAAGCTGTCGTGGACCGGAAACTGGAGATCGCCGACTTTCCGGTTTACGCCCGGCTCCTGGACAGCCCCGACATCGCGGTGCGGTATCGGCTGGCCAGGGCCCTGGGGGTCAGCCGGTCCTCTGCGACCTACGCCCACCTTGTTTCGCTTCTGGAAGACGACAGCTTCACCGTGGTTTATCAGGTCTACTGGGGGTTGGGGCGTCGCGGCCGACCGGAGGCGATTCCCCGGATTCAAGCGGGCATCGCCGCATCGGACCATTGGTACGTCCAGCTTTATGCCTACAACGCCCTTCGGAGACTCGGATGGAAGCAGACCGCGTCGGACTGAAGCCGTTTCTGCTCTCTCTGGGGGCTCTGGCCGGCGCCGAGGGGGTGGGAAATCTGGCGGTGGCGTCCGAGATACTGCCTCCGCTGCCGGCCCTCGGGCTCACGCGGATCGGCCAGATCGGTCTTTTTCTGCTCATTTTCCATATCTGGGGCGACGGCATGCGATCCCTCGGGTTGGGACCCGGGCAGATCCGGCGGGGCATACGCAGCGGGTTGATCTGGTCGGCGGTCTTTGGCGCCGTGGTGCTGGCAGGGTTCGGGATCATTTATGTGATGGGGCAAAATCCCTTCACCCTGTTTCGGACCCGGCTGCCGGCGGATGAAGCCGACCGGCTTTTGTTCCTGCTGTTGGGCGCGCTGGCGGCGCCGGTGGCGGAGGAGATCTTTTTCCGGGGCATCTTATACGGCCGGCTGCGCCCATTGGGCATTCCGGCTGCGGTGCTGATTTCAAGCGCGGTGTTCATTCTGGCGCATCCATCGGCAGGGTTGACCCAATCGGTGGGGGGAATTGTGTTTGCGCTGGCTTATGAGCGGGCCGGGTGGCTGATGACGCCCATTGTAATTCATGTGTTGGGGAATTCCGCGATTTTTGCGGCGTCGATGATGGTCGGGGGCTAGGCGATGCGGGGGGATGAATCCCCCGGCGCCAAAGACCGTCACGGCCAGAGCGTCCGGCCCGACGTCAGGGATTTGTACAACCGCTTGTGTTTTCCTAAAGACATTGATAATAAAGGGTTGAGTACGGGACGGAAACCGCATCACCACAGGCCGGAAAACAGGAGGCGTTTTGGCATCCCCGCGACAATCTTCAAAAGTAGAGTCTGATGAACATGCCCTTCGATTGGCGGTTCTCATCGACGCCGACAATGCTCAAGCGGCCGTCATCAAAGGCCTTCTCGCGGAAATCGCAAGATTCGGAGAAGCCACGGTCAGGCGTATATACGGGGATTTTACGGCGCCGACGAGCGCCTCATGGAAGAAAGTGCTGCAACAATACGCCATCAAGCCGGTTCAGCAGTTTGCCTACTCCACCGGAAAAAACGCCACGGACAGCACCCTGATCATCGATGCCATGGATTTGCTGTACACGCGAAAATTCGATGGCTTTTGCCTGGTCACAAGCGACAGTGATTTTACCGGTCTTGCCATGCGGTTGCGTGAAGAAGGGCTCACCGTTCTCGGGTTCGGCGAAAAGAAAACACCCGACGCGTTCCGCAACGCCTGCCACAAGTTCGTGTTCACCGAGGTGCTTCGCGCCAGTGCAACAACGGAGCCGGCCGGCGCGGCGTCCAAAGCAAAGAGCGGGCAAAAGGCTGTTTCGCCTCAGACCCCCGCCGAGGCGGCGGACCACAAGCTGGAATTCCCCAAACAATTCGTTCTGACGGCGCTTGAACAGTCCAGCGACGATGCCGGATGGGCGAACCTTGCCACCTTCGGGAGTTATCTGAACAAATTGCAGCCTGATTTTGACCCCAGACTGTACGGCTACAAAAAGCTTTCCAATCTCGTCAAGGATCGGACCGATCTTTTTGTCACAAAAGAACGGAAAGCGCCCGGGTCCAATCAAAAGGTTTTGTATGTTCGGGCAAAATAGGCGGCTGCGCCGGGTTAGTACTTTTCAAAATCCTCGTCTCCGGCGTCGTTGTTGTCCGAGGACATGCGAATATCCGCTCCTTCGCCGCCGACCCGTTGCTTTACCGGCTTCTGCTGGTTCCGGGGCGCCGGCTTGTCCTGTTTTTCCTCCCGGGGCGGCTCTTTTGAACCGGCGTATTTTTCCAGCAGTGACCTGATCAGATTCGCATCTTCCGGGCGCATGGCGTCAATGAGGTCTCCGGCGGCGTTTCGATCCGGATGAGATTTCCCCCTCCGCCGGCCGCTCCGGGATTCCTCGGTCCTGAAAAAGGCGATGGCGTCGTGGAGTTGTTTGACATGGACGCTGGAGAGTTGCAGGGCGCTGGAGGACAGTTCCTCGGAAGTGGCGGCCAGTTCCTCGGAAGCCTGGGCGGTCTGCTGGGTGACCTCGTCGAGCTGCAGGAGCGCCTTGCTGATCTGATCGGCCCCTGAATTCTGTTCGCGGCTGGCGACGCTGATCTCCTGGACGAGTTCGGCGGTCTTCTGAATGTCCGGCACGATCCGGTTGAGCATTTCCCCGGCCTTTTCCGCCACCTGCACGCTGGAAACCGACAGATTGTTGATCTGACCGGCGGCCACCTGGCTCCGTTCGGCCAGCTTCCGCACCTCTGCGGCCACCACGGCGAAACCTTTGCCGTGGTCGCCGGCCCGGGCCGCTTCCACGGCGGCGTTCAGGGCCAGCAGGTCGGTTTGACGGGCGATTTCTTCGATGATGGTGATCTTTCCGGAAATATCTTTCATGGCCCTCACCGTGTCATTCACCGCTTCGGCCCCCTCCCGGGCGTCGTCAGCGGACTTCAACGCGATCTTTTCGGTGTGGGCGGCATTGTCTGCATTCTGTCGGATGTTGGCGGACATCTGTTCCATGGACGCCGAGGCCTGTTCGCTGGAGGCCGCCTGCTCAGACGAGCCCTGGGACAGCTCCTCTGCGCTCGAAGACAGTTGCTGGCTCATGGAGGTGACCTGGTTGGCCGATTCGTTCACCCCGCCGGCCACCCGTTTGACGTCCAGCACCACATTCCGGACCTGATCCGCCATGCGGCCCATGGCGTCGAGCAGTCGGCCGATTTCGTCTTTCCGCTGCTCCGGCGTCTGGACCGTGAGATCGCCATCGGCTACGGCGTCCACGAATGTGATGGCTTTCAGAATAGGGCTGACGATGCTGCGGGAGATCAAATAGAAAACCGGAATGATGATGATCAGAGCGAGAACGAAGACGATCCATCCCCAGGTCGTGGAAAGGGAGATCCGGTGCGCCAATCGGGCGGAGGCGTCCTTTTGTTCCGCATCGATGGAACCGATCATCTCCACGAGATCGGATTTGATCCGGTCGCCGTAGTCGTCCAGGTCGTCGTCGATTTTCTGGAAGGCGGCCTGAATTCGCGCAAGTTCCCCGGCGCTTTCCTCTATGAGGGTGAACAGATTCCCTTTGATCTGTTTTTCCAGTTCCGGATAGAGCTGAAGGATGCGGTTGGCCGCCTGTTTCTCCGTCTCGGCGTCCGCCAGTTCCGTCAGCCGGACGATGCCCGAGGATATGTCGGCGAGGCTGTCATTGACCACCGTTGCCCGGTCTTCCCGGATCCGCCCGTCGGCCCGATCGATGATGATGTCCATGGTCTCCAGCATCAGCCGGGTATGGGTGTGCATCAGGTCGGCGACGTATGTGAGCTGCCGGCGCCGCTGGGCGGCGATGCCGGCGGATTTTTTCTGTTCCGTCTGGATCGCAGTGAAGATCCCGGCCAGATCCTCTCGCATCGCCTCGCCCATCTCGTCCAACCGGTCATCGATGGCCGCCAGGGCGGCATCGACCCGGCCCATGGGGTCTCCGGCGGATTCGATGACATCGACCAGATCTTCCTGAATCGCCTTTGCCAGCTTCGGAAAGGTGCTGGTGATCCGCCTGAACGGTCCCTCCTGCCCTGTGGCTTCTGCTGCGCCGGCCAGGTCGTCGAGATGGTTCTGTATGAACCGGATCTGCTCGTCGATGGTCTCCATCCGTTCCCGGCTGATGCGGCCGTCGGCCTGATCGATGATAGCGTCCATGGCCGCCAGCATAAGCACTGAATGGGATCGCATCAGGTCGTTGACCAGGGCGGTTTTCCGGGTCATGAGATCCACGCGGGCGGCGGCGGCTTCCTGTTCCGACTGAACGGAATTCATAAGCGTCGTCAGCTCGGATTCCAACTTGTCCCCCAGCTCATCCAGGCTGTCGTCGATGCGGTTGAAATCCGATTCGATCCGCATTTCTTCAGCCGTCCCCTCCCGGATCAATTCCGTCAGATCGACCTGAACCTCCCGCCTGAGTTTGGGAAACACCGTGCCGATCTCTTCGGCCAGCTTCTTTTCCGCCTCGGTATCGGCGATGGCGTTGAGATCGGCCAGGCGCTGACTGAAAAATGAGAGGCTTTCGTCGATGACTTCCTTGCGCGCCGCGCTGATTTTTCCCTCATGGCGATCGATGACGGCGTCCATGGTCGCCAGCATCAAATCCGAATGGGTTCGGATCATTTTGTTGAGCAACTCCCGCTGGGCGTTTCGAACGTCCGCCTGTTCCGAAGCGTCCTGAATCATACGATTGGTGTAAAAGGAGTTGATCTGCAGGATCAACAGCCCCACCACAATGATGACGCCGATCAGGGCCATCTTTCTGCCGATGGTCAGGTTCATGACAAGTCTCCTTGGCTAAATTCAGGTGGGCGCAATGGCGGGCGCTGGGTCGACGATAGAGCATTCAGGCCCTTTATAACTTAATTGATGTCGATTTTCCAGTGCTTTTGATGGCGTTTTCCCTGTGGTCGCCCCTTGAACATGGGTCTAAAGACGTGTTATAAATCGGCCCATGGATCCGGAACAGAAGATACGCAATGTTGTAGACGCTTGCGCCGATTATCAGATGACCGCCCACCCGGTCGTCTCCCCCGTCCCGATTCTGGACAGAGCCTATCGACCGTGCGCATCCGACTGAACAAACACATCTTTCTGCCGGACCCCGTCCGTCTGGCCCTCTACCGACGCAGTCCGGATCTGGGCCCCCGGATCCTCTTTTTTTCCGGCGGCAGCGCCCTTAAAAAGACCTGCGGGGAAATCATCCGCTACAGCCACAACACCATTCACATCCTCACCCCCTTCGACTCCGGGGGATCGTCGGCCATACTGCGGCAAGCCTTCTCCATGCCGGCCATCGGCGACATCCGGAGCCGGCTTCTCTCCCTGGCCGATGAAAACCTCCATGGCAACCCCGAGGTGCACGGGCTTTTCAGCCATCGGTTCCCGGAAGACGGCGACGCCGCCCGCCTTCAGGGCGAGCTGGACCGGATGATCGACGGCGTCCATCCGCTGGTCAGGGCGGTCCCCGACCCCATGAACTGGATCGTTCGACAACACCTCCGCCTTTTCCGGAAGTTCATGCCCCGGGGCTTCGACCTGAGAAAGGCCAGCATCGGCAACCTGATCCTCACCGCCGGGTATCTTGACAATGACCGCCATTTCGGTCCGGTCATTTTCATTTTCTCCCATCTGGTCCAGGTGCGGGGGGTCGTCCGGCCGGCGGTCAACCGGCATCTCCATCTGGTCGCTGAACTGGAGGATGGACAAAGAATCCTGGGTCAACACCTCCTGACCGGGAAAGAAGTTGACCCCATCGCCGCCCGGGTCCGGCGGGTCTATCTGAGCGAGGGGCTGGATGATCCGAAGCCGGTCCGGGCGGCCATCGACCCGAAAACCGCAGAGCTGATCGGTCAGGCGGAGCTGATTTGTTTTCCCATCGGGAGCTTTTACTCCAGCCTCTTGGCCAATCTGCTGCCGGCAGGGGCGCCAACGGCCATCCGCGCCAATCCGTGTCCCAAAGTCTATGTCCCCAATACCGCTCCGGACCCCGAGGCCTATGGGTTGACCCTTTCGGAACAAATCCAGCGGCTGATGGACCGGCTGGGGCAGGAATCGGAAGAAAAAGCGGCGCCCGGCGATCTGCTCAATTTCGTGATGGTGGACGGGCAAAACGGCCACTATGACGGCGGCATCGACGAGGACGGATTAAAGAAAAAGGGCATCGGCGTGATCGACTACCCGCTCATTACCCCGGAAAGCGCCCCTTTGATTGATGAGAAACAGTTGGCGTCGGCGCTGTTTTCGCTGGTGTGAAGCGATACGTTGTCGATGAATGCGATGAAATGCGATATGGAACCCACCTCATGAACTATTGCAGCAACTGCGGCGAGCCGGTCCGGCTCGGCATCCCGCCCGGCGACGATCGGAACCGGTACCTGTGCGACCACTGCGGCATCATCCATTACCAGAACCCCAAAATGGTGGTGGGGTGCATCCCGGAATGGGAGGACAAGATTCTGCTTTGCCGGCGGTCCATCGAACCCCAATACGGCAAGTGGACGCTGCCGGCGGGATACCTTGAAAACGGTGAAACCGTGGCCGATGGCGCTCAGCGGGAAGCCTTTGAGGAGGCCAGGGTCCGTATGGCGTCCATGAAAGCTTTCGCCCTATTCAATCTCGCCTTCGTCAACCAGATCTATTTCATGTTCCGCGGCCCCATGGCGGCCCCGGATGTGGCCGCCGGCGAGGAAAGCCTGTCGGTGGCGCTGTTTACTGAAGACCGCATTCCCTGGGACGAACTGGCCTTCACCGTGATGCGCGAAACCCTGATCCGGTATTTTCAGGACCGGAAGCAGGGGGCGTTTTCGTTTCATATGGGGGACATCGCGCCGGAGCCGAAACCTTTTGAAACCCGCAATCGGGCAGGTCTCAACACGACGCGCTGAAACAGGCCAGGAAATATGTGGAAGACGGCTGTCGGCATATCGTAGACATGGACCTTGAGAAGTTCTTCGACAAGGTCAACCATGATCGCCGGATGAGTCGTCCGGCCGCTCGGGTCGATGACAAGCGCGCGAAGCAGCGCCGGCGGCAAGTTCCTGATCCAGCCTGATGGAGGCGAAGGATGTAGCGGCAGTGCAACAGGGCATCCGGCAACGGACCTCGAAAGGAAGCCGTCCCGCCGAGGCGGGATGCTGCAACCGCACGGGGCGATGCACAAGAACCGAGTCAGGCGGGCCTGACGGGACGAGCCTGCAACGCAAGGCAAAGTGCGGAGGTCTCACGCCGGCGAAGGCCTGAACGGTTCCCGCCCGAATGGACGCGGGTAAATGGTTGCGGTTGTAAAAGAGCGTATGCTTGCCGACATTTTGCAACAGTCGTTGAAATGTCGTCAGGGTTCCGTTCTGGAAAACCCGGCGGGTCCATGACCTGCTTCAACCAGCCGAACCGCCACTTGCGGGCCCGTACGAGTGGTGGTGTGGGAGGGGGGAGTCGTGAGGCTTTTGCGTTCGCCCGCTTCGTCTGCGTCTCCGCGGCACGCTTTGGTTTTCCGTCTTTCTTCCTATTTCCCGAATCGTCTTTGTTGTTTTCCTTGGTGCGACCTCGAAAAACATTCCGGTCTTGCTCTTTCGTTTCGGGCGAAAACGTTGCACTCACCGGTAACAATACAGTGAAGCCTAATTGGCGTCCGGTGCAGTGACCGGTTAGCGAAACGTCTTGGCCACGAAAGCACAGCTTAAGCCGAGTATCTGTCTATTTTATCGGATGTGCCGTAAAAACACATCCGGTTTGAACCGGATTCTTTGGCGTTATACATGGCCTGATCTGCGGCTTCCAGCAGAGCGAGCGGAGAGGATGCGTCCTGGGGGTAGAACGAAATCCCAATGCTGACCGTAATATGGACAGGCTGTTGTGCGATTGGGAAGGGCATCGCGAGTGCATCAATAATATCCTTGGCCACACGTTCAACACCCTTGCGCTGCTTTGCGCCGGTGAGAATCACGGTAAATTCATCGCCGCCTATACGGGCAACCGTATCTTCCTCCCGGACACAATCAGTAAGGCGTTTTGCCACGTCAGACAGTAAACGGTCCCCCGCTTCATGGCCGAGCGAATCGTTGACTTTCTTGAAGCCATCAAGATCCATGAACAGTACGGCAAGAGGTAGGCTACTGCGCTTTGCATGATTGACCCCCTGTTCCAGACGATCCAGGAAAAGACGTCGATTCGGAAGCCCGGTCAGAGGGTCATGATGGGCGCTGTGCCATATTTTTTCTTCGGCGAGCGCTTGTTCGGTAATATCCTGGAAAATGCAGACAGTCGCCTCGATGTTTCGATGCTCGTCCAACACGGGCGCAATCAGATACTGGAACCTTTCACCCTTGCCAGAACCAAAAGTGTGACTGAACTTGCCTCGGTAGGTGGACTGGTCAGCAATCACCTTTTCAATATTGCGCTGGAAGTCCAAGGCGAACGAAAACCCGAGGTCAAAGGTGGATTGTCCGATAATTGCCTTGGGATCTAGAGCGAAAAGATCAGCAGTGGCCTTGTTTGCATAACTAAATCTGCCTTCGAGATCCAGCACACAAATCGGATCAGGCGATGCGACCAGAATGGCGCCGAACAACCGGGTCTCCATCTCTTTTACGGTCGTATAGTGCTCCATCGATTCGGCGAGGGCCTGGTCTATGGCTTCATGAAACCTGGTAAGGTCTTCAAGCCGTTGTTCGGTAACCGTTGGATATAATTTAGTCCATTGTGACACCACGCTCGCACGCAGGGCACGAAACTCGGAAATTGTCTCCATGACGCTGAAGCCGCTGGCCTGTCGGTCGCCACCGTGCATGTCTGCCGAAGACTCCTGCCCATCGCCCGCCCCATAGGCCCCAGAGCCTTTCGATTTGGCGGCCTGATCTGATTTACTCTGGCGTGTATCGAGATCGTCGGCAATCTCCAGAAGCATGCCCTTGGCGTGGTCGCGCAGCCCGGCCTGGCCCATATGCCGGGCATGAAAGATGGTTTTTGCAAATACTTCCCAAGCCTGAAGAATTGGCTCGATTTCTGCCCGAATAAAATCAGCTAATCGCGTATTCATCTGCATTCCTTTGGCTCACAATCAGAACAGAAAGGATCAGGAGAGACGTCCGCCTTTCTGCGCCGTCACTGTTCGATGTGCCGAAACCATACTTCAGCATCAGGACTCGTGCTAAGGTGTAGTCGGACTGAAAGACCCTCAAAAGGGCAAGATCGATTCCAGTTTATCCTTCAAAATTCATAATACCTGTTTTTCATCTATATTTTTCAACTTTACTTCAATATCTTTTTCACAAGCACTATTTTTTTTGAACTTTATCAATAGTTTTTTGCTATGGGCGCAGAATTCGGTTGGATCTAATAATTTCAAAAAGATAGGATTCATTGTGCGAGCCGGAATGGCGGGTCGAGGGCGCCCTACGGCTCGCATAAACATTCGCTAACGCTCCGCATAACCGGCTGGCAATGGAACGCAGCGGAATTGCCAGTCCGGGTTGATGCGTCTTGTTGGGTGCTGGTCATCCCCCAAGAGTGCTGGCCCAGTCTCCGACCCAGTGGGTGATTCCTATGACAAAGAGGGCGATCAGAATGTGCTCGCCCACTATTTTCCATGGCGCCTCGCCTTGTGACCTCGCCATCGCATAGCTGAGGATTGCCAGGGTCGACATGCCCCAGACAAGACTGACGAGGATTGCTGTTGAAAGGGGCAGAAGGAGAACAGGAACAGCAAACGTAAGGGCGAAGAGAAACTTTGCCAGAAACGTTGCCACAGTGGCAACCCAAATCTGCTTGACGGTGTGGACGTTCTCCGCCTCCTTAGAAACATGAATGCCGAGCGCATCCGAGAAGGCGTCTGCGATGGCGATGGTCAAGATGCCTCCGAGCACAATGACTTTGGAATGTGTGCCGGAGTGCAACCCTACCATCAGGCCGAGGGTCGTGATGACGGCCGATGTCAGGCCGAATGTAATGCCAGTACGTAGAGAGTCGTTCATATGTCTGTCTCATTGCACCCAACAAGGATTATCCTGAACAAACGCGGAATATCACCTATGTACGTACATAGAGATGTTGAAAATTCCGATATGCCATACCGCGCGTAGGAGCGGAAAATTTTTCGCCCCTACAAAAGGAATGAAATTTCGCATCATCATTCCAACGCCGCCTCCAGAACCTCAATCCTGATCTTCCCCACCATCCCCATCAACGCCATTTGCTCCCCCTGTTCCCCCAACGCAAACCGGATATGCGTCGCATCCGCCGGAAACTGGCCCAGAGCCGCATCCGTCGCGACCCAGTTTCCAACGTACAGCAGATTCCAGGCATGATAGTAGAACCGGCCCTCCTGATAGACCAGCCCGGACGCCACCCGGGCCGGCACGCCCGCGGCCCGGGCCAGGGCCGCCAGGAGCATGGCGTGTTCGTTGCAGTCGCCCATCCCATTTTCCAGGGTGGAGACCGCGTCGGACATGGAGAGGACCGGCCGTTTTTCGATATTCTGATAGGTCCACTGGAAGAGCTTTCGGGCCTTTTCCAGCAATCCATCCGAATCGCCGACGATCTCCGCCGCCGCCGCCCGGATCCTGGGGTGATCCGACTGGATGAAAGGGGAGGGGGCCAGGAATTCCGCCGGCGCGTTCTCTTTTGCATCGCGGCCCGCAGGCAGATCCGCCAATGATTCTTTACGGATGGTCAACACGTCGTCGGAAAGAGACTGCCGCCCGCCCCCCATCTTCGCCGGGTCCGGATCGACCCCGGTGATGCGGACCACGAGCCGCTGGAAGGATTCCGGATTTTCCAGAACGCGGTTTGACGGGACGGCCGCCGCAAGCGTCAGATCGTCGCTGGATTCAACGGGCAGGCCGAACAGCGCATCGGCCCGGGTGGTCTTCTCCATGCGGATGCCCAGGATCCCCGATTCCCTCAGCACGTCGCCGTTGTCGTCGACCCAGGCGAACTCTTCCATCCCGGCAAACCGGATGGCGAATTTCGACGCGTCGCGGGGCTTGCCGGCAATGGTGATGGTTTCCGTTCCCTGATGTTCGATCTCGACCGGTTCCATGGACATGGACGCCGGGTTGAAGGTGGAATAGACGCGGCTTTCGCCGGGTTCGATGCCGCAACCCCGGGCCGCGTTAACGAGCCCGGCCAGAAGAAAGGGATCGTCGGGAAGCGGGATCTTCACCGTCCGCTCTTGCCCCCCGATATTCAGCGCAAGGCGCAGCGCCTCGTCCGTCACGATCCCCTCGACGACGAACCGGAACTTTCCGGACCGCATTTCGAAGCGGATGGAATGAAGGGAATAATCCGGGCGGAGCCCCGCCCTGGTCTGGATGTCAAGATCCTGAACCATGCCCAGGGTGTTGATGCGCAGCGACAGGGTCTCTTCCAGGGAATAGCCGTCCGGTCCGACCGAAAAAAACGTGTGGCCGAAGCCGATTTTCCGGTCGCCCTGGAAGGCGTTCATCCAGGTTTCCCGATCTGAGACGGCCGGGGCGGTCGCCTCCGGCCGGTCCGTCCCGGCAAGCGGCGGAAGGCCGAGCATGCGGTCGACAAGGAGCAGGGCCATGAGGACCCCGAAAAGAAGGGCGGCGGCCCGGGCCGGCCGCCGATTATAGGAAGGCGAAGGCACTATTCCATGACAAGCAGGACGACGCGGCGGTTTTTGGCCCGGCCGGCCTTGGTTTTGTTGTCCGCCACCGGCCGGGACTCGCCGTAGGAGAAAACGCCCATCCGGTCCAGCGGCATCTCATGCTTGATGTGCAGATGCCGCATGACCGCTTCGGCCCGGCCCCGCCCCAGGCGGAGGTTGTAGGCCTCGGAGCCGATGGCGTCGGTGTGGCCCTGGATCTCGATGTAGACCGGCGCGTTTTCGACGATCAGGGTTTCGGCGAAGGTGTCCAGCGCCGTCCTGGCGGCATCGGTGAGCTGAGCCTTGTCGTAGCCGAAGGGAACCGATTCGTCGGAGATGGTCACTTCATAGAGGAGCTTCCCCTTGGTCAGTTTGCTGGCGTTTTCAGCCCGATCCATGGCCTCTTCGGCCCGGTCGAGACTTTCCCGGAGCTTCCGTTCCTGGGATTCGGTCATGTTCCGGAGCTGGGAGATCTCGCGCTCTTTTGCGGAAAGGTCTTCGCGGATGGTGCTCACGTTCCCTTCCAGGGCCTCGACCTCCCGGTCGGTCTCCTGGATGCGGGATTCCATCCCCTGGGACAAGATCCCCATCTGCTCATCGACATACCCCCGGGACGCGCACCCGATCACGCCCACGGAAAACGCCCCTGCCAGCAGCGCCACATGCACCTTCTTCATAGAAACCCTCCCTTGTTTTTTAAAAATGAACCTGCGTTACGAGTCCTCTTTCAACAGGGCCCGGGCCACCGCGATGTCGTAGGCCTGATTCGGGTCGAATTTGCTTTGTTTCCGGCGATACATGCCGGCGGCCTCCTGGATCATGGCATAGGGCAGCCACCGGTGTTCCTCCCACATCTGCGGATCATCGGCGCTCCAGAGCCGGAAGCAGATCTCGTCTCCCACGGGCTTGACGTACATCCGGACTTTTTTGTTGCCGGGAAACGGCAGGTAGTAGCGTCCTCTATCGTCCTTCATGGAATATCTTTCATCGATCGACCGGAGATGATATCCCGGCCTTCTGTTTCACCCGGAGCAGCCCCGGGCTGTTGTGGAGATACATGAGCGGCGACGCATGACCCGCCGCTAAAAAATGGGCTTCCAGATCGTCGAAAATCACGGGCCGGTCCGGCCAGGTATACCGTTTTCTCTCTTCTTTCAACGCCTCCCAGCGGGCCGATGCGTCGGGGTTTCCGTCAAAGGCGGCCGACAGGGCCGCGTCGCACAGGAACATCTCGCAGACAATGGGTTTGATCCGCCACAGGCAGCCCCGGTCCCCCAGGTAAACGCATTTGAATCCCTCGTTGGGCGCGTCCAGGACCGCCGAAAGCGCGTCCAGTTCCGGGTCGTCGGACACCAGGACGTTGACCGCCATGTCGGCGAAAAAGGTGATGACGCCCTCACGGGAGCAGCAGGCGCTGAGCCGGCTGCGGAAGCATTTTTCAGTGCAGATCTCCTGGAAATGGCGAGCCAGAAAATCAGACGCCTCCGCCCGGAACGCCCGGTAGGAGGCCGTCCATTCCAGGAGCCGGTCCCGGTCCTCGGGGGCGGTGGACAGATGGTCCCTGATGGCGTCCAGGGTCTGGCGCTGCTCCAGGTGATAGGGATTGACCATAACCGATCAGCCGGCCGGGCCTTTGCCGCAGCAGCTTCCCGGACCGGCGCATCCGGCCGCCTGGCCGGGTGATGATCCGCAACAGGCCGTATCGCCCGCTCCGGGCATGCTGCCCCGGGACGCCCCGCTGCAGGCGGCCGGCGCCGACAGCATCCGTTTCAGGTTTCCCCCGCCGCAGAACCGGCATTCGGGTTGGGCGTCGGTGGACGAAACGATGATTTCAAATGATTTCCCGCAATCGGGACAGAGGTATTCGTAAAGAGGCATGGGGGGTTCCTCCGGTGAGGCGTTTTGTTTTGAGGGTTAATGACGGCAATCGTGACCGCTGCACGTCTGGGCCATCATGAATTCGGGCAGTTTGCCCGTTTTAATCAGGGAGAGGTTTTCGGAAACCGTCCCTTCCACGCCCCGGTAGGCCCGTATGCCGCCCGCCTGGATTTTCTTCAGGGCCCCGGCGCCGATGTTGCCCACGACGATGGCGTCCACGGAGTGGCCGCCCAGGGCCGCCATGGGCTGACACTGGCCGTGGGCGTGTCCCAGATCGGCGTTGGAGACGGTTTGAACGGCGCCGCCCTCTGCTGCGACGATGAGGAAATAATTGGCGGTGCCGAAATGGTTGTGGACCGGACTGTCCAGCCCCTGGTCCTCATTGACGGGAAAAGCGATGTGCATATCTAAACTCCTCGAATGTTGGATAATAGGTGCAAACCATACAGAAACATCCTGAAAATAGGTAAAAAGACGCCCCCTGTCAAGAGAGGGCCGCGCTTTTACAGTCGGATGTCGAGGCCCACCGGACAATGGTCCGAGCCGTGGATGTCGTTATCGATGAAGGCTTGTGCGATCTCCCCGTTGTCGATCATGTTCCGGGAGACGAAAAAATAGTCGATGCGCCACCCCGCGTTCCGTTTGCGGGCCCCGAACCGGTAAGTCCACCACGAGTATTTCACCGTATCGGGATGGAAGTGGCGGAAGGCGTCGACGTAACCGTTGGCCACGATCCGATCGAGCCAGTCCCGCTCGATCCGGAGAAAACCGGAATAATTCTCGTTGGCCTTGGGGTTTTTCAGGTCGATCTCGTTATGGGCGGTGTTGTAATCGCCGGTGATGATCACCCGTTTTCCCGCATCTTTGTGGTCGTCCACATGGTCGAAAAACGCCTGATAGAAATCGAGCTTGTATTGCAGCCGTTCCTCGCTCATCTGACCGTTGGGGAAATAGACGTTGTAAAAGAGAAACTCCCCGAAATCCAGTTCCAGGATGCGCCCCTCGTTGTCGAATGCCGGGACGCCGATGCCGCGGCGCACCGATTTCGGCGGGATGCGGGTGTAGACGCCCACTCCGCTGTAGCCTTTTTTCTCGGCGGCGCAGGACCAGTGGGATTCATATTCCGGGATGTTCCGCATCTCGCCGGTGATCTGGGATTCCTGGATCTTGGTTTCCTGAAGTGCGACGATGTCGGCGTCCATTTTCCGGAAAGATTCCATGAACCCTTTTTTCCATACCGCCCGCAAGCCGTTGACATTCCATGAGACGAGTTTAATCCCTCTTTGCGCCATGGGCCGCCGCCCTCCTTTCGATTCCCCTTCAGGTTTTCCGAAAAACCGCGCCAAGGCATCAAGGCCGCCGTCTTCCGGGTGGGCACAGTTTCCTTTTAAAGAGCCCCCTTGTCAACGGGATTTTTACCCGGTCGCGGTCTTCTTCTGTTCAATTGTTTTTTGAGTATGGATGTGGTAATTCAAAAAGGATCCTGTGGTTGGGGATATGAACGATATTTTGTGGTTTCGGATCACATAAGGAGGAAAATAGGATGAGACAGTTGCGAAGGGCGACGGCAATCGTGGCGGGGTTGGCGGTTTTGATCGGCATGGTCGGCGGGGCATCCGGGCAGACCCTGGATAAAGTCGGGGAATGGACCTATGGGCCGGCCGCATCGGAAGCGGTGGCGCGGGACCCGGAGCGGAACCTTCTCTTTCTGGGCCACGGCGGCGACATCCTGTTCGTGGACGTATCCGACATTGAAAATCCGTCGGTTTCGGCCAGGATGACCACGCCGGGGAACGTGCGGGGATTTTTCTACGAGGCGCCCTATCTCTATGCGGCCGACGGTTTGGACGGCGGATTGCGCATCATCGACGTTGCGGATGTGAATGCGCCCTCGGAAGTCGGCTTTACGCTCACCCTGGGTTCGGCCCTGGACGTGGAGGTCATGGAAGAGGTGGCTTACATCGCCGACGGCCCCGGAGGGATGTACATGGTGGATGTGTCCGCCCCCGCCGCGCCCCTGGAACTCGGGTTCTTCGAGACCACCGACGCCAATGCCGTCTTTGTAGAGACCCGAACCGACCCGGTCCTTCAACGGCGGGCCTATGTCGCGGACGGGAACGGCGGCTTGCGGATCATCGACGTCACGGACCCGGCAAATGCTGCAATCCTGGGAACCTTCGATACATCGGGCAGCGCCATGGATGTGGCGGTTGAAGGCGATGTCGCCTATATCGCCGATGGGGCCGCCGGCCTTCGAATCCTCAATATCGCCGATCTTGCCGCCATCGTCGAGGTCGGTTTTCAGACGCAGATCGGCAACGCGCTGAACTTCCATGTCGCCGGATCGGACATCTATATCGCCGGGGGAACCGCCGGCCTGTCCATTGTCGATGCGGCTACGTTGATGGATCCGGTTCTCATGGCGACGGCAGACACCGAAGGAACGGCTCTCGAAGCGGCCCTGGGCGGCTATTACGCCTATGTGGCAAACGGAGAGGGCGGGCTGGCCATCTACGACGTATCCGACCCGACCCATCCTGTCCTGACATCGCGGTATCCCGGTCCGCGCTACGCCAATGACATCGCCGCCACCGGCGATATCGCCTGCCTGACGGATGGAACCCCCCTGCTGCATATCCTCGATGTGACCGATCCCGCTTCACCGGCCCCGTTCGGAGCGGTCGATCTGGGGGACGAGGGCAGGGCGGTTGCGTGCAACGGCGA
>JAABTD010000078.1 GCA_011390065.1 Desulfobacteraceae bacterium
TCATAGGTCTGGGGCGGGAGGTCCAGGGGGATAATCCTCAGCTTCTTCCGGCCGTGGATTCGCCATTGCTCGTATCCCGTGACCTGGTCGGTCACCTTGAGCCGCCCCCGGCAGACCCGGGTGGCCCGGACCGGCGTCTCCTCGTAAATCTCCAGGATGGTCGTATCCTTGTTCCCCCGGACCCGGGTGTAGTAATCGACCTCGGTTTCAGTCACCAGAACCGTTCGGGTGTCGGGATCCAGGGACCGGACCAGGTGGGTCCGCCCCATGTGAAGGTAGACGGCGCCGGGGTGGGTTTCCCGGAAGGCCCGGTATTCGTCGATCTCCCCCTTGTGCCGGCCGGTTTCCGCGCAGACGATGGCGTACTGGCCCCCGGCGCCCCGGAGATTGACGTGCCGGTGGGGCGATTTGGCCCGTGAGAAGAGGGTCGCGCCGTCGGCGCTGCGGAGGAGGTCGCCTGCCGCTTCCAGGTCCGCCGCCGCTTTCCGGGCCGCTTCGGCGCCGATGATGGAATCGTCGGCGGCCAGGGAGAGTTCGGCGGCCGCGCAGACCAGGTGTTTTTTCAGGATGGCGGGATTGTCCGGATTGACCACGGCGGTTTCCGGGGGACGGTCCAGCAGTTCTTGAGGGTGGCGGAGGAAATACTGGTCCAGGGCGTCCTCGCCGCCGATGAGCGCCAGGGCCGAACTCTGGCCGGAGCGGCCTACCCGGCCGGCCCGCTGCCAGGTGGCGACGATGGTGCCGGGATAGCCCACCAGCAGACAGAGGTCGAGGTCCCCGATGTCGATGCCCAGTTCCAGGGCGCTGGTGGAGATGACCGCCAAAAGATCACCGCTGGACAGGCGTCCTTCGATCTCCCGCCGTTCTTCGGGCAGGAGCCCGGCCCGGTAGGCGCTGATCTTGTCGCCGAACCGGCCCTGTCCCCGGGCCTGGTTGCCGGCCCAGATGGCGATGAGTTCGGTGAGCTTCCGGGACTGGGTGTAGACGATGGTCCGCAACCCCCTGTGGAGGGCCGCCTTGAGGAGCAGGATGGCCGACTGGGCCGGCCCCTGGAGCGGGTCCAGGAAAATCAGATGGCGGGGCCCCCGGGGCGCGCCGGACCGGGTGACCGGATGGACGTCCAGGCCGGTGAGTTTGTGCGCCAGTTCGTCGGGGTTCCCCACCGTGGCTGAACTGAACACAAAGGTCGGGTCGGCCCCGTAATACCGGCAGATCCGGCGCAACCGGCGGAAGACTTGGGCCATGTGGGAGCCCATTACTCCCCGGTAGGTGTGGACCTCGTCCACCACCACCAGGGTCAAATCCCGGAAAAGTTCCTGCCATTTGGGATGATAGGGAAGCAGCGACAGATGAAGCATCTCCGGGTTCGTCATCAGGGCTGCGGGGGGATTGTCCCGGATTTTTTTCCGGCGGTAGGCGGTGGTGTCCCCGTCGTAGATCTCCGCCGGGGCCGTCAGGCCCTCGCAGACGGCCGCCATGCGCCGGAATCCGGCCAACTGGTCCTGGGCCAGGGCCTTCAAGGGAAACAGATAAAGGGCCTTGGCTGTCGGCTGGTTCAACCGTTTCTCGAAAAACGGGAGGTTGTAGATCAGGGTCTTGCCGCTGGCCGTGGGGGTGGCCGCCACCGTGTGGCGGCCCGACCGGATGGCTTGAATGGCCTCGGCCTGATGGCTGTAAAGCCGGCTGAGGGACAGCCGCTCCAGCATCTCGCGGATGGCCGCCGGCCAGTCGATGTCGCTGTTGCCGTAGCGGGGCGATGCGCCGGGGATCAGGCGGTGATGGACCACCTGATCGCCCATGCGGGGCGAGGCGATCAGGGCGGCGATGTATTCGTCGATGTCAGGGGAGCGGGTGGACAATCGGGGGCGCTATTCCTCCTGGGAGGACTTGTCCTCATTCGCTTTATTCTTCTTTTTCTTGGGCCGCGATTTTCCGCTGGTTCCCCGCCAGATCTTGCCCCGTTTGCTCCGTTGGTCTCCTTTGCCCATGATAGCTCCTTTCCAGTTGAAACAGTTGATAAAACGGCGATATTCCGAACGCTTACAAGAACATTTACTATCAGGAAGCGGGGAAAATGTAAAGAACCTTTTTACCGGTGGGCGTCAACGGGCATTTGGCGAATACCCCAGTATTTTCTTGATCACAGGGGTAAACTGATGTAAGAAACCGAACGGATGACCGATATGAAGACACTCGACCAGATCATCAGCGCCCGGCGGTCCGTGCGCGCATTTAAAAAGGACCGGCCTGTTCCGGCCGGGCACATCAGGGCCATCTTTGAAGCGGCCCGGCTGGCGCCGTCGGCCTGCAACAGCCAGACATGGCGGTTCATTGCCGTGACCGCCGCCGATACCATCGACAGGATCTGCCGAACCGCCATGCGGCCGGTGATTCCCAACAAGTGGCTCTCCCAGGCGCCCCTGCTGGTGGTGGGCTGCGCAAAGCTCGATATCGTCGCCAACCGCATCGGCGCCAGGGTGACCGGAACCGAATACTATCAAATTGATCTGGGGATTGCCATGGAGCACATGGCGCTGAAAGCAACGGAACTGGGTTTGGGAACATGTTGGATCGGCTGGTTTTCCGAAGAAAAGATCCGGTCGATCCTCGACATTCCCCGGCGAGTGAAGGTCCCGGCGCTGCTGGCCGTCGGCTATCCGGCCGATGATGCGCCGTCCAAACGGTCCCGAAAGCCGCTGGAGAAAATCCTGTTTTCCGAAAAATGGGGCAATTCCTTTCCCCTTGATGGGGAATGAAAGGCGGTCCATGGAGCGGATCCCCCTGTTCATCCAACATGTGTTCGGATTTCTGAAGCGGGAAAAGCTGTTCCGGGTGTTGCTCGTTGTTTTCGCCGTGCTTGTTCTGGGTACACTGGGGTTTGTCTATTTCGAAGAGAACATGCGGTATGTCGACGCCCTCTGGTGGTCGGTGGTGACCATGACCACCGTGGGCTATGGCGATATTTCGCCGGCGTCGCCCGGCGGACGCGTAGTCGGCATTATGGTAATGGTCATGGGCATCGGCTTTCTGGGCGTGTTGACGGCCACC
The DNA here is from genome assembly GCA_011390065.1 of Desulfobacteraceae bacterium. Lineage (GTDB taxonomy): Bacteria > Desulfobacterota > Desulfobacteria > Desulfobacterales > JAABSP01 > JAABTD01. The sequence continues at coordinate 3,049 of JAABTD010000078.1, forward strand.
ATCGCCAGCGCCTTTATCGAGACCAAGATTCTGGAGAGCAAGGGCATGAAAGCCACCGACGTCAAAGACCATTTCCTGATCTGCGGCTGGAATTTTCGAGGGGCTGAAGTTGTTTCCGAACTCCGGTCCGATCCCAAATGCGGCGCCGTAACTCCCATCGTCGTCATCGCCGAACTGACCGACAAACCGCTGGACGACCCGAACCTTTATTTCATCCGCGGCCCGGTCAATACGGAAAACCTGAAAAAAGCCGGCATCGCCGAGGCCAGAGTGGTCCTGGTCCTTTCGGACGAAACCCTAGACGCCTATTCCCGTGACGCCAAAACGATCCTGAACACGCTGACCATCGAAAGCCTCAATCCCGCTGTCTACACCTGCGTGGAACTCATGGATCCCAGAAATGTCGAATATTGCGAGATGGCTGCCGCCGACGAGATCATCGTGGTGGGGGAGTTGAGCACCAATCTGCTGGTCCAGGCGGCCCTGGACCACGGCATCACCCGGATGGTCAGCGAACTGGTGAGCAACCGGTACGGAGAAGACCTCTACAAGATACCGGTCCCCGCCGATCTGGCGGGATCTACGTTCTACGACGCCATGTGCCGGCTTAAAAAAGACCACAACGTGCTGTGCATCGGCGTCGAAGACGCGGAGGGGAAGAATCTGAAGACCAATCCCGGCAACGACTACGCGCTTAATCAAACGGATCTGTTGATCGTCATTTCCCGGGACCGTCCGATGATCGCCTGACCCGTCTGGTGTCGCAGCCGCCATGTCAACCCGTCCAATTTAAACTGTCAGGAGGTGTGTGTATGAAGGAAAAATTTGAAATGGTCAAGGAGTACCTTCGGGAGATGGAGATCGCCATTGTCAGCGAAGATCCCGAAGAAGAGATGGTGGTGGTGGACGACGAGGATAACGGCATCAAGAACCTCGTCATCGACTGCGAATCCCCCATCCTGGTGCTGGAGCAAATCATCATGAAGGTCAAGCCGGAGGCGGTGGGGAAAGGATTTTTCAAACGGCTGCTCCAGATGAACCGGGAACTGGTCCACGGCGCTTTCGTGCTGGATGAAAGCGGCGAGACGGTGCTTTTCCGGGACACCTTGCAACTCGACAACCTGGACCGCAATGAACTCGAGGGGTCCATCCACGCCCTCGGGCTGGCCCTTTCGGAATACGGCGGCGAACTGCTCGGCTTTGCCGCTTAATATCAGATCCATTTGCCACAGAAAGAGGAGGGACGATCTATGTCGATTTTCTCACGGCTTTTTAAACTCGGTCAGGCGGAGGCGCATTCCGTCGTCGATAAATTTGAAGATCCCATCAAGCTCACCGAACAGGGGATCCGGGATCTTAAAACAGATCTCCAACAGGCCATGACCAGCCTGGCCGAGGTCAAGGGCATTGCCATCCGGACCCGGAAAGAGGCGGAAAGCAAAAAGAAGCTGGCGGCGGATTACGAGCGCAAAGCCATGCTCCTGCTCCAGAAGGCCCAGGGCGGCGGGCTTGACCCGGCGGAGGCCGACCGGCTGGCGACCGAGGCGCTGGGCAAAAAGGAAGAATACGCCAACGACGCGCTCCGAATCGGCAAAGAGGCCGAACGCCACGAGGGGATGGCCAACCAGCTCCAGACCAACGTCTCCAAAATCAAGTCCTCCATCTCCACCTATGAAAACGATTTGATCACGCTCCGGGCCCGGGCCAAGACGGCGTCTTCCACCAAAAAGATCAACCAGCAGTTGGCCAAGATCGACACCTCCGGCACCATCTCCATGCTGGAGAAGATGAAGGCCAAAGTGGAGGAGGACGAATCCCTGGCCATTGCCTACGGAGAAATGGCTTCGGCGGATAAAAGCGTGGATGACGAGATCTCATCGGCTCTCAACAGCGGGGCCCAGCTTGAAGCGTCCGGTTCGGCCCAGCTGCTGGAACTTAAAAAGAAGATGGGCATGACCTGAAAAAGGAGCGCATCCCATGGGCCTGAAAGAGTTTTTCGGCTTCGGCAGGAAAAAACCGCCGGAGCCGCCGCCGAAGACCGACTTCATCCTGTCTGATCTCAAGGTCGGGTACATGGTCGATTACGACATGCAGACCTGGCAGGTGGAGGGTCAGCATTATTACGACTGGGGCGCCGGGGATATCAGCCGGGAATGGCAGCTCAAAAGCGTCGATGACGTCATCTACCTTGAGATGGAAGAAGACGACGAAGTGGAATGGGCCATCGCCCGCAAGATCCCCTTCGGCAAACTGGGAAAAGGGGTCCGGGACCATATCCTCCAGCACGAGGAACCTCCCGAGGAGATCGTCTACGAGGGCGAGACCTTTTATCTGGAAGAAGGCGGCGGCGGCCATTTCTACAAAGACGGCAAGGGACCGGCTCATCCCCTGATGGCATGGGATTATGAAGACGACACCGGCGAGAAATACCTCTCCATCGAACAATGGGGAGAGGAAGATTTCGAGGCGTCGGCCGGCGAGCCAGTGTCGGAATACCAGTTCACCCATATTTTGCCGAACGTCTGACCCCTCCTCCGGCCCCTTCCCCTTCTCTTTCCGGGGAAGGGGGTGCGGATAGATTTCGATGATGACGAAATGTTTAAATCAGGAAGCGAAAAGGGCGATTGTCATATTGGCGGTTTTTTTTCTTGTCGCCATTTTGATCAATATGGTGGTTCTCAAATTTTTCGGACAAAAAAGTTCCTACAGGGCAGTACACAGTCTGATTGGGATCATCATGTTGATGGGCTTCGTCAGTACATTTGCAGGCGACAATATCTCGCGCGCCCAAATAGGTCTTCTGCTTCTTATTTCTTTGATCCCCTGTTATTTGGGCACGGTTTTCTCGGATCTGGATATTCGCCTTTTGGGCATTGGCGGTCATCGAAATCCCTTATTTCATAGCGGATTGGCTTTTTTTATCTTGTTTGTCATTTTTAGAAAGTTCAATTCTTTTGCTGTTGCAGCCACAATATCGGCATTTGGAGTCGGTCTGGGGTCTCATTTGATATGGGATCTTTTCGATAAGGCCGATGTCCGCTGGATTCCAGGGGCTGGTCTGGACCGCATGTGGCTTGGCGCAAATGGTGCGTTATGTCTGGTTTTATCGAAAAAACATTTGTCGCCAAGGTTCAACAAGACCTACGAGGTTTTCAAAACCTCGTAGGTCTGATTCGGTTCACCCTTGGGTGGCCTCCAAAGCCTCCCACCGCTCATATGCTGCTTCCAATTCCACCTCCAGCGCCGTTAACCGATCTTTCACCCCTGCAATTTCCTCCCCGGGTCGCCGGTAGAAATCAGGATCGGACAAGGTGTTGTGCAACTGAACCTGCTCTGCCTCCAGGGATTCGATCTGTTCGGGCAGGGCCGCCAGTTCCCGTTTTTCCTTGAACCCGAGTTTTTGGGTTCGGGGTTTCGGCTTGGGGGCGGAGTTTTTGGATGCCCCGGCCGGCTTTTTCGGCGGTCCATCCGGGGCCGGCGCCGGCCGTTGGCGCAGCCAGTCGTCGTATCCCCCCACATACTCCCCGATCCGTCCGTCGCCCTCGAAGGCGAAGATCCCCGTGACCACGTTGTTGAGGAAGGTCCGGTCATGGCTGACCAGGATCAGGGTCCCCGCGTACCGGAGCAGCAGTTCCTCCAGCAGTTCCAGGGTTTCCATGTCCAGGTCGTTGGTGGGTTCGTCCAGCACCAGCACGTTGGAGGGCTTGGCAAAGAGCCGGGCCAGGAGCAGCCGGTTCCGCTCGCCGCCGGACAGGGTCCGGACCGGGCTGCGGGCGCGATCCGGAGTGAAGAGGAAATCCTTGAGGTAGGAGATCACATGGCGGGGCTTGCCGTCTACAGTGAGACGGTCGTTGCCCTCGGCGATGTTGTCGGCCACGGAGCGGTCCTCGTCCAATTGCTCCCGCATCTGGTCGAAATAGGCGACCCGGAGGCGCAGGCCGTGGCGGATGCCGTCGACTTCCGGCGGCATCTCTTTCAGCAACACCTTCAGCAGAGTAGTCTTGCCGCATCCGTTGGGACCGATGACGCCGATCTTGTCGCCCCGGACAATGAGAGTGGAGAAATCGCGAAACACCGGCGTCTTCTCCCATGCGTATGAGATCCGGTCGGCTTCGATGACCAGTTTGCCGGTTCGTTCGGCCTCCTGGACGCGCATCCGGACCGTTCCGAGCCGGTCCCGCCAGGCCCGCCGTTCTTCGCGCATCCGCATCAGGGCGCGAACCCGGCCTTCGTTCCGCGTCCGCCGTGCTTTGACGCCCTGGCGAATCCAGGTCTCTTCCTCGGCCAGCTTCTGCTCGAACCGCTCCCGATGGCGGGTTTCGGTTGCCAGTGCGGCGCTTTTCCGCTCCAGGTAGGTCGGATAATCGCCGGGCCAACTGGTGAGACGGCCCCGGTCCAGTTCGATGATCCGGGTGGCCAGATTTTCCAGGAAGGTCCGGTCATGGGAGACGAACAGCAGGCTTCGGGCGTACTGCTGCAATTCGGTCTCCAGCCAGGCGATGGCCTCGATGTCGAGATGGTTGGTGGGCTCGTCCAGGAGGAGCAGGTCAGGGGACTGGACCAGCGCCCGGGCCAGAAGGACCCGCCGTTTCAACCCTGCCGAAAGGTCTGAGACCACCTGGTTGGGGTTGAGGCCCATTCGGGTGATGACCTCCTCGATGCGCCAGGCCGGCTTTGCCTGGGGATCGTCGGATTCGATGGGTCGGGTTCCGGCGACCGCGTCGAAAACGGAACCCGTCAGGTTGCCGGGGACGGCCTGGGGCAGGGCGGCGGTGGTCAGTCCCTGTTGACGGATGATCTCGCCGCCATCGGGCGGAACGGCGCCGTGGAGGATGTGCAGAAGGGTTGATTTTCCGGCCCCGTTGCGTCCCAGAAGACAAATCCGCTCCCCCGGTTCGATGTGGAGATCGACGCCGTCCAGAAGAGGCTGGACCCCGAAGCTCAGTGAGATATTGTGAAGGCTGATAAGGGGCATAGGGTGATTCAGGCCGCTGTTTCGACGAGCGTTTTGACGGCTTTCATGTAGGCCTTGAAACCTTTGAAGAGGATGTCGTTGTGGTTTGCGCCGGGAATGGGGAGAAAAATCTTGTCGGCGGCGGCGCAGGCATCGTAAAGGGCCTCGCCGTCGGAAAAGGGGATGATGTGGTCTCCCTCTGCGTGAATGACGAGGGTCGGCCGGGTCGCCCGGCGGATTTTATCAAGGTTGCGGAAGCTCTCGTCTTCAGAAAACCCGATCCGGTTCACATCGATGCCAAGCAGCTGCAACAGCGGCCCGGTAAAGGCGAAACCGCTTTCGATGATCAGCCCGTGGAAGTCGCCGGGGCGGGTGGCGGCCAATTCGATGACCGAGGCGCTCCCCAGGGACCGGCCCATGAGGATGAGGGGACCCTGGCGGCCATTGTCCGACAGCCAGTTGCGGACGTATGACAGGATAACGTGGCAATCCCGTACCAAGGCGGTCGCTGTGGGGGTCCCGGAGGATCGGCCGTAGCCGCGGTAATCAACCGCCAGCAATCCAATGCCCATCTGGCGGTAAATGGGGGCGAGATCATCGTAATCGGCGACGATCTCGCCGTTGCCGTGGAAAAAGAGGATGTGGGGCGATGCCGCATCGGCGGGGTGGAATCGCGCGCCGATGGCGACGTTTTCCTCGACGGGAATCATCACGTCCACCGCATCCGCAGGGCTGGGTCCGATTTCCGGCCGGGGGTGGAAGAGGCAGCGGGTCACTTCCGGCCGGTCGAGGGTCGGAAGAGAAATGTTGGATGGATCGGTCATGTTGTGTCCTTGGGTGCACATTATTCAAAAGAAGGGGCGCCGGACGATGCGGACGATCCGATGGGCTAAAAGCCCCCGATGAGCCGCCGAAATCCTCTTGTCTCGATGCCGGCCCGCTCGGACCCGGACCTCATTCGGGTCACCGGCCCTTCCGATGGACAGGCCCCGTTGACAAAGTAGTGAAGCGCGGCCCCGAGGGACGCCTCTTCCGGATGGCCTAAAGCGTGATCCAGGTCGTCCTCTGCCGGACAATCCGGCGGGATGCCGTCGAAAAATGCGCCTTCCCCGAGGGTGTTGACCATCTGGAACGCGGCGGGCATGAAGATCTTGTCGCAGAGGTCGTAGACGTACATCCCCACCGGCTTGCCGTAGGTGGTATCCCCCACCAGGATCACTTCCATGTAAGGAGCCAGTCCGTTGATGAGCATTTCACTGGCCGAGGCGGTCTGGGGACCGGTGATGATCGCGACCCGATCCAGGACCGGCGCGTTGTCGTTGGGCTCGAAAAAGAGGGTCCGGTCGGCGTCGGCGTACCCTTCGTTGTGGAGCATCTCCGCAAAAACGTCGGACCCGTCGACCCTGGCCCCGGCGATCCAGCCCGCGAGCCGGACGGCCATGTCGGGCGTGCCGCCGGGGTTGTACCGGAGATCCAGGATCAGTTCGTCGATGCCGGCGGCTTTGAAGTCGACGAAGGCGGCGTCCAGGTCGTCGTCGGCGCCCTGGAGAAAGTCGTTGAAGACCAGATATCCTACCCGTCGGGCGTCTGTTTCCAGGATATCGTGGTAAAACACCGGATCCGTAACGACCCAGTCGGCGGCGAGGGTCAATTCCACCACGTCGCCCTCAAGGGTTTCCACGGTCAGTTGAGCGGTTTGCCCCGGCTGCGTGAAATCGAGTTCCTCGCCGATGACGCCGGGCTCAGAAGCATCCCGGCCGTTGATGGCCATCAGCCGGTCGCCGCGTTGCAGGCCGGTTGCATAGGCCGGGGAGTCCGGGTAGACCAGTCCCAGTCGCAGGTCGCCTTTGTCCGACAGGATCTTGATGCCGAGGCCCAGATAGACCCCCTCTTCGAGGAACAGGCCCACCTCGTCCGCAGGGCCGATAAAGCTGAAATGATCCTTCTGCGGCACGATCATGTCCTGCAACAGGGCGGCCGGGCTGCCGTAATCGTACGGGTTCACATTCGGCATCTCGTCCTTCCAGAGATAGACTTCTTCCATGAGCGTGTGGACGTACCCGTTCTGAAAATCAATGGAGCAGTCCGCCTCCATTATGATCGTTTCCCGGATCTCCGGCGCCCACCCGCTCGCAGCGCCGGTCAGCAGGTCATAGGTGAAAAACGGAACCCCGGAAACGGTGTTGTGCAGACGCAGCAGGGGGTCGGACAGGGAGACGGTGATCAGTTCCAGCAGTCGGTCGAAGCCCGCATCATTGGAAGAGAATGGATCGTGAAGAAAATCAAAGTTCGCTGGAAGATCCAGCTCATGGAAAGCAGGGGACAGCACCTCGGTCAGTCGCTGTCCCGCGGCGGCGACCGCTTCTCCCGGAGGGGGCGGCGCATCGGGAAGCGATGCATAGTAAAGGGCCGGGTCGATGCCCAGGGCCATGGCGACCGCGGCATGGCTGACCGGCGTGAGGTTGGCGCGTCCTTGGGAATCCGCCATGCCGTAATAAAGATCCCCGGTATTCACCGCTTCCGCCCAGAGGAGGCAGGGGCCGATCAAATCGGCGGAATCCATGGCGTAGGCGCCGTCCGGTTCGATAACCGTCGTCCGGATAACGCCACGGGCGTCCTGGATATGGACCTCCCCCTGAACGGGGGCGCCGTCGGAAGCGGTCCCCCTGATCCGGTCGACGCCGCCGTTGCCTCCATCCCCGTCGCAGCCGATGATCGGAGCGAACAGCAGAACGATCAACAGAATCGATGCGCAGTGTAGAGCGCGGCTTCGCAGCGCCGGATTCGATTTCTTTAAGAACATCCCAAAATTATGGCATATTGGAAACCGCAATGGTATTCTCCTTTTCGGTGTGATCTTTCTTTAAGCTTGAACAGAAGAGATTATCCTAAAGTCCATTCCATTTATCAAGGGTTTTCGTCGCCATCAGAAAATCGAATGGTCTGATCCGGCGAGCCCGTGCCTTTCCTCTCTTTTCTTTCCGGGTTTTTTCCTGTACATTGCCCCCCAAACCCCGAGCGCCTGAAGGGGTTCCCATCGCAATCGACAGATATGGTTCGCAGCAATGTTTATAACGAGGATCTGAGAATGACCATTATCGATTTTTTATTGCCCAAATGGCGGCACAGCAAACCGGATATCCGCCTCGCGGCGGTCAGAGAAATGACGGCGGAAAAAATGGATACGTTGGAACGGATCGCGCTCACCGACCCGGATGCCGAGGTTCGGACCGAAGCGATCCAGAGGATCGAGGACACCGCGCGTTTGGAGAGGATCGCCGCAGCGGTTTCGGACGAGGCGGTTGGAAAAGCGGCAGAGGACCGCCTCAATCGGCTCCGCCATGATCGATTGATCGACGCCGACGACCGCAGGGAAAGGTTTGCCCTCCTGGAAAAACTGACGGACGAAGAGCGGTTGGCCGCCATCGCCGCCGATGTGGATGACCCTGATATCCGCATGGCCGCCCTGGCCAGAGTCACCCGGCCCGCTCTTCTTTGCAAGGTGGCGGAGCGCCATTGCGGTCCGGCGGTGGGCAGGGAGGTGGTTATCCGTCTCGACGACCCGGAACTGCTCAAACGGTTGACCCGAAACGCGTCCAACAAAAAGGTCCGCAAGCAGGCCGAGGCCAAGCTCGGGGTTCTGGATCGTCGGGATGATCCTGAGGCGGCGTCCGGGGGCGCGCTGAAAAACGCCTGTGAACAATTGGAGGCCCTGCTGGCCGACGGCAACTGGACTGGCTATCCTGCGGCCCTGGCCGAGGCCGCGGCGACTTGGCGGACGCATGACCCCCAGGGAATCCATCCGCTGAGAGAGCGGTTTGAGCAGGCAGCTGACGCCGTTGAAGGGCAACTGAAGGTCTTTCAACGGAAAGGAGAAGTCCAGTCCGCCCTGGAAAACCTCTGCACCGGGGCGGAGGCCCTGGCGGAGGGAACGAGGTCCGAAGCGCCGTCGCCGGAAGCGGTCCGGGAACGGATCGAAGATCTCCGAAACCGATGGGACGCGATCGACCATGGCGTGGCGCCGCCGACCCTGTATGAAACCCTGTCGAGCAGGTTTCAGGCAGCTTGCCGCCGGGCTGTGGCGGAAAGCGACCGCCTTCGGGTCGAACAGGCGGACGCGGCGCGCCGCCGTCAGGAACGTTTCGACGAACTGACCCGGTTATGCAGCGAGGCCGAGGCGTTGGCTGAAACCGGACCCCGGTGCGAAGCGGGCGATTCGCCCGAGTGGCAATCGTTGATGATCCGGTGGCGGGAAGCGGCGGCCGGCGAGCCGGAGGAAACGGCGCTCAAGAACCGGTTCGAGAGCGCGCTCCAGCGCCATCGGGACGCCGTCGATGCGGCGGCCCGGGAGGCCGCCGAAAAAGCGCAACAGCAGGAATCCCGGTTGCGCGCCCTTTGCGAGCAGGTGGAAGCCGCCGTCGAGGCGGAAGACCGGCCCGGACTGGAGAAAACCGTTCGGGCCGCACAGGCCGGGTGGAAAACGACCGGAGACCGGGCGCCGGAGGTCAAAGCGGCTCTTTCGGACCGTTTCCAGGCGGCGTGCGACCGGTTCTTCCAGGTCCAGCGGGAGTTCTGGGAAAAAACGGAATGGGAATGGTTCGCCAATCTGACCCGGAAAGAGGAACTCTGCGTCATTGTCGAGGCCCTGGCCGAGAAGGAAGGGTTGGACGGGCTGCCGCAACTGGTCCGGGAGGTTCAGAATCGATGGAAAACCATCGGTCCGGTTGGAAGGGAAAAGGCCGAACCGGTCTGGACCCGCTTTCGCTCGGCCTGCGACAGGGCTTATGCGCGGTGTCTGGCGGAAAAAGAACGCCTGGCCGCCGACGTCCGGGATCTGGTGGAAGGGACGCCGACGCCGGAGGGATTCGAAAACCCCGCCGATTGGGAGGCGGTCTCAGACGCCATCAAGATGATCCAGGCGCAATGGAAAGCCATCGGCCCGTTGCCCCGTTCCATGGAAAAACCGCTGTTCGAAGCGTTTCAAGCCCACTGCAATAAATTTTTTGAGCGCCGGCGCTGTTTTTACCAGGCGCTTGATGCGAATCGGAAAAAGAATTTGTCCGACAAATCAGCCCTTTGCCAAGAGGCCGAATCTCTTTCGTTTTCGAAGGACTGGGCCGCCACGGCTGGCCGGCTCAAAGAACTTCAGCGTCGCTGGAAAACAACTGGACCGGCGCCCAAGGAAGAATCCGACCGCCTCTGGCGCCGGTTTCAATCGGCCTGCCATAGATTTTTCGAGCGGTTGGAAGCCGCTAAGCCCGATCACCTGGCTCAGAAACTGGCCCTCTGCGACCGGGTTGAAACGCTGAGCGCGTCTGTTTCCGATGAAAACCTGAAAGAGACCGCCCGGCAAATCATGGCCATCCAGGAGGAATGGAAGGCCGTTGGACCCGTGCCCGAGGAAGAGGTTGCGTCGGTCTGGGAACGGTTCCGAATTCCTTGTGACCGGTTTTTCGATCGGTACCGGGATCATGTCAGGGAGATTCATGCCCGACAGCAGGCGCATCAGGAGCAGAAAGCGTCTCTGGCGGCGGAGGCGGAATCCCTGACAGGATCGGAAGAATGGAAAGAGACCGGAGATCAGCTTAAGGCGCTCCAGAAGCAATGGCAAGAGATCGGGCCGGCTCCCCGCAAAATAGAACAGGCGTTGTGGAGGCGGTTCCGATCTGCGTGCGATGCATTTTTCCAGCGCAGAAACGACTTTTTCGATTCCCTCGACCGGAAGCGATCGATCAATTTAGAGAAAAAGGAAGAGATCTGCCTGCGGCTGGAGGTGCTGGCTCAGTTGACGTCTCTTGATCCGTCCCCGGCCGAGGCGGCCGACCGGGCGGCTGAACGACTGCGCATCGGCCTCGAATATAAAAACGGCGTGATCGTGCCCGGAGACCGGAAAACCACCTGGGAGAACGCATTGAAAACGGTTCGGCGTCTTCAGGCGGAATGGAAGGAGCTGGGTCCGGTGCGGGGGGAAGCGGAACGACGATTGCAGCAACGCTGCCGCAGGGCGACCGGCCTGTTTTTTTCCCCGAAGTCTCAGTCCACCCAATTTGTCTTGCCACAGGAACCCTTCGAGGGATAAAATATATCGTAGGATGCGGCAGCGGAATCTCCGACGGCAGGGCGAAGACCGCCGCCGATGTTTTCCGGCGCCGGGATCACCTGAGGAACGATGCCGGCGCCAGATGATGTTAACCCGATAAAAAAGAGGAAGAAGATGAAGATGAAGATGAAGACAAAATGGATTGCAGGGGCCATCGCACTGTTGCTGGCGGGGCCGTGGTCGGCCGTCGCCATCGAATTGACGGATTACATCGACCCCGACATCTATTACCAGGATGCGGAATTGAGCGCCATGCTCTCGGTGCGGGACGGCAACCGGGACCAGACGAGTTACAACGGGTATGGCGAAGTGGACTGGGAACTGGAGTACAGCACCCTGCCCATGAAATGGCGGGCCGCGGCCGTCGGGACCTTCGACTTCCAGCGGGGAGCGAACGACGATGATGATTCGGAGGAAAACACCACCTTCGATGCCTGGTCCGACGCCAAACTCTACCAGACCGAGGCGGGCAACGGACTGTTTTATTTTGGACGCGTCGAGTACGGCTACCGGAATATCGAGGCCCAGGATCTGCCCGAAAACAACCGGGCTGAGGCTCTGGTGGGCGCCGGATATGGCCGGATCATCACCGCCACCCCTTTAATGGAAGCGATCCGGGCTGTGGAAGATCTCCAGAAATACGGCATCATCCGCGGAGCGGTCTCCGACGCCACCCACCTGAAGCTGGCTGCAGTGATCGCCAAGGAGCAGGAATATCGGAGTCGATACAGTCTTCGGGAATATGAGAAATTCTGGTACGAGGCCATGGAGGAGGTCTTGAGAAACGAGGGCGTGTTGGCGGAAGAGACCCTGGGGGCCATGGGCGTCATTCGGATTCAGGACATTCTGACGGTTGAAAACGTCCTGGAGCGGAAACACGGGTGGGAAGTTCGGGCCGGCCTGGGTTTTCAGATCGTCGATTATTCGGGAAACGAGGCCGACCCGCTTTTTCGGGCGGCCTTTGAGTATGCAAAACCCTTCGGACTGAAGTGGCAGTTTATCGACGTCCTTTCCTACGGGACCATCCTGGATGACTGGGATTTCGGGGATACCGATCACAATTTCAGCAACAGGGCGAGCCTCACCTACGAGATCAACGAGATCATCGACTGGATCAACCTCTGGGATTTCGATGTCATCCTGCCGACCGACAGCGATGAGGACGAAACTTACGTCAACCATCTGGAAACCGGACTGGAATTTTACATCACCAACACCGTCGACTTGGTCACCCGTCTGGAATTCGATCATTATGATCAAGGGGATAACTCGAACGATGATGTGGAAACCACCTTTTTCGTCGGCGTGACCTATACGATTTTCTAGTGGGATTTTCCTATCCAGGGAATTCCAGAAGAATCCGTTTTTAAAGGGCAATCGTAGGGGCGAAACATTTTTCGCCCCTACAGGCGGAACCGGCGGAGCGCGAACGGCTCGTTATCCCTGCCCGCGCTTTGCCAGTTCTTCCGCCCTCAAATCTTTTCTGAGAATTTTGCCCACATTGGTTTTGGGCAGCTCTTCCCGGAATTCAATCTCCACCGGCCATTTGTATTTAGCCAGCCGTTCCCGGCAGTAGGCCGTCAATTCCTCCTGATCCGCCGTCTCTCCCTCTTTCAACACCACAAAGGTCTTGACCGCCTCGCCCCGCTTTGGATGGGAGATGCCGATGGAACAGGCTTCCTGGACCTTGGGATGTTCGTAGAAAACCTCGTCGATATCCCGGGGGTAGACATTGTAACCACCGGATATGATCAGATCCTTTTTCCGGTCCACAATGTAAAAATAGCCATCTTCATCCATCGTGGCGATATCCCCTGTGTGGAGCCATCCCTCTTCGGTGAGCACATCGGCGGTCTCCTGGTCCATGTTGAGATATCCCTTCATCACCTGAGGGCCCCGGATCAGCAATTCCCCCGGTTCCCCCGGAGGAACATCCGTTTCGCCGTTGTCGATGTCCACGATGCGGCATTCGGTGTCCGGGATAGGAAGGCCGATGCTGCCGACTTTCCGTTGCCCTTTGAAAGGGTTGACATGGGTCACCGGCGTGGTTTCGGTAAGGCCGTATCCCTCCACGATGACGGCGCCGGTTTTTTTCTCGAAGTCGCGAATCACTTCCACCGGCAGGGGCGCGCTGCCTGAGAAACATCCTTTGATGGAGGAGAGGTCGCTCTTTCCAATGTCCGGATGATTGAGGATGCCGATATACATGGTCGGCACCAGGGGCGCGAAGGTGGGCTTGAACCGTTTGACGGCGTCCAGCAGCGCATCAGGCTGGGGCTTTGGGATCAGGATGTTGCGCCATCCGGCGTAGACGGCCAGGTTCATGGAGGTGGACATGCCGAAGACGTGGAAAAAGGGCAGGGCCCCCAACATGGTTTCATTGCCGTGCTCAAAGGAGGGGAACCAGGCCATGATATGCTGGACCTGCCGGCTCAGATTGCCGTGGGTCAGGATGACGCCCTTGGAGACGCCGGTGGTGCCCCCGGTGTACTGGTACATGGCGGTGTCCTCGAAGGACAGGTCGACCGCCGGCGGCGCGGGGGGGCATTGGGCCAGCAGGTCTTTCCACCGATAAACGTTGTCGGCCTGCTTGACGTCCGAGGCCAGTTTTTTCCGTTTGGCGATAAGCGGGAAGAGCAGATTTTTAGGGAAGGGCAGGTAATCGCCCAAACTGGTGTAAACGATTTGCCGGATCCCGGTTTTCTCCCGCAGATCGATCATCCGGTTGGCCAGCAGGTCGAGGGTGACGAGGACCTTGGACCCTGAATCGTTGAACTGGTGGTCCAGTTCTCGGTCCGAATAAAGCGGGTTGTTCATGACGACGATCCCGCCAACCTTCAAAATGGCGTAATAGCTGATCACGCAGGGGATCATGTTGGGCAGAAGGATGGCGACGCTGTCTCCCTTTTTTACGCCGAAATCAACGAGGCAGGCCGCAAAGCGATCCACCATCTCCCTGAAGCGGCGGTAGGTGAGGCGGTATCCCTGGAACACCAGGGCCGTGTGGTCAGGGAATTGTTCAGCAGTCCGTTCCATGAATTCGGGAATGCATTTCTCTTCATAGGTCATGGTTGCAGGCACTCCCGGCTCGTAGTGGGACAGCCAGGGTTTGTCGGCATAGGGGGTGTGTTTTTCCAATCAGACCTCCTTTTGAGTTGTTAAAATCGACGCTGTATGGTACTGGCGCAAGGTGGCTGCCTTGGGCCCCATTTTTCGCTTGACGGGGCGTTCCGGCTTTGTTAACAAAATGAATGAGGATTCATTCATTTTTCAGTTTCACTATATAATTATTGAAAGGAGAAGGAAAGAAAAAAATGGAACCTGCTCTGATATCCCCTGCCGAGGTCTCGTTTCTGGGACTGCCCGGCGCTGTTTTCGCCGTATTGATTCCCGTGGTGGGCGTCGCCGTCTTTACTTATATCATGGCCAAGCGGCTGGCGCCCCTGGTGCTGTCGGCGCCGGACAACCGGTTCGACCGCGTGAAAGATCGCGTCGTCGCCGTGATCAAGCTGTGGCTTGGGCAGTACAAACATCCCCGCTACCGGCTGGCCGGCATCCTCCATATCATGATCTTCGCCGGCTTTATCATCCTTTCCATCCGGTCCATCTCGCTGGTCGTCATCGGGATCTCAGCCGATTTCGCCCTGCCGGGCTTCGGCGGGGCGCTTGGACATGTTTACAACATCCTCAAAGACTATGCGGCAACCATGGTCTTCATCGCCTGCGTCATCGCGGCGGTGAGGCGGGGGTATTTCAAGCCGGCCCGATATGCGACGCCGCCCCAGTACGGCCATGATCACACCGCAGAAGCCATCTTCGTTCTGGGGCTCATCTGCACGCTGCTGGTCTCCGAGAGCCTGTTCGAGGCCGCGGCCGTGGCGGCCAATCTTCAGGCCGGCCTTCCGGGCGAGACCCTGGCGCCCCTGTCCATGGGGTGGTTTTTCAAACTCATTCTTGCCGACAGCGCCGTCGGAACGCTCCAGGGCCTGCATGTGGGCGCTTATTTTGTCCACGATCTCACTTTTTTCTTTTTCCTTTGCTTTTTGCCCCTGGGCAAACACTTCCATGTGATCACCTCCCTCTTCAATGTCTTTTTCATGAAGTTGGACCGGGGAACGGTCAAGCCGGTCCGCCACGGGGTGAGCGAGGAGGGACTTGACGAACTGGAATCCTTCGGCGTCAAGCAATTTGAGGATTTCACCTGGAAGCACATTCTCGATTTTTATTCCTGCGCCGACTGCGGCCGATGCTCGGACAACTGCCCGGCCAACCATGTGGGGCGGCCTCTCTCACCGCGGTTTATCTCCATCAAGGCACGGGACTATTCTTTCGACCACTACCCCTTGCGCGGCCCCTTCAAAAAGAGCGAACCGCTCATCGGCGGCATCTATTCCGAGGACGAAATCTGGTCCTGCACCACTTGCGGGGCCTGTGAGGAAGAATGCCCCGTCACCATCGAATACATCAACAAGATGGTGGACCTGAGACGAGGGATGGTGGACGAGGGGAACGTTCCCCAGTCCCTCCAGAAACCGCTCCAGGCTCTTGAGAAACGGGGCAATCCCTACGGAAAAATGGAGAAGAAGCGGGCCGACTGGGTCAAGGATCTGGCCAAGGAAGAGGGCATCGAGGTCAAGGTCGTCGGCAAGAAGGAGACCGCCGACACCCTGTATTTTGTGGACAGCGTCACTTCCTACGACGACCGGATTCAGGCCATCGGAAAGTCCACGATCCGGGTGCTCGCTGCGGCCGGGACCGATTTCGGCATTCTGGGCCCCCAGGAAAAAGACAGCGGCAACGAAGTGCGCCGGTTCGGCGAAGAGATGCTCTTCATGGAATTGAAGCACCAGAACACCGAGGCCATTGCCGCGTCGGGCGCGAGCCGCATCGTCACCGCCGACCCCCATGCCTTCAACACCCTGAAAAAGGACTATAAAGACCTGCCGCCGGTGGAACATATCAGCCAGTATCTGGTCCGGGCCATCGAAGCGGGCCGCATCCGGTTGGGCGCCGGGGAGGGAAACGGCAAGATCTACACTTACCATGATCCTTGCTACCTGGGCCGCCACAACCTGCTTTACGACGATCCCCGAAAGGTCCTCGACGCCATTCCCGGCATGAACCGGGTAGAGATGGACCGGTGCCGGGACCGATCCTTCTGCTGCGGGGGCGGTGGTCTCTACCTGTTCTACGAACCCATCGAGGATCGCCGCATGGGCCAGGTCCGCGTGGAAATGGCAAAGGAAGCCGGCGCCAACGTCATCGTGACGGCCTGCCCCTTCTGCCTGGTCAACATCGAGGACGGCATCAAGACCTCGAACCTGGAAGGCGAGATCGAAGCCATCGACCTGGTGGAGCTGATCGACCGGCATATGGTGAAATCGTAAGGGATATTGATAATGCCGATATACAGCGCGTAGGGGTGAAAAATTTTTCGCCCCCGCGGTTGCCTGTTTTGGCGATATTAGAATGACGCACAGTTCCTGGGAAAGGAGACATTTCAATGAACATACTGGTCTGCGTGAAGCGGGTTCCCGACACCGCGGAAAACGAGATCGAAATCAACAAGGCGGGGTCCGACATCGAGCGGGAGGACCTGGTCTATTCGGTCAATGAGTGGGACAACTAC
>JAABTD010000272.1 GCA_011390065.1 Desulfobacteraceae bacterium
GTACGTGCCCACCGCCGATCCGGTCGCCGCGGTGCTCCGCTCCGATCCCCAGTCCCTCGAACTGGACGGCGACCCCGGCGATTTGGCTACTGGCGACTGGCTCCTTGCGGAGACCGGCGGCGATATCCGGGCCGCGTCCATCGACGCCCTGACCGAAGGGGAAAAGCATTACTCCCTGGCGCTATCGGAGACCCTGTCCAACATCGACACCCTGTACGGCAGTTTCGAGCTGGACCTTCGACCTCTGGATCATGACGTCAACAATGAGCCGATCTTCCTGACCGGTTCCGACTACCGCTCCGACGCCCACAGCACGATCCCGCTGGCTTTGGAGATCGATGCATACCCCGATCTGCTGGATGTCGGCCGCGAACTGATCCTGGCGGGCAAAGGCGAGGCTATGGCCGTGGCAGTCCAGGAGGTGGACCTGGAAAACGGGCGCATCCGGGTCTCCCCCGCCATTCCGGGCAGCGAAACCTTTGCCGACGGGACCACGGAAGTCTACACCCGCTATGATGCGAAGGTCTACGGCACTGTCGTATTGTCGGGCCACGGCGAGACCCAGAAGGAAAAGGTCCTGGGCTCCGGGGACGCCGCGGTTCAGGGCCAGGCGTTCGATTTCGATGTGGAAGGGGTGAGCTTCGTCTCCGACGCCGGGTTTCCCAGCGGGGTCCGGGCCGCGGTGGAGGTGACCGTCGGCGACCGGACCTGGCGGCAGCAACCGACGTTGAACAACTCGGCCCCCGAAGATCCCCATTATACGGTGCGGCCGCGGTCCGACGGCGGTCTGACCATCGGATTCGGCGACGGCCGCCGGGGCCGGCGTCTGCCTACCGGCGGCAACAACGTCCGGATCGGATACCGGAAGGGAACCGGTCCCTCCGGCAATCTGGACCCCTACTCGTTGAAAAAAGAGGTCAAGCCTCATTGGCTGATCGCGGGGATCGTCCAGCCCATCCCCAGCGCCGGCGGCAACGACATGGAAGCGGCCGAATCCATGCGGGAAAACGCGCCGGCCGGGGTGCTGGCCCTGGAACGGGCCGTGTCCCTGTCGGATTTCACCCATCTGGCGACCCGAAACAGTAGCGTCTGGCAGGCCAAAGCCTTCCGACGTCGGCCGGGGAGGGGCCGGACCGAGCGGATCGAGGTGGCGGTGGTCCCGGCCGGGGGCGGCGATCTGGGAACCTTGGGCGGGGAACTGGAAACCTATCTGACCGAACACGCCCTGCCCGGCGTGACGGTCAGCGTGGTCGATTTTGAAGAGATTCTCCTCGATCTGAAACTGACGCTTCGCATCAAAACCGACCAGTACGATCCGGAGGTGGTGGCCGACGCCGTAGAAGCGGTGGTCTTTTCGGCCTTCTCCCTGGAAAACGCGCGACTGGGTGCGCCCCTGTTCCGCAGCCGGGTCTTCGAGGTGGTGGAGGGGGTCGAAGGGGTCGAAAACTGTGAATGCGGGATCAACCCGTGGGGTTTTCGGGATGCGGACGGCGATCCGGCCGCGCCCCGGCGGGTCGATTACGGCGCGACGGGCGCCGTGCGTCGGGTTCAGCCCACCGACACCCAGGTAATTTACATGGATGCGGGCTCTGAACTGATCATCGAGACCGAACCTTTCAGTTTATGAGGAATACGGGAAATATAGACCTATCGACCGTAGGGGCGAAAAATTTTTCGCCCCTACAAACACGGCCCTGTTTCTCATCATTATGGGGATCACAATGAACGACGCCATCAACAACGCCCAACGGCTTTACAACATCGTCCCGACGGTTTATCGAAACCGGGACACGGGCGATCTGGAACGATACTTCGAGGGGTGCGGCCTGCTCCTGGACCAGCTCCAGGCCACGCTCCAACAGCGGTTGGCGGACAATTTCCCGGACACGCCCCTGGACGACTCGCTCCCCTGCCAGGACTGGCTCCTCCCCTATTTCGCGGACCTGCTCAACGTCCGGCTGGTCTCGCCCTTGCCGGCCGGGCGGCGGGCCGAGGTGGCCAACGCCGTGCGCTGGCGGCAGGGCAAGGGGACCCTGTGGGTCATCGAAGAGATCGCCCAGGCGGTCAGTCAGTTGGAGGCGGTGCTCCAGGAAGGATGGCAACGGGTGGCCGTCACCCCGCGCCTGGGCCTGCCGCGGATTCCGGCCACGGCTTACGGATATTCGCAGGATGTGGCGACCGCTCCGCCGGCCATGGCCGCACGCCATCCGGGGCTGCCGGCCGTCACCGTCGATTTCCGGTGTCCCTCGGGCGCCGTGGCCGCGGACGCGAGCAACCCGGCGGCCCAGCAAAGCACGGTGGACGGCGACGCCCGCATCTGGCGGCAGACGAGCCGCCACGGTTCGCCCTGCCATCCCGGCAGCTACGAGGATGTCTCCCGGCGCACCGTCGATTTCCGGTCCCCGGACTGGCGAAAGGGCCATTACCATCCGGACCGGCTTCTGCTCTACACGGTTCCGCCCGCCGGATTTTTCCATCCGGGCGCTCAAGTGGTGGACTGGGCCGATCCACCCGATGCCCCTTTTCTCGATCTCATCGAGGTAGAAGAACGGGACCACCTGACGATCTTCCGAAATCGGACCTTCGGCGCGGAGGATTTCATGCCGGTGCGGGTCCGGGGCGTGATCAAACTGGGTCAGGAGCCCGACGGGGTGGGGCCCGCCGATTTTCACACCTGGCGGTTCGAAGGGCTGATCCTGGAAAACCGGATGGAAGCGGACGGCGGCCGGATCGAACTGGAAAGCTGCGCGTCCTGGAAGACCGAGGTTCACGGCATCGATACGGAAACGCCGGTGATCGCGGCAAAGGACTGCCTGTTCCGATCGGTCCAGGCGGCCCGGGGCTTGACGCGGCTGGAATACTGCACGGTGCTGACCACCACCCTGACCGAAGTTCTCCAGGCCAGCGACTGCATCTTCATGGGCCTCATCCGGAAGGATCACATCCCGCCGGCGCCGCCCGCGTCGGGGTGCGTCCGGTATTCGCGGCTCCATCGGGAACAGGACCCCGGCGGCATGCGGCTCAACGACAACACTCGACGCGTCCCGGTCTTTTTTACCGATGATTTCGGCGACCGGGGGTGCGGCGTGCTTCATCCGGCGACGCCGGCGGCCATCCGGCACGGGGCCGAGGACGGCGGCGAAATGGGCGCCTACCACCGGCAGTGGCTGAGCCGCCTGCCGGACGCCCTGACGGACAAACTGCAAGACTATATGCCGGTGGGACTGACGGCGGCGGTCATCCCCGACCCGCGGCTTCTGGAAATGCCCGATAATTCATAGGGACAGACACCATGAAAACACAAATCTCACGGATCACCTTCGACCCATCAAAGCGCTATTCCGGCGTCTATCAGCAGATGGGGCGCATGCTCACCGACGCCGACTGGAACGAACTGGCCGACATCGTCAAACACCGGCTGGCCGACGCCATGACCGACGCCGTCGGCGGCGGCACGCCCCGGGGCCGGGGCATGGTGGCGATCACCGAAAACCCCGATGGTACGGAGACTGCCAGACTGAAATGGGGTCATGTCTATGTGGACG
>JAABTD010000273.1 GCA_011390065.1 Desulfobacteraceae bacterium
GCCATCCCGCCCGCGGTGCGCCCGGACCCGGACGCCGATCTGGACGATCCGGCCGGCGAAGCCTTCGAATACGACCACCAGGCCGATTTCCCCGACCCGCCGACGCCTGAAGGCGACCACCGCCTCTATGTGGATGTGTGGGAACGGACGGTCCTGGCGCTGGAGGACGGCGACCTGCTCGATCCCGGCCTCCACGGGGCCGACACCTGCACCCGCACCCAGACGATGGCTCAGGTCAAATGGTGTCCGACCGATGTAGACCCGGAAGATCCGGCCCAAAACCCGCCCATCGGCGACGCCCGGCTGACGCTGGCGCTGCGGGAGGGGGCCACGGAGCCCGATCCCTGCGACCCCTGCGCCGAGGAAATCGCCCTCCGGGACGACATCGGCGATTACCTGTTCCGGGTGGAGATCCATGACGTCGAATACACGGGTTTCGGCGAACCGAGAGCGATGACCCTTAAATGGTCCGGCGAAAACGCGGGCGAACAGTGCGACATCGGCGACGAACCGCCGGGGTTCGCCTCCGACGCCTACGCCTATGAGTTTTACAGCGGCGAATCGGAGGATTTCGCCTCCGAAATGCACCTCGGCAAGCACCTGGCGCTGGCCTTTTCGCCGGTCCGTTTCGAGCTGACCAATGGGTATCCGGCGTCGGGCGACATCCCGGCCAATACGTCCCTGGTGCGCCGCTGGGACGGGTTCTGCACGCTCACAAAAAGCGGACCGGCCTGGCGGCTGGACGCGGGATTCGATCGGGGCGTCCTGCTGTCCACCGGCATCGCCGCCGACGCCCACGGCTATGTGACCGAAGGGGCGACGGTGGGCCTCCACCTGGACGCCATGACCCTGACGCTGGAACTGGCCGACCATCCCCTGCTGGCCGGGGATTTCTGGCAGGCGGCGGTGCGACAGGCCATCCCGCCCGAGGAACACGAACTGCCCACGGATGCGCCGCCCATGGGCATCCGCCACCATTACCTGACCCTGGGAACCGTTTCCGGGGAGACCTTCACGCCGTATCGGGGCGATGTGTGCAAGCGCTTTGAATTCCCGCCCCTGACCGATATCCGGGCCGGAGATGTCTGCTACGACAACCGGGTCTGCGATATGCCGGAAGTGCGCACAGTCCAGGACGCCCTCGACCACCTCTGCCGGGAGCGGGACCTGCGGTGGCATAACAAGCACCTTCACGGCTGGGGCATCGTCTGCGGGCTCATCGCCGAATGCGGCCCCGACACCTATCCCGGTCCCAGCGGCGATGGAGACGAACAGGAACCGGCCCGCCGCCAGGTGCGGGTCACGCCGGGCTACGCCCTCACCTGCGAAGGGGAGGACATCGTCCTGGAACAGGAGCGGATCTTCGACCTCCTGTCCCGCATCGAGGCCCTGCAGGAAGGCGGGGAACCGGTGCTGGAGGATGGCGACGGCACGGTCCTCCTGCGCCTGGATCACGGACCCGAGGGCGGACCGGCGGTGACCGTCGAGCCCTATGATCCCGAAGTCCACGACAAGCCGTTGTGGGACGACACCCTGTTGATGGATTTTTATGAAAACTGCATCCGGGACCTGTTCGAGGCGATCACCGATGAATTTCAGTTTCTCGACGCCGGGGAAATCGAGGCGGTGGAGGGCGGCGCCGCGGGGTTCGTATCGGTGCAGCGACGGAAGCTGACCAGCCTGCTCAACCTGATCGTCCAGCTCTGGAACACCGACAACGGCGGCTACGTCTTCCTCTCCTACAAGGAGCATCTGATCCTCCGGGACATTTACCTCGATCTGCGCCGCCTGCTCCAGAGCAAGACCTACTGCGCCATGTTCCGGGGCGACGACTTTCCGGATTATCCTTTCCGGAACCGGAAGGCGACGACCTTATTCGGCAAAAACAGCCATACACGGGCCCGGCTGCATCCCGAAGGCGGCCGGGTGTACACTTACGGCGGCACGGACAACACCATCAACATCTACGACGCCAAGAAGGAGGAATTGATCGAGGTGCTGGAGATGCCCTCGGCCGAGGGCGCCGAAACGTCGGCCATCGCCTTTTCACTGGACGGCGAATTGCTCTATGCCGCCGCCGTGGTCCGGGGAGTGGATACGGTTTTCGGCATCTCCCGCATCAAGGACGACCACAAATGGGAGGAGATGACCATCCTCTGCGATGTCCGGATCACCGAGATGGACATTACCGAAAAAAACAAAGGATTGATCTACGCCGTGGGGCTGGGCAAGGGGCTGTACTATCTCCGCCCCGCCCTCCTGATGGACGAGACCAAGGCCCGGCCCGAACCCATCTATGAATTCAACGCCTCCGGTCACATGGCTGTCGATCCGGAAACCCAAACGGCCTACTGCACCGTCCGGGAAA
>JAABTD010000010.1 GCA_011390065.1 Desulfobacteraceae bacterium
GGTAGAAAAGACCATCCTCGATTTCGTCCA
The DNA here is from genome assembly GCA_011390065.1 of Desulfobacteraceae bacterium. Classification (GTDB taxonomy): domain Bacteria; phylum Desulfobacterota; class Desulfobacteria; order Desulfobacterales; family JAABSP01; genus JAABTD01. The sequence goes on from JAABTD010000010.1 coordinate 31, forward strand.
GTAACTCCGGTATTCTGGCAATGAACTCCTCCCGTTTCATGGAAAACTTGTCCCGATGCCCCTTGTCCCGGCGACCCACGAATACCGAATCGTTGGCGATGTCCCGGGGACCGATCTCCACCCGAAGGGGAATCCCCTTTTTGATCCAGTCCCAGTTCCTGGCCCCGCCGATATCGCGGTCGTCGATCACCACCCGGACGCGCCGGCCGTTGTACCGGACATCTTTCAACTCCCGCTGAAGCCGCTGGGTGAAATCGGATACGGTGGACGCTTCTTCTTCCTTCATGACAATGGGGAGCAAAACCACATGAGATGACGCCACCTTGGGCGGCAGGATGACGCCGTCGTCGTCGCCGTGGCTCATGATCAAGCCGCCGATGAGCCGGGTGGATGCGCCCCAGGACGTCGTCCAGGCGTATTCTTCAATCTCCTGCGCGGACTGGAAACGGATGCCGGATGCCTTGGCGAAGTTCTGGCCGAGAAAATGGGAGGTCCCCGCCTGAAGGGCCTTCCGGTCCTGCATCATGGCCTCAATGCACAGGGTGTCCACTGCGCCGGGGAATCGCTCCGCAGGAGATTTCCGTCCCTTGAGTACCGGCATGGCCAGATAGTTTTCCGACAGATCCTCGTAAATATCCAGCATCATACGGGTTCTTTCTATGGCCTCGGTATCGGTGGCATGGGCTGTATGCCCCTCCTGCCAGAGAAATTCGCTGGTGCGCAGAAAGATGCGGGTCCGCATCTCCCACCGGACCACGTTGGCCCATTGATTGATCAGCAGCGGGAGATCCCGGTAAGAACCGATCCATTTGGAAAAAGCATCTCCGATGATGGTCTCGGAAGTGGGCCGGACCACCAGAGGTTCCGTCAGCTTGCCGGCCGGGACCAGGCCGCCCTCTGCGTTTTTTTCGAGACGGTGATGGGTGACCACGGCGCATTCTTTGGCGAACCCTTCCACATGCCGGGCCTCTTTTTCCAGGAAACTCAAGGGGATGAACAGCGGGAAATAGGCGTTCTGGACGCCGGTGGCCTTGAACAGATCGTCCAGTTCACGCACCAGGTTCTCCCAGAGCGCATAGCCCCAGGGTTTGATGACCATGCATCCTCGGACCGGCGATCGTTCGGCCATGTCCGAAGCCCGGACAACTTGTTGATACCACTCCGCATAGTTTTCCTCTCTCGTGGGGGAGATTGCCGATTTGGCCTTTTTTCCCATTGCCTTCCCTTTCTGTTGACGATTTAAATCATAAATGTCGAATCATATTCGATGGTGATCGATATCCATTGGGCCGCCCCCTTCCGATGCTGTTTCACGGCTGAAGGAGCGCACCGCCTTCAGAAGAACCGGTACCAGTTCCTCCTGGGGAAATTTCCGGATCACCTTCCCTTTTTTAAACAGGATCCCCGCGCCGTCTCCGCCGGCGATGCCGATATCGGCCTCCCGCGCTTCGCCGGGCCCGTTGACCACGCAACCCATGATGGCCAGTTTGATGTCCGCCGTGCTGGTCAGAAGGGCGGCTTCCACCTCTTCCACGATCCGAAACAGATCGATGCGGCAACGGCCGCAGGTGGGACAGGAGATGATCTCCGGTCCCCGGCGTCGGATGTTGAGCGCCCTGAGAATTTCATAAGCGACGCGGACTTCTTCCACCGGGTCCCGGGTGAGGGAGACCCGGAAGGTGTCGCCGATGCCCTCCGCCAGCAGCATGCCGATGCCCAGGGAGGATTTGACGATGCCGGAATAGAGCCCCCCGGCTTCGGTGACTCCCAGATGGAGGGGCAGGTCGCACTGTCGCGACAGCAGTCGATAGGCGGTTAAGGTCCTTCCCACATCCGAGGCCTTGATGGAGATCTTGACCTGATGGAAATCCATGGCCGCCAGGAGGTCAATGTGGCGCAGGGCGCTTTCCACCATCCCCTGGGCGGTGACGCCGCCGTATTTGGTCAGAAGGTCCTTTTCCAGGGAGCCCGCATTGACGCCGATGCGGATGGCCAGTGAGCGCTGGCCGGCGCAGTCGACCACCTGCCGCAGGCTGTCGCCCTTTCCGATGTTGCCGGGATTGATCCGGAGGCCGTCGGCGCCGGCCTCCGCGGCGGCAATGGCCAGGCGGTGGTCAAAGTGGATGTCGGCGATCAACGGAATCTCGATTTCTTTTTTGATGTCCGCGATGGCCGCCGCCGCCGCCGGGTCGGGGACGGCCACCCGGACGATTTCGCAGCCGGCGGCCGTGAGCCGCCGGATCTGGGCGACCGTGGATGCTGCATCGTCGGTGAAGGTGTTGGTCATGGACTGGACCGCCACCGGCGCGCCGCCGCCTACGGGCACGTCGCCGACGGTGATCCGGCGCGTCTTTTTTCGGTTTGGGCAGGGTTCCATTGCAATTGCTTTTTCCATCAGAGTGCGACGATTCTCATCCTGCCGCCGTCGTTTGGTGCGGCCGTTTGAATTTTCAGGAAAAGTGCGCTATAAATAATGCGACAGCATACATCAAATCCGAAAAAGGAGCAATGCATGGTCTCGGTTGGGAAAAAATTTTCAGAAAAACACGGACCGGGCGCTACGGCCCCTCCGGCCATCCAGGAAGCGGTGCAAAAGCGGTCGAAAGACGCCTCCCTGCCATGCGCCGTGGCCTTTGAGATCGCCTCGGAATTGGGCGTGACCCCGCTGGAAGTCGGGCGGGCGGTGGACCTCATGGAATATCGCCTGGTCAAATGCCAGATGGGGCTTTTCGGGTATGGCGATAAAGGGAAAATTGTCTCGCCCCTCACGGACCTGCCCGAATCGATGCGGTCGGCCATTCAGGCGGCGGTGCGGGAGGGGCGTCTGGCCTGTAGCGACGCTTGGGCGGTCGCGGCCCGGATCGGCGTTCCCAAACTCCGGGTCGCCGGCGCTTGCGAAACGCTGGACGTCAAGATCAAGCCCTGCCAGCTGGGGGCGTTCTGATTTGCCCGCGTTCAGGGGGACCGATGCGTTCAAGCGCCTTCGCCGATGGCTGGTTCCCGTTCTTATCCTTTCCCTTTCCGCCGCCTATACCCTTTCCTATCGGCAGGAGAGGCGTCCCCGGACCTTGTTGCATCAGATTTTAGAAAGGGGCGAAATCACGGTGATCACCCGGAACAATGCTCACTGCTATTACAGCTACCGGGGCCAGGACATGGGATTCGAATACGACCTGACCCGCGCCTTTGCAGATTTTCTGGGGGTCGGCCTGCGGGTCAGGATCGATTCCCGGTGGGACAAGATGATCGATCATCTTCTGGCCGGCCGGGGGGACATTGTCGCCGCCAGCATGACCATCACCGAAAACCGACAGGAGCGGGCGGCCTTCAGCCAGGGGTATATGCCGGTTCAGCAGCATCTGATCGTCCACCGGGACAATCGGCGCATCCGGGACGTCGGAGACTTGGACGGCGAGGTAGTTCATGTCCGGAAGGGCACCACCTATGAAGCGCGGCTTTCCGAGTTGCGGCAAAAGGGGATTCAGGTCGATGTCGTCGCCCACGACGATCTGTCCACCGAGGAATTGATCCGGTGGGTTTCGGAAAAGCGGATTACGGCAACGGTCGCCGACAGCAACGTCGCGCTCCTCAACCGGCGCTATTATCCAAATACGGTGGTGGCCGATCCCATCAGCGGAAAGGAATCCCTCGGATGGGCCGTGGCGCCTCGGTCCTACCTGTTGCGGGACCGGATCAACCTGTTTTTCAGGACCATGAAAGCTTCAGGCCGCTTCGGCGAAATTTACGACCGGTATTACACCGATGTGGAGACGTTCGATTATGTGGATTTAATGGCCTTCCATCGGCGATTGAAGAGCCGGCTGCCCCGCTTTCTGGACCCGCTTCGGCGCCTCTCGGTTCAGTACGGATTCGATTGGCGGCTGATCGGGGCCATGGCCTATCAGGAATCCCACCTGGACCCCCGGGCCCGGAGTCATGCCGGGGCTTACGGCCTCATGCAGTTGACCCGCCGAACCGCCCGGAGCTACGGCGTTGAGGATCTGTACGACCCCGAGGAGAATATGGCGGCGGGGATCCGCCACTTGAGAAAATTGTACGATTTTTTCGACCGCGCCCAGGGGCGGGATCGGTTGTTCATCGCCATGGCGGCCTACAACATCGGACAAGGTCATATCCTGGACGCCCGGAATCTGGCCCGGGATCGGAATCTGAACCCCGACGACTGGGATGCGCTGGCCGGAATGCTCCCCCTTTTGTCGGAAGAAGCATACTACAAAGACGCCATCTACGGCTATTGCCGGGGGTCCGAGCCGGTTCAGTACGTGCAGCAGATCATGATCTACTACGACATCCTGCGGCGCAAGCATGTCCAATACAACGCGGCGGCCCATGCGACAACCGAAGCGCGGATTCAGCCGGGACCGTTGCAGGCAGGAGACGACAATGACGGATAGCGCTGATGCGGTTTCTCAGATTGCGGAACGGATCGCCCGGGGCGGACGCAACATTGTGTTTACAGGCGCCGGCATCTCGACCGAGAGCGGCATTCCCGACTACCGGAGCAAAGGCGGCGTCTGGGACCGGTTCCGACCGGTTTATTTCGATGACTTCATGGGGTCCCGCGCATCCCGCATCGAATACTGGCGGCAAAAGACCGAAATGTACCACGACCTGGTCAAGGCCAGGCCTAACGCAGCTCATGAGGCCATCCATCGTCTTCACGAAATGGGGCTCCTGGAAGCGGTGATCACCCAGAACATCGACGGGCTTCACCAGATGTCAGGCCTTCCCGACGAAAAGGTGGTGGAACTCCACGGCAACACCCGGCGCATCCGTTGCATGACCTGCGGCGAGATCTCTTCGGAAGATGCCGCCCAGAAGCGGATCGCGGCCGGCGACCCGGCCCCTGAATGCCATTGCGGCGGCTATCTCAAACCCGACACCATCTCCTTCGGCCAGGCCATGCCCGTTGCCGAGACGGAGCGGGCGGTCCGGCTCTCCGAAACCTGCGACGTCTTCCTGGTGGTGGGCTCCACCCTTCTGGTCCACCCGGCCGCCGGCATGCCCGGCATCGCCAAACGCAACGGCGCCTTCCTGGCCATTGTCAATCTGTCGGACACCCCCATGGACGGTCTGGCCGACGTGCGCATCGAAGGGAAGGCTGGGGTGGCGTTGCCGGGGATTGTCGAAGCCCTGAACCGTGGATGAGATTTTCCCCTTGACATTATCCGCCGATCATTTATTATTCACTATTTTTGCGGAATGACGTATAATGTTGTTGTCAAAGGAGGATATCAGAATGTATGCGGTCGTAAATACAGGCGGAAAACAGTACAAGGTCCGGGAAGGGGACGTCTTCCGGTTCGAGAAGCTCCCCGGCGAGGTCGGAGGGCCGGTCTCTTTCGACCGGGTTCTCATGTTTTCCGACGGGGAGAACGTGCAGGTGGGACAGCCGGTGGTGCCGGATGTCGCCGTACAGGGACATATCGTCGAGCAGGGCAAGTCCCGAAAAATTTTGGTTTTTAAGTATAAGAAGCGGAAACGGTATCGCCGAAAGCTGGGCCACCGTCAGCAGTATACGGCGGTGAAGATCGACCGGATCGGCAATCCGGCGGAGATGGCCGAGGAAGCGCCGGCTGTCGAGGCGGACGAAACGCCCGTGGCGGAGCAGACGGCCCGGGCCCCGGAATCAACCGAATCGGTGGAAACAACGGGAGCGGCGGAAGCGACGCCCGAACCAGCGGCGCCGACCGAAGAGACCGAGGTCCGAAAGCCTGAAAACGAATAAGGAGACAGATAGATGGCACATAAAAAAGCAGGCGGCAGTTCAAAAAACGGCCGCGACAGCAACGGTCAGCGCCGCGGCGTCAAAATCTACGGCGGCCAGCGGGTTCGGGCCGGCAACATCCTGGTGCGTCAGCTCGGCACGAAGATCCATCCCGGCGAAAACGTCGGCCTGGGCAAGGATTATACCCTTTTCGCCAAAGTCGACGGGGTGGTCAGCTATGAGCGCGTGGGCCGTTCCCGCAAGCAGGCCAGCGTTTATGCCGAGTGAAATTCATTGATGAAGCAACCATTTCCGTTCAGTCCGGAAACGGCGGCCCCGGCTGCGTCAGTTTCCGGCGTGAACGGTTTGTCCCTCGCGGCGGTCCCGACGGCGGCGACGGCGGGAAGGGGGGGGACGTTGTCCTGAAGACCACCGACCGGAAGCGGACCCTCTATGATTTCCGGTTCAAGCGACAGTTCGCCGCCGAAAACGGACGCCCGGGAAAAGGCCAGCAAAAGACCGGCCGGAACGGGAAGGATCTGATCATCGAAGTGCCGGCCGGCACTGTGGTCCGGGACGCGGAAACCGGCGCCGTCTTGAAAGATCTCGCCGAGTCCGACGCCGCTTACGTGGTCGCCGAGGGGGGACGGGGCGGTCAGGGAAACAGACGGTTCACCACTTCGACCCACCGGACCCCCCGTTTCGCCCAACCGGGGGAATCGGGTCAGGCCCTGACCCTTCACCTGGAACTCAAGCTCATCGCCGACGTGGGGCTGGTCGGTCTTCCCAATGCCGGCAAATCGACCCTCATCAGAGCCATCACCGCCGCCACCCCCAAAATCGCCGATTACCCCTTCACCACCCTTTCCCCCAATCTCGGCGTAGTGCAGACCCCCTGGGCCGAACCCTTTGTGGTGGCCGACATCCCCGGCCTCATCGAAGGGGCGCATGAGGGGGCGGGACTGGGGCTCCAATTCCTTCGCCACATCGAGCGGACCCGCATCCTGGTTCACCTCATCGATGCGCCGGAAATCGATCCGGACGACCCGCTGTCGGTCCTTCGGTCGGTCAACCGGGAGTTGGCCCTGTATAAGGAAAGTCTGGCCCTCAAGCCGCAGGTGGTGGCGCTCAATAAAATGGATCTTTCCGGCGCCGAAGAGGCGGCCGAACTTTTCCAGGAGGCGGCAGGGGAGACGCCGGCGCTGACCGTGTCGGCAGCCACCGGCCAGGGGCTGGACGAACTGATATCCCGGATCGTAAAGCTCCTCGGCGCCGAAACCGCCCCGGACGGAATCAGGGCTGTCGCCGGAGAGAAATGACCACGGATATGGCAACCGACAGGCGCACGCTTTTCGACGGGGTCCGGCGGGTGGTGGTCAAGGTGGGAAGCAACGTCCTGACAGTGGACAACGGCCTCAATCTGAAGGTGGTCGGCGCCATCAGTCGCCAGATCTGCCGGCTCCTCGACGACGGGGTCGAGGTGCTCCTGGTTTCGTCCGGGGCCATGGCCGCCGGGGTCCGGAAACTCAATCTGAACCGACGTCCCGATGAGATCCCCAAGCGCCAGGCCGTTTCAGCGGTGGGCCAGGCCGGGCTGATCCGGGAATACGAAAAGACGTTCCGCCGCTACGGGCGAAAGGTGGCTCAGATTCTGTTGACAGGAGACGGGCTGACCAGCCGCCTTCGATACCTCAACGCCCGGAACACCCTCTACACGCTTCTTTCCTGGGGGGTGATCCCCATCATCAACGAGAACGACACGGTCTCCGTGGATGAGATCAAGTTCGGCGACAACGACAACCTGGCCGCCATGATCGCCCTGTTGATGGATGCGGATCTGGTCGTCAATCTCACTGACATCGAAGGCCTTTACGACAAAGATCCCCGGACGGAGGTCGATGCGCGGCTGATCCCCGAGGTGCCGGTCATCCGGAAGAGCATCGAAAAAGTCGCCGGCGACATCCCCGGCGCCCTGGGGACCGGCGGGATGCTCAGCAAAATCCGGGCGGCCCGGAAGGTGACCGCCGCCGGCATCCCCATGATCATCGCCCGGGGAGATAAACCCGATATCCTCTTGAAGCTTTTCTCCGGCGAACCCCACGGAACCTTTTTCAAACCCAGAAAAGAGAAGCTGGCCAACCGGAAATGTTGGATCGGTTTCACCCTGAAGCCCAAGGGAACGCTTCGAATCGACCAGGGGGCGGCCCGGGCCATCCTGGAGCGCGGCAAAAGCCTCCTGCCCAGCGGGATCGTGGAGGTAGAGGGGGACTTCAGCGTGGGGGCGCCCGTGGCGTTCAAAAACGGGAACGACGAGATCCTCGGGACCGGGCTGGTCAATTACAGCTCGGCGGATATCCGGAAAATCATGGGACTTCAGACGGGCCGCATCCGTCAGGTGCTGGGCGACAAGCCTTATGACGAAGTGATCCACCGGGACAATCTGACGATCACCGGCGAAGAAGGATAAGCTATGTCCATTGAATCGACCATCGTGGAAATGGCCAGAGAAGCGCGGGCTGCGTCTCAGGAGATGGCCCGATGCCCGACCCGTAAGAAGGATGCCGCCCTGCTCAGGATCGCGGAAGGATTAGAGGCGGATGCCGCCGTCATTCGGGCGGAGAACGCCAAAGATCTGGAACGGGCCCGGGAGATGGGGCTGACGGCGGCCATGATCGACCGGCTGACGGTCACGGATGCGACGATCGCGGCCATGGCCCAGGGGCTTCGGGAAGTGGCCGCTCTGGAGGATCCGGTAGGCGCCGTTGTCAGAACCTGGCAGCGGCCGAACGGCCTTCAGGTGTCGCGGATGCGGATTCCGCTGGGCGTCATCGGCATCATCTACGAGTCCCGGCCCAACGTCACCATCGACGCCGCCGGGTTGTGCTTCAAGGCGGGCAATGCGGTCATTTTACGGGGGGGTTCCGAGGCGCTCCATTCCAACCAGTCGCTGGCGTCCGTGGTCAAGAAAGCCCTGCGCGAAACGGGTCTGCCGGAAAACGCGGTCCAGGCAGTGCCGGTTCGGGACCGGGAGGCCGTCAATATTCTGCTCCGACAGGAGGAATCCATCGACCTGATCATCCCCCGGGGCGGCGAGGGGCTCATCCGGTTCGTGGTGGAACATTCGAAGATCCCGGTGCTGAAGCATTACAAAGGGGTCTGCCACGTCTATGTGGACGAGGGCGCGGACATGGACATGGCCCAGGAGATCTGCTTCAACGCCAAGGTCCAACGGCCCGGCGTCTGCAACGCCATGGAGACGATGCTGGTCCACCGGAATGCGGCCCAGACGTTTCTGCCCGCCATGGCCCGGCGGTTCGCCGGGGCAGGGGTGGAACTGCGCGGCTGTCCCGAGACCCGACGCATTTTAAACGATGTTCAGGAAGCCACCGAAGACGACTGGCATGAGGAATATCTCGACCTCCGGCTGGCGGTGCGGGTGGTTTCGGACATGGGCCAGGCCATCGATCACATGGCCCGGTATGGATCGGCCCACACCGAAGCCATCGTGACCACTGATTACGCCAGGGCCCGGCGGTTCGTTCGGGAGGTGGACTCCTCGGTGGTTCTGGTCAACGCCTCCACCCGGTTCAACGACGGCGGACAGCTCGGCCTGGGGGCGGAGATGGGCATCTCCACCACCAAGCTCCACGCCTTCGGCCCCATGGGCATCGAGGAGCTGACCACCACCAAGTTCGTGGTCTTCGGGGACGGCCAGATCCGGACGGCCTGATGTCCGCCGATCGCATCGGATTGCTGGGCGGCACCTTCAATCCCATCCATCTGGGCCACCTGCGCACCGTTCTGGAAGTGAAGGAGATCTTTGAGCTGAGCCGGATCATCCTCATCCCGTCGGCCATTCCGCCCCATAAATCAGCCGAGGGAATCGCGGGCGCTGAAGATCGCCTGGAAATGGTCCGGATTGCCGTGGCCGACGTACCCGGCTTCGAGATCTCCCAGGTGGAATTGGAACGGTCGGGGCCCTCCTATTCGGTGGACACCCTGAACCATTTCCGCTCGGCCCTGCCCAAGGGGGCCCGACTCTTTTTCATCGTGGGCCTGGACGCGTTTCTGGAGATCGATACCTGGGAGCAATACCCGGCGTTGTTCGAAAAAGCCCCCTTCATCGTCATGGGGCGCCCTGAGGCGGGAAACCCGGAAGCGCCCGGGGGCCGGCAGGCCATTCAGACATTTCTGTCAGGCAAGGTGTCCGACCGATACGCGTATTTTTCTGCGTCCGGCGCCCCCCCCCATTTCATTCATCCTGAAAAAAACCCCATTTACACCGCCAATGTCAGCAGCCTCGACATCTCTTCCACCAAGATCCGTCAGTTGCTGGGGCAGGGACGATCGATTCGTTTCCTGGTCCCCGACGGAGTGGCGCATTATATTCACACCAAAGGACTTTATAGGACATGAAGGAAAAGGAGAGAAACCTCTCATTGGAACCGTATCTGACGGCTGTGCTGGCCAAAAAAGCCCGGAACCCGGTAGTGCTCGACCTGCGCGGGTTGACGTCCATCGCCGACGCCTTCATCATCTGCTCCGGCCGATCCAACCGGCAGGTGATGGCCATTGCCGAACACGTTCAGGCGGCATTGAAAAAGCAGGGGATCCGCCCCTTGAGCGTGGAGGGGAACAAGGAAGGTCACTGGACCATCCTGGACTACGGCGACGTGGTGATCCATATCTTTTTTGAATCGGTGCGGGAGTTCTACGACCTGGAGGGGCTCTGGATCGACGCCCGGCGCGTTGGCATCCCGCCGGAACTGCCGGCGGCCGCGGAATCCGCGGCAACAGAAAACGACCGATGACCAAAACCGGCAATATCGCCATGCTCATCATTTTAGACGGTTAGTGAAAGAACCCAACCCGTGGGCAGCGATGTGTCCGCTATCCACTCCTATCGGAGGCATTTGTGAGCGACGTAAAGAAAGCCTGTGAGACCCTAAAAGATTTTGCCACCGGCCGCCATGTGCCGGACATCGGCGCCGAAGGCAACCGCCAGGCGGTGGAACGGTATCTGGTGGCGGAGAAGGGATATGAAAAAACCGACATGGAGATTGACGTGCCCATGGAACTGACCGTGGCCGGCGAGCCCTATCGCTCCAAGGTGGACTTGGTGGTTCGGGTGGACGGCGTCCCCTACATGGCCTTCAAGTGCGTCGCAGGCTCCCTGGGTTCCCGGGAACGGGAAATCGCCTCGGGCGCCCGCCTGGTCTTTCCGGATGGACAGATTCCGGTGGCGGTATCCTCCGACGGGGAAAGCGCCATTGTGCTGGATGCCATTTCCGGAAAAAAACTCGGAGAGGCAATGGCGGCCATCCCCTCCAAAGCGGACGCGCGAAAGGCTTTGAAATGCTATGAACCCACGCCGATACCCGAAAAGCGGCTCGAGCGGGAAAAACTGGTCTTCCGCACCTACGATCTGGAAAATGTGAACCGGCAGCTTTAACCCCGCTGCGCGGCGGTCGTTCCGGCCGGCCCGGAAGCCCCTTTTGCCGCATGCACCGTCACCTGCGTAAACGGAATCCCCCAACCATATCGGTTGCATGCCTCCACGCAGATCCGCTGTATGGCCCGGGTGAGGCGGTTGTAGAAAGGGGCGGCCTTGCCGGTGAAGTCGGCCAGCACGACGATGTCCAGAGACGAGGCGGCAGCCGATTCGAATTCGGCCCGGACATTCAGGATCTCCTTCCCATATCCCATCTCTTCCAACCGTTCTTTCACCATGGCGCCCATCTTTTCGGGCGCCTCGTCGACGCAGACGGATTGGTGTTCGTAATCAATGCCGAAGGTCACTTTAAGTCGGAAATTGACCGAAAGGTTGAGGGGGCTTTGTCCGAGGAAATCAGCGATCTGGTAGGTCTTCTGAGCCCCGCCCCGCTTGACCAGCCGCACCATCTCCGGGGTCTGGACGATCACCTTGCCGAAGGTCCCGTCCTCCAGAACGACCCAGTCGTCCTCCCGGCATGGAAACCAGGGTTCTTCGCGATGAAAAGGGCGGGACGTCATCTCCATCAGATTCCGGATGGGGAGGCGGACCAGTCCCGATTGCAAGACCGGGTTCTCAAGGATGGTGTAGACATTGAGGTTTTTAACCCGCCAGGGGAGGCCGTTGTAGACGATCCGTTCATTTTCTCTGACCGCCCCCAGGTTGAGCAGCATCTTGATTTGCTCCCAGTAACGCGGCAGCCCCTGGCGGGCGGTCCACGCGATGCCCAGAAGAAAAATCACGGCAATGGTCAGGAGCACCCAGTCTCCGGAAACGTAGAGCGCCAGAAGACCGGCGCCGGCCGCCCCAACAAAGGTCAGGACGTGGTAGGTCACGTCGAACAGGCGGATATAAAACGGGCGATCCGGAATGCCGTGAACCGGAGACAACCGGTAGATGAGCCGATGGACCCATCGGAGGAGCAGAAAGACCAGCAGGAAGGCGAAAAACGACACCGCCAGATTCCGACCCCGGCTTTTGAAAAAGGCCCGCATCAGATGCTGGGAGGATTCGAACAGGGATCTCTTCTCCTTTTCCTGTTCCTCCAGCCGGTACCGGGCGATGGTCAACTGGTTGAGGACATGCTGTTTCCTGCTTTTCCATACTTTGGAAAGCGCCGACAACTGCGCCTTAAGGGCGTCTTCATCGGCTTTCTTATCCAGCGTCTCGATGTTTTCGAGGGCCTTTTCGATGATCGCCAGCCGCCCTTCCTGAGCCGCCATCTCCCGGCGGAGCTTTTCCACCTGACGGGGGCGTTCGGTCATGCTCTTGAGTTCCTGGATCACGGGATTTATCAGCATGTGGAGTTCTTGCTTCCAGTCGAAATCCCGGGAGGGCTTTTCTTCAAAGGCCGCCATATCGACGCCGGTGGCGATGGTTTCAAAATCCTGCGCCATGCTTTCAATCCGGTCGCTGATCTGCTGAATCTCTTCTCCGATCCGGGATTGCTGGTCAGGCGTCCGGGCTGCAGTGTATTCCCGCTCCAGGGCTTCCAGATCCGACTCGAACTGGCGGATCGTTGCGAGGATGGTGCGCAGGGCGTCCAGGGCGGACCGGTCGGTCCTCTGGGATTCGGCCTCAACGGGAAGGGGCTCCGGCGGTGTTTCCTGGGCGCCGACGGAGAGAAAACCGACCATCGCGACGGCGGCGGTGATCAGGCAGACCAGCAGGCATCGGGCAGACGTCATTTAAAGTTCCTTTCGCGTCGGAAAATCGATAAAGACAAGCTTACGGCGGTCCGGTTTTAGTGTCAAATAAATATACGGCAATCGGGGTGTGAAAAATATCCTCGATAGCGCGTTTTCACCCGACGGCGCGGCCCATTCTTGAAGCTTACCTTTTGACAGGGCCATCCAGGGGTGCTATGGTAATTTTTGCCAATTTTAGAGCGATTTAAACATGCTGACCGTTCAACCTGAATCCAGGGAGACCCCATGACCACGGAAACCGATTTGCCGGCGGGACTGGTGAAGGCGGTGGGTTCGTTTACCATCTATGAGACGGCGGCTCTCCGGGAAGCCATGGTTTCGGCCTTCGACGGTCCGGAAGGGCTGATCCTCGATCTGGGCGGGGTGACCGAATGCGACGCCGCCGGGGTCCAGCTCATCTGTTCCGCCCGGCTCACCGCCCGGAAGACGGGAAAAACATTTCATGTTCAGGCTGTCTCCAACGCTGTTGTCCAGGCCATGGAAGGCGTGGGGCTGGACCCTTTCGATATCTTGAACCCCTAGCCCAAGGAGCGGGCCGTCCCCCGACGCCCGAGGAGCCGCAGTATGGACAACCATAAAATGGTTTACCGGGAGGAAGCCTTCGAGCTGCTGGTGGATCTGGAGACCGCCCTTCTGGAACTGGAGGAAACCCCGGAGGATGAAGAGCTGATCGGACGGGTGTTCCGATCCCTCCACACCATCAAGGGCTCGGGCGCCATGTTCGGCTACGAAGATGTGGCGGCCTTCACCCATGAAATCGAGGCGGTCTATGAGCAGGTCCGGGACGGCCGGCTCACTGTCGCCAGGGACCTGGTGAGCCTGTCGCTGTCGGCCTGCGATCTGATCCGGAAGATGGTGGCGGAAGAGGACCTCGACACCACCCATGCCGCGGAGATGATGGGCCGGTTCCGGGAGTTCCTCCCGGAAGGCGCGGCAACGGATCGTCCCGGGGACGCCGCCGCACCCTTCACGCCCCTCCGGACCCGAACCTATCGCATCCGGTTTCATCCCCATCCCGGCCTGTTCGCCGCCGGCGCCAATCCGGCCCTGATCATCGACGAGATCCGGGGCCTGGGGGACTGCGAGGTGGTGGCTCATTTCCAGGATGTTCCGCCCCTCGATGAACTCGATCCAGAGGCGTGCCGCCTCAGTTGGGACCTGATTCTCCAGACCGATAGAGGAGAAAACGCCATCCGGGACGCCTTCATCTTCGTGGCGGATACCAGTGATCTGGAGATCCAGGCAATGGACGCCGGGCCGAATCCGAAGGACGGGCCGACCGATTTCCGCCGCATCGGCGAGATCCTGCTGGAGCGGGGGGACATCACCCCCGAAGCGCTGGACGATGCCCTCTCCGAGCAGGCCCGGGAACTGGCTGTGGACCGGCGGGCCGAGCGCAGGATCTCGGAAATAGGGGTGGTTTCCAGCATCCGGGTGCCCGCCGACAAACTCGACACCCTGGTCAACCTGGTGGGGGAACTGGTGACGGTGCAGGCCAATCTGAGCCGCAAGGGCGGCATGTCCGATGATCCTGAACTCCTGGCCATCTCCGAGGAGGTGGAGCGCCTCATCACCTCGCTGCGGGAAAACGCCATGAGCCTTCGCATGCTCCCCATCGGCTCCACCTTTCAGAAGTTCCGCCGACTGGTTCGGGATTTGGCGGAAGAGCTGGGCAAGGAAGCGGCCATGACCACCTCCGGGGCCGACACCGAGCTGGACAAGACGGTGATCGATCAGTTGAACGATCCCCTGGTCCACATCATCAGGAATGAAATCGATCACGGCATCGAGCCGCCCCATGTGCGGGAGGCCCTGGGAAAACCCCGCCAGGGGACAATTCATCTGTCGGCAGCCCATTCCGGGGCCAAGGTGCTGATCCGGATTTCAGGAGACGGCGCCGGCCTGGATACCGATGCGATACGCGCCCGGGCCATCGAAAGAAACCTGATCCCGCCCGACATGGAACTGGAAGAGGACGAACTCCATAACCTCATTTTTTCCCCGGGGTTCAGCACGGCCAAGCGCGTCACCGACGTCTCGGGCCGCGGCGTGGGCATGGACGTGGTCAAGCGCCGTATTGAAGCGCTTCATGGCAAAGTGGAAATCGAGAGCCGACGGGGCCAAGGCGCCGCCATTACCCTCTCGCTGCCCTTGACGCTGGCCATCATCGACGGCCTGCTGGTCCGGATCGGGACCACCCATTTCGTCCTGCCCCTGTCGGCGGTGGAGGAATGCCTGGAATTGAATCGGGAGGAAGCGAACCAGTCCCGGGACCGGGGCATGATGCGTTACCGGGATCGGATGATCATTTACCTGGGCCTGCGGGAGTTTTTCGGCATCGACGGAGAACCGCCGGCCATCGAACGGGTGGTGGTCTCGGATATCGGGGGAGAAAAGATCGGTTTCGGGCTGGATCAGGTCATCGGCCATCACCAGACGGTGATCAAGCCCCTGGGAAGGATCTATCGGGACATCCAGGGCGTCTCCGGCGCCACCATTCTGGGAGACGGCTCTGTGTCGTTGATTCTGGACGTGCATCAGATATTTCAATCCATGGAAGGGCAGGGCGGAAAGGAAGACAGCGCTGAAAAACATTGACCTGAGAAAGATACAACATGAGGAGTGTTTGCCATGAAAGAGACCGATGCAGTGGAAACCGGCCAGTACCTGACTTTTAAAATCGGCGAGGAGATATTTGCCCTGGAGGTGTCTCAGGTGCGGGAGGTGCTGGACATGAGCCGCATCACCCGGGTGCCCAGGGCGCCTGATTTCATGCGGGGGGTGATCAACGTTCGGGGGAGCGTGGTGCCGGTGGTGGATCTGCGGTTGAAATTCGGTTTGACTCGGACCGAAAGCACCGTGGACACCCGTATTGTGGTGATGGAGATCAATCTGGACGGGGAATCCACTGTTCTGGGCGCCCTGGCCGATTCAGTGGACGAGGTCATCGAGCTGGAACCGGCCCACATCGAAAACCCGCCCCGGATCGGCATGCGATGGCGGACCGAGTTCATCAAAGGGATCGGCAAACGGGACGACAAGTTCATCATCCTCCTGGATATCGATCGCGTTTTTTCCACGGATGAGCTGGCCCTGGTCGCCGATGTGGAGTCCGCCGGCGCCGACATCGACCTGGAAGCGCCGTCCGAGTTTCAGCCGCAGCCCCATCAGCACAAGGGGGCGGCCGAGATGATCGACAGATGACGCCCTCGCCCGACCACCACCGCTCGCCGGTTCACGGATACCGTCCCATGACCGGTCGGACCTTTTCCCGCTTCAGCAGTTTCATCAAAAATGAGCTGGGGATCAACATCACCGACGGCAAGCGGACGATGCTCCAGGCCCGACTCCAGAAACGGATGCGAACCTTGGGGCTTTCCTCTTTCGACGACTATTGCGAGTATGTGTTCAGCGACAGGGGACGCGAGACCGAATTGTTGCACATGATCGATGTGATCACCACCAACAAGACGGATTTTTTTAGGGAATCCAAGCATTTCGACTACCTGACCCAGACGCTGCTGCCGGAGATGGTCCGCGCCGGCGGGACCGGGGTTCGCCGGCGCGCGGCCTTCTGGAGCGCCGGATGTTCCACCGGGGAGGAACCCTACACCCTGGCCATGGTTCTGTCGGATTTCGCGGCCCGTCAGCCCGACTTCGGGTTCTCCATCCTGGCCACGGATATTTCCGGCGAAGTATTGAAAAAAGCGGCCCTCGGCATTTATGATCACGAAAAAATCGCCCCGGTGCCCATGCCCATGCGAAAAAAATACCTGCTGCGCAGCAGGGATCGGTCGCGCAACATCGTCCGGATCGCGCCGGAAATCCGGTCCAATGTGACGTTCCGGCGGCTCAATCTCATGGAGAGCGATTTTCGGTTCCGGGAGTCCTTCGACGTCATTTTTTTCCGGAACGTCATTATCTATTTCGACCGGTCCACTCAGGAGCGAGTGCTCAACAGCATCTGCCGCTGCCTGAAACCGGAAGGCGCTCTTTTTCTGGGCCATTCCGAGACCTTGAACGGATTGAATGTGCCGCTGAAATCCATTGTTTCCACGGTCTACCGGAAAACCGTTTAACGGAGATCCCCGAAAATTGGAAAATATCTACCTGAAGCCCGGCGATATGGTCGTCCGGAATGATCCCGTGAAAATCACCACTGTTCTGGGCTCCTGCATCGCCCTGACCCTGTTCGCGTCGCGACTCCGGATGGGGGCGATCTGCCACGCCCTGTTGCCGGCCTGCAATGAGATGCCCGCTTGCCGGGATCGGCGCCGGAACCCTTACAAGTATGTCGACTGCGTCATTCCGGAGATGGTCCAGGCCCTGTTGTCCAGCGGCGCGACGCTTCGGGACCTCGAGGTCAAGCTGTTTGGCGGCGCCGACATGTTTTCTCCCGGCCGGCGCAACGGATTTCTGTCGGTGGGGGGCCAGAACATCGCCGCGGCCGTCCATGCCGTGGCGGCCTGCGATCTTCGGATCAAACTCAAAGACGTGGGAAGCAATCATGGCCGAAAGATTTATTTCTTTCCCCACACCGGCGAGGTCTGGATGAAGCGCCTCGGCCTCAGCCGGCGTCCGGAACCGGACGCATCCCGAGCGGTCCGGCTCGATCGGATGACGGGGCAGACGATCAACCCGCGCACCCCTATAAGGAGCGGATGAAAAAGAAAATCAAAATACTCGTGGTGGACGACTCCGCTGTTGTCCGTCAGACCCTCAAAGAGATCCTCAATTCCGACCCCGGGATCGAGGTCATGGGTGTGGCGTCCGACCCGTTCATCGCGGCCCAGAAGATCCGCCGGGAGATCCCCGATGTGATCACCCTGGATGTGGAAATGCCCCGGATGGATGGGATCACCTTTCTCCGCAAGATCATGACCCAGCACCCCATCCCTGTGGTCATCTGTTCCAGTCTGACGCCCCGGGGTTCCGACACCGCCATGAAGGCTCTGGAATACGGGGCCGTGGAGATTGTCGAAAAACCGAGGCTGGGGACCAAACGGTTTCTGGAGGAATCCCGGGTGCGGATCTGCGATGTGGTGAAGGCCGCGGCCCTGGCCAGACGCAAGCCGGTGAGCAAGATCCATGCGGTGGAGCCGAAACTGACCGCCGACGCCGTCATCCCGGCGTCGACGTCCCGGGCCATGGTGCAGACCACCGAAAAAGTCGTGGTGGTGGGGGCGTCCACCGGCGGCACCGAAGCCCTCCGGATTTTTCTGGAGGCGCTCCCCCTGGACGCGCCGGGAATCGTCATCGTCCAGCACATGCCGGAGCAGTTCACCGCCGCCTTTGCCCGGCGGCTCGACACGCTCTGCCGGGTCTCCGTCAAGGAGGCGGCGAACAACGATACGGTGCTCCGGGGGCGCGCCCTGATCGCCCCCGGCAACCGCCATACCCTTCTGAAGCGCAGCGGCGCCCGGTACTACGTCGAGGTCCGGGACGGGCCCCTTGTCTGCCGCCATCGCCCCTCGGTGGATGTGCTCTTCCGGTCGGCGTCCCGATACGCCGGTCGGAACGCGGTGGGGATCATCATGACCGGCATGGGAGACGACGGCGCCCGGGGCATGCGGGAGATGAAGGACGCCGGCGGCGTCACCCTGGCCCAGGACGAGGCCACCTCCGTGGTTTACGGCATGCCCCACGAAGCGGTCAAACTCGGCGGAGTGGATAAGATCCTCCCCCTGGAGGGGTTGGCGGCGGCGGCGATGCGGGCGTGCGGATGACGAAAGAACTGCGCGATGCCTTTGTCGATGTATCCCGCCTGGCCCTTCCTGATGGGGACGTTGACCGGCGAAGGGCGATGGAGAGGGCTTTGGAGCGGCTCCAGGCGGCCATCGACGACGCGGGCAAACTGGCGGAAGAGGCCTGGTCGGCCAGTCGGGCAAAGAGTGAATTCCTGGCCAACATGAGCCATGAAATCCGTACGCCCATGAACGGGGTCATCGGCATGCTCGATCTGGCCCTTGAAACGGAGTTGACCGAGAGTCAACTGGAATATCTCCAGTTGGCCAAATCCTCGGCCGAGGCGCTGCTCTATCTCCTGAACGACATCCTTGATTTTTCCAAGATCGAAGCGGGCAAGCTGAAAATCGAGGAAACCGCCTTCGGGCTGTCCGATGTGTTGCGGGCCGCGCTGGCGCCCCTGGAATTTCGGGCGAGGGAGAAAGGGCTGACAGTGAGCTGCCGCCTCGATCCGGGGCTTCCCGGGCGACTGGCGGGCGATCCCTATCGGCTGCGCCAGATCATCGTCAATCTGGTGCGAAACGCCATCAAGTTCACCGAAACCGGCGAGATCGTCGTCACCGTCGGCCGGGCCGCCGCTGAAACCGCCGCGCCGCCCCGGGAGGGCGCTTCTTCCGTGGAACTGGAAATCTGCGTTCAAGACACCGGCGTCGGCATCCCCGAGGACAAGCTGGAATGCATCTTTGACGCCTTTGTCCAGGCGGACGGCGCCATTACCCGGTCCCACGGCGGAGCCGGCCTGGGACTCAACATCAGCAAAAAACTGGCGGAGATGATGGGGGGCCGGATTCGGGGGAAAAGCCGGCTGGGTCATGGGAGCGCCTTTACCGTCGACCTTCCCATGAGAATTCCTCCCGACGCAAATCCATTCGATGCGAATCCATCCAAAGAGGATCCGCCCGATGGGCCGGGGGCTCCGGCGGACCCCCCCTCCGTTGCGGGTCTTGAAAAGGGGCGTCAGGCGCACATTCTCCTGGCGGAAGACGATGCGATCAATCAGCAGGTCTTTTCCCGGTTCCTGAAAAGCCGCGGGTGCGCAGTAACCCTTGTGGAGAATGGTCAGGCCGCGGTGGCGGCCCACGAAAACGCCGTTTTCGACGCCATTCTCATGGACCTTCGGATGCCGACCATGGACGGTCTGGAGGCGACCCGTCGCATCCGGCAAAAGGACCGGCAAACCCCCATCATCGCCTTGACGGCTCATGCCTTCAAGGAGGACCGGCAGCGGTGCCTGACCGCGGGAATGAACGGGTATATCGCCAAGCCTGTGGACCGCGTCGATTTTTTCCAGGCCATCGAACCGTTTCTTCCCGAAGGATCCCCGGGGACGTCGCCGCCTCATCTCCCGAACTGGAGAAGGGCGTCCGCGCCCGCCGGCTCGCTGTCGTTGGAAACGGCTGAAAAGCTGAAGGCGGATATCGGGTCCGCCCTGGCGGAAGCGGATGCGGCGATGTTGGAAAAAACGGCCAGGGAGATCCGCCGCATCGCCGAAGGGGCGCTGCCGCCGGCGGCCATGGACGAGGCGTTCCGTCTGGTCTTGTCCGCCCGGGCCGGAGACCTGGACAAGAGTCGGCCTCTGGCCGAGGGGCTTGCCCGGCGCCTGTCGGCGGTTGCCCGTCAGCCTGGGGACGATCGCTCCGCAACTTTTGGAGAAAACGCATGAAGATATTGATCGTAGAAGACGATTTTGTGGCCCGACGCGCCCTGAAGGAGGTCCTGTCGCCCTATGGAGAATGCGATGTGGTCGTGGACGGCCAAGAGGCGATCCAGGCGTTCCAGCTGGCTTGGGAGGAAAAAACGCCCTACGACCTCATCTGCATGGACATCATGATGCCCCATGTGGATGGCCAGGAATCCCTGCGGCGGATCCGGGAGATTGAAAAGGAGATGGGGATCAAAGGATCGGACGAAGTGCGGGTGATCATGATCTCCGCTCTGGATGATCCCAAAACCGTGATCGACGCCTTTTACCGGGGCGGCGCCACGTCCTACATCGTCAAGCCGATTCAGAAGAAGGCCCTCATTCAGGAGATTCGCGCCTTCGGCCTGATCCCTTGAGTCTTTACCGGAAAGGGTCGATCCCGGCCGAGGTTTCCTTTGGACAGAAAGGAATCGATGTGTTACAGAGTGTGGCATGATGAATGATCTGCAAGACGCCCGTATCCTGATCGTTGACGATGAGGACATCATTCGGGAAATGCTGCAGGAGACGATTGTCTACGCCGGCTACGGCTGCGACATCGCCGGCAACGGCCGGGAGGCTCTGAAACAGGTCTCCCAGGGGGCGATCGATGTGGTCATCACGGACATCAAGATGCCCGGGATGGACGGCATCGAACTTCTCCAGCGGGTCAAGGAGGAACATGACGTCGACGTCATCGTGATGACCGGCTTTATCGAGGATTTCACCTACGAACGGATCATCGAACTCGGCGCCAGCGATTTCATCGGCAAACCCTTCCGCAACAAAGAACTCCTTGTCCGACTCAAGCGGGTCTTGCGGGAGCGGTCCCTTCTGTCCGAACAGCGGCGCACCCACCAGCAGTTGGTGGAATACAGTCAGGATCTCAACGCCTCTCTCGAAAAGCTCCGCCAGGCCCACCGGGAGGTGCAGGACGCCTATCTCGACACCATCAACCGGTTGGCCATCGCTGCGGAATATCGAGACGAGGAGACCGGCGATCATATCATCCGCATGAGCCGTTACAGCGCCATGATCGGTGAGCGGCTGGGGCTTTCCAATGTCACCGTCGCCAACCTCCGGTACGCCTCTCCCATGCACGACGTGGGCAAGATCGGCATTCCGGACCGGATTCTGTTGAAGCCCGGCAAGCTCACACCGGATGAATTCGAGATCATGAAAAGCCATACCACCATCGGAGCGGATATCCTGGCCAATTCCCGGGCCGATATTCTCCATTACGCCGAGGAAATCGCGCTCTCCCACCACGAACGATGGGATGGAACGGGCTACCCACAGGGCGTTGCCGGAGAGAAAATTCCCGTCACGGGCCGGATTGTGGGGATCGCCGATGTGTTCGACGCGCTCACTTCCGACCGGCCATACAAAGATGCGTATCCACTGGAGGTGGCCCTGGAGATCATTCGCCGCGATCGGGGCCGCCACTTTGACCCCGAAGCGGTGGACGCCTTCCTGGGCCTGAAGGACGACATCATCGGGGTGCTCCGGCAGTTCAACCCGAACCGTCCCCTCTCTTTCAAGGAGTTTCGGTGGAGCGATCGGGAGACGTATCCCTTTTCCGACTTCATCGCCGACTCCGGCCGTCCTTAATGCTTATGATCCGAGGCTCATGACGCGATCCGAAAAAAAATCCCCTTCCATCGCCGGGTTCCAGAACGCCTTCCATCGCCTTAAACGCCGGTTGACCCGCGGCCTCTCCGCAGCCTGGTCCGCGGCGCGGCGAAACCGGACGGGCAAAGCGCCTGAGCCGCCGCCGGAAGCGGTCTCGGCGGCATTGACCGACTGCCAGGAGGCCCTCGTCGCGGCCTGCCAGAACTCGGAGGCGGATTTCCTTCGGCTGGGGAAGGACCTGGAGACCATCCATGCCGATGTGAAGGATCTGGTGGCCGAAACCCTCGCCACCATCCGCCGGACGGCCGGAGACGACCACGAGAGCGTGCTGATGACCATCGATGGTCTGGTTCGAAAATCCCTGGACGATCTCAACGGTCGGCGACGGGAGGTAGCGGCCCGGTTGGACCATATCGACGCCATTATCGACCAGCTGAAAGGGCTCGACCGTCTTTGTTCAGCCATGGAGCGGCTCACCATGAACCTGCGGGTGGTGGGGTTCAATATCCGGGTGGAAAGCGCCCGGTCCACGGATTCCCAGGATATGTTCGGGGTCGTGTCGGAACAGATCAACCGACTATCCGACCATGTCGACCAGAACGCGGAACGGTTCCGGGAGGATGTCCGGGATGCCGCTGATCGGCAACTCGCGGCCCATGACGGGATTTCCCGCAGCCTGGACCGGCTGGACGGGCTGGCCTCGGGAGCGGCCCGGGCCGTGAAGGGGTCGGCGAAGGACATTGAAAAGCTCATGGCCGGGTCCCTTTCCGCCGTCAAAGAGGCCGAAACCCATCTCAAAGCCATCTCCCGCGAAGTCGGAGAGGTGGTGGCGGGGATCCAGATCCATGACAGCATGAGCCAGCGCATCACCCACATCAACAAGGCTCTGGACGACGCCGCCGCCCTCTGCACGCCCCATTCCAGCGAGTTGATCCGCTACGGAGACGTGGAAGACCGTCGGTTTACCGCCGCCCATTCCATTATCGAACTCCAGATCGCCCAGCTTCAGCGGATCATCTCGGACATCGAGACGGGCCACAGGGACACCCAACGGGCGTTCGATCGCATCGGAACGGAGATCGAAGGACTTGCCGACAGCCTGCTGGGGCTGAAGGCGGGGATGCCGGCGGCGTCATCGGGCGCTGCAGCGGATCACGATCCCTTCGACGCGCTCCGGAACGATCTGTTCGGGTTCCACGCTCTGCTGACGGAGGCGTCGGAACTGGTGACGCGAATCCAGGAAACGGCCGATGCCGCGGTCGCAACAACAGAACAGCTGGAGGGCCACATGGCCCAGGTGGACGGCATTGGTTTTGAAATCCGGATGATCGCCCTCAACGCCATTATCAAGGCGACCCATCTGGGGAAAACGGGCAGCGCCCTGGAGGTGGTGGCCCAGGAGGTCAATACGCTTTCCAACCAGACCAATGGTTTCGTGGCCCGCGTCAAAGAGGTGCTGAACAGCGTTGTGAAGCAGGTCCGGGAACTTAACGGCGACGCGTTGATCGAAGGGAAGGCGGCTGAAGAAGGTGAGACGGCTCTCGCCGCGTCCATTTCCGAAGTGACCGGGGCGTACCAACGGTTTCGAGACGCCTCTTCAGATATCGTGGGCCGGGCCGGGGATCTCAGAAAAGAGATTGCAGAAACCCTCTCCCACCTGAGATTCCTGCCAACGCTCTGGGGGGATCTGTCGGTCCTTCAGGAGCGGATGGAAAAGATCGCCGACTTGCTTCAGCCCCGGATCCGGGAAGATCTCCGGGCTTCGGTGGATGAAGTCAACCAACTCACGGAGCGCTACACCATGCACCTGGAGCGGGGGATTCACCGTCAACTTCTGGGGAAAGGAACCGGGAGCAGCGCTCCGAACGCCAAATCGGCATCCGAAACAGCGCCCGAAGCGGCCCCCAAAAAGAGAAAAACGCCGGAGACAGACGATCTGGGAGACAATGTCGAACTTTTTTGAAGGAGTGTCTTAGATGGCCAAACGCATCATGACGGCAGATGATTCAACCAGCGTCCGCCAGATGGTCAGTTTTACCCTGAAGCAGTCGGGCTATGAAGTGGTGGAGGCGGCAGACGGGCGGGCGGCCCTGACGGCAATCGCCGCGTCCCCGGTGGACATGCTGATCACCGACCTTAACATGCCCGGACTCGACGGCATTGAATTGATCCGGGAGGTGAGGAAAGATCCCCGTTGCCGGTTCATCCCCATTATCATGCTGACCACGGAATCCCAGGGCGCCAAAAAACAAGAGGGGAAATCAGCCGGCGCCACCGGATGGATCGTCAAGCCGTTTAAGCCGGAACAGTTGTTGGCTGTGGTCAAGAAGGTGCTGGGCTGATCAAAAAAAATGGACAAGCGGCGGACAGACCCGCGCCCGGTGATCGGATGCGCCATTCGGACGCCCTCGATCATCGGAATACGAGATACAAGCGACGGACCAGGAGATTGGATAGATGTCAAGGCTTACGGAAACAGTCGATCAGGCGGTCAGGGCCATGGGAGAGAAGGAGGGCAAATACCTCACCTTCACCCTGGCCGATGAAGAATACGGCATCGGCATCCTGAAAATCAAGGAGATCATCGGGATGATGCCCATCACGCCGGTGCCGCGGACCCCGTCCTTTGTCA
Organism: Desulfobacteraceae bacterium; assembly: GCA_011390065.1. Lineage (GTDB taxonomy): Bacteria > Desulfobacterota > Desulfobacteria > Desulfobacterales > JAABSP01 > JAABTD01. Next base: position 24,649 of record JAABTD010000010.1, read on the forward strand.
AAGGGGTCGTCAACCTCCGGGGGAAGGTGATTCCGGTCATCGATCTGCGCCTTCGCTTCGGACTGACCGCCATGGAATACACGGACCGAACCTGCATCATCGTGGTGGAGATCGCCGGCGAATCGGGCAGCGTCATGGTGGGACTGGTGGTGGACACCGTGTCGGAGGTGCTCAACATCAAATCCAACGACATCGAGGAGACGCCGGCCTTCGGCGCAAAGCTGGACACCGACTACATCCTGGGCATGGCCAAGATGGAGGGCGGCGTCAAGATCCTTCTGGATATCGACAAGGTGCTTCGGTCCGAAGAGATCAAACTTCTGGAAAAAAGCAGTTGAACCGGTTGACCTATCATGCGGGTTTTTGACTTCGACGGCGTGCTGGTGGATTCCGTCCGGGAAGTGGCGGTCACCGGCTACACCGCCGTGACCGGAGAGCCGGCTGCCGGTTTGGACGATCTGCCGCCGAACCTGTTTCCCCTTTTCAGGCGGAACCGACCCCTGATCCGGTCCGCGCCGGAGCTGTTCACCCTGATGACCTGGTGCGTGGACCGGTATGCAACCGACCCGGAAGCCCGGTTGAGCCCCGAGGCCTTCCAGGAGATGCTGGACCGCGAACCATTGTCGCCGAACGAGCGGGCGTCCCGTTTCTTCAAGGCACGGGAACGGGTCATGGCGGCGGACCGGGATGCCTGGATGGCCCTGAACGCGCCCTTCCAGCCCCTCTGGGACCGGTTGCGGGAAAAGGGCGGAGACGGCCCGGTGATCCTGACCAACAAAAACCGGGCGGCGGTGCTGGAGATTTGTCGCCATTTCGGTTTGACGGCAAAGCCGGAAAACATTTACGGCGGCGACGACAACCGACCCAAGACCGATCGGATGGAAATGCTGGTCGCCCGCTTCGGCGATCGTCCTTACGCTTTTATCGATGACGCCCTGGAAAATCTCCGGCAGATGGCCCATCATTTCAACGGGAAGGAGACCGTGGTCCGTCCCATCCTGGCCCGGTGGGGATATCTGAAGCCCGGCGATGTTGACGAGGCCCGCCGTTTAGGCTATGATGTGATCCATCAAGATGATCTGGCGGCGGCCCTGAACAGGTAACCGCATGCGGCTCAGCGACGCCGCAAACGTTGCAAATCGAACTTCTCCAACAATCCGGTCTGTCGATGCACTTCATGCGATCGCTGAAATGGATGGCGGTATTCGGTTTTCTCGCAACGGCCCTGGCCTGCAGCGAGGAATCCCCCTACTGCGGCTCGCCCAATTTTACCGATGCTTCGGGAACCTACCGCAAGCAAATCGCACTGACCACAACCCAATTCAAAAAACGGATCGCCGATTACCGCAACCCCCGCCTCGGCCTCTGGTTTTCCCTGGACGACGACCGGGTCTACTCCTCCAACCATTTCTATTACAACGGCCGTGATCGAACCTGGCCGATCTCCGATCACCAGGAGCGCCTCTACTTCCAGGTTTTCCACAACAGTGATCCCGAAGCCCCCGAAGAAGCCCGGGTCACCGTTATAGGTCATGCCCAGGAACGGAGAGGCAATGACGGCGAATGGGAAAAAACCCGTCATTTCTGCCGCGCGGAACCCCACTTCATGCGGATTGCCGAAAATATTCACAATCATTTGGCGGGAAGACCCTGACGCCCCAAAAGCAAAAGCGTTCCTGCTGTTGCCGGGCAACATTGCTGTCGATGCAATGGCCGGTATTGGGGATGTTGTCCGAGAGTCGATCGATCTTAAATAAAATATGAATAAACAAAAAACAAAACTTACATGTTTGGATTTCTTTGCAGGAAGTGGGCTTGTTGCAGAAGGCTTAAAAGGCTTTTTTGAAACCGTCTGGGCTAACGATGTTTGCGAGAAAAAGGCCAATGTTTTTTGCGCCAACCATGACAAAAAAATCTTCCATCTTGGTTCTATAGAAGATGTGCAAGGCAGCGAGCTGCCATATGGGATTTTATCTTGGGGCAGTTTTCCATGCCAGGATCTTTCGCTGGCCGGGAACATGGGCGGGCTTTCCAGCTTCCGAAGCGGAATGGTCTGGCATTGGCTAAGGGTAATGGATGAGCTTCCGCAAAGACCGCCCATTGTGGTCGCTGAAAATGTCGTTGGTTTGGTTTCGGCTTCCAAAGGTGAACATTATCGGATATTCCATAACGCTCTTGTTGAAAGAGGTTACAAGGTTGGCGCTGTCATAATTGACGCTTCTCACTGGGTTCCTCAGTCGAGAAAGCGTGTTTTCGTCATAGCCGTGAATGATAGCATTCCGACCGAACAATTTGAAACAGATCAGCCCATTTGGTGCCACTCCTCCCCAATCGTCCGTACGGCTAAAGGGCTTGACAACTGGGTGTTGTGGCATTTACCAAAGCCACCAGATCGAAAAAAGAAATTAGATGATCTAATTGAATTCAACGCACCCTGCGACGACCCCGAAAAGCAGAAACGACTGCTGAATTTAATACCGGAAAAACATCGTGATAAAATGGAAACTTTCTTCCAAAATCATCGAGCGGTCTTCCCTGGCTATAAACGCATCAGAAATGGCAGGCAGGTTTTGGAATTACGTTTCGATGGCGTGGCGGGATGTCTGCGAACGCCACAAGGCGGCAGCAGCCGGCAATTTTTGGTCATCAAGGACAACGGCTCTTTCAGAACACGCCTGCTTACGGTAAAGGAGGCGGCTTCGCTGATGGGCGCTCCAAAAAACTATAAACTGCCAGGTACTTATAACGACGGTTACAAAGCTATGGGTGATGCTGTCGCTGTCCCCGTTACCCAATATCTTGCTGAGACGTTGCTGGCTCCGCTCGCTGAACTTATAAGGAATTCGTTCATAAGAACCGCTGCAGAAATGCGGATCTCCCGGGGTAAACAACCGAAGGACAGACTGCCATGAACCTTAAGATTTCACCGACGATCGACGAGATCCTGAAGAAAGGCGCCGATCTCAGCGGGATCGATCGGGAAGATGCCCTCCGCCTCTTGGATCTCGACCTCCATTCCCCGGAAACCTACGCCCTGATGCAGACCGCTAACTGGATGACCCGCCATCAGTTCAAGGGAAAAGCGGAAAACCATTTCCACATCGGCGTCAACGCGGCTCCCTGCCCCATCAACTGCACCTTCTGCTCCCTGGCCGAAAACGTCGGGATCTTCAAGGAACGCATCGATTTCGCCGAAGAGAAGATCGTCAATTGGGCCCGGCTGGCCGAATCCCGGAACGCCGACGCCCTCAACATCATGACCACCGGCAATTTCTCCTTTCAGCGGATTCTTGAAATCGGCCGGATGCTCACGTCCGCGGTTTCCACGCCGCTGGTGGCCAATACCCGGGACATCACCCACAAGGAGGGCGAACAGCTCCTGGCGGCCGGCTATGTCGGGGCCTATCACGCGGTTCGTCTGGGCGAGGGACGGGATACGCCGTTGAAAGTCGACAAGCGGATCGAAACGATCCAGGCGTTAAAGGATGTGGGCCTTCGATGGATGAACTGCGTCGAGCCGGTGGGACCCGAACACGCCCATGAGGAGATCGTGGACCTGATGTTTCTGGCCAGGCAATACGGGGCCGCCTACAGCGGGGTCATGCGCCGGATCAATTTTCCGGGATCGCCCATGGAAAAGTACGGCATGATCACCGAACTGGAAATGGCCAGGATGGTGGCGGTGAGCCGGCTGGTCATGGGCGACGCGCCCCGGGCCCATTGCACCCACGAACCCCACAGCGTTTCCCTCATCGCCGGGGCCAATCTCTTCTTCCCCGAGGTGGGCTCCAGCCCCCGGGACGGTCTGTCCGACACCGAAGAAGGGCGCGGGAAAGGGATCGACGCGTGTCGGGCTTTGCAGACGGAGATGCATCTGGATCCGGATTTGCCGTCGAATTGTTTTTAGCTGTTCCGACCGTCCGCCGCCTTGGATTTCGATCCAGGGCGGCATTGAACCGCGCGATGGATGCCATAAGGGTTCTCTCCATGAAAAAATTTTCTCCCGTCTTCGCCTTTCTGATCCTCTTAACCGGCGCCGTCCCCTCCGCCCACGCCCGGGACATCCGCGTCGGCACATGGAAAACCGCCCAGACCATCCAACCCTTTTTTTACGAACAATTCATGCCGAAAGAGACCAGGGTCTCGGTCTTTTCCTTCACCAACCCGGCGGACCAGAAGACCGCCCTGCTGGCCGGGAGCCTCGACATGTGCGGAACGACGATCGCCCACGCCATCCATTCGGCGTCGCTGGGGCAGCCCGTGGTCGTGGTGGCGGCCCTGTGCAACAAAAGTTCGGCCCTGGTGGTCGAAAAGGACGGCCCGGTGAAGACCGTTCCGGATCTCAAGGGCCGAAAAATCGGATATGTGCCCGGCACCATGCACGAAATCCTGCTCCGGGAGACCCTGATCCGGAACGGGCTGTCGCCGGCGACCGACGTAACGCTGATCCGGGTCGATTTTTTCGACATGGGGCTGGCCCTGGCCCGGGGCGGCATCGACGCCTTTCTTTCCGGGGAGCCCTTCCCCACCATGGCGGTGGCCCAGAGGTTCGGGGAAATCCTCTCCTACCCCTATTACGGCGAGTCCATCGGGACCATCAACGCCGGCATGCTGGTCAGGCGGGAGACCATCAAGAACAACCCGGATCTGGTATACCGCCTGGTCAAGGCCCATGCCGAAGCCACCGAGCACCTGACGGATCACCCGGAGGAATGGCTCAAAAGGGCCGCCGATTTCGGGACGGATCTGTCGATCCTGCGGAAGGCGGCTGCCAACATGGCGCTGGCCTGGCGAATGGACACGGTCTTTGTGGACCGGGTCAAGGCCCTGGGCAGCCGGATGGAGGCCCTGGGGGCGATCCAAAAACAGCCCGATTACGACCGGCTCTTCGATCTCTCCTTCGTCAAACGGGTCGCATCCGAAAACGGTCTCAAGGAGTGACGCCGCCTTGATGAACGGGACCACCATCAAGAGCGGCCTTTCCGGTCTCCTGCCCTGGATCCTGCCGGCCCTTTTTTTCCTGACCTGGATCATCGTCAGCGGGACCGGGCTCGCGCCGACGTATCTCCTCCCCCACCCCGAAACCATCGGTCGGGCCGGGGTCGCCTATATCTTCGGCGATCCGGACCAGGGCGCTTACGCGGGGCGGTTTCTGAGCGACGCCCGAGCCAGCCTCTTCCGGGTGCTCATGGGGTTTTCCCTGGCCGCTCTTCTGGGCATCCCTCTGGGCATCCTGTCGGGTCGGACCATGGTCGTCCGCCGGCTGCTGAGCGCCTTCGTCAACGGCCTCCGGGCCGTCCCCGGCATCTGCTGGCTTCCCCTTGCCCTGGTCTGGTTCGGCATCGGGCTCAAGACCACAATTTTCCTGGTGGCTCTGGCCGCCTTTTTCCCCATCTACCTCAACGCCGCCGCCGGGGCCCGGAGCGTCGATCCCCTGCTGCTCCAGGCCGGGGCCATGATGGGGGTCCGCCGCTTGCGGGGGACCTTCGCCATCCTTCTGCCTGCCGCCATGCCCAGCATCATGACCGGCCTGCGGCTGGGGCTGGGGATCGCCTGGGCCTACCTGGTGCTGGGGGAACTCACCGGCGTGCCCGACGGCCTGGGGGCGGTCATCATGGACGCCCGGATGCTGGGCCGGATCGACATCATCGTGGTGGGGATCATCCTCATCGCCGTCATGGGCCGGATCAGCGATCTGATTCTTAAATCCGCCCTCCGGCAGCTCTTTAAAAGCGCAAGGCGTTTGACATGAAGCCCCGACTCACGGTCGTCTCCCAAAAGGCGGCCCCCGACGTCCGATCCCCGATTCTGGAGGTCCGGTCCCTGACCAAGGTCTTCCGGTCGGCCCACGCCCCCGTAAAGGTACTGGCGGATATTGACATCGCCGCCGCCGCCGGGGAATTGATCTGCATTCTGGGACCCAGCGGATGCGGCAAATCGACGCTGCTCAAAATCCTCTCGGGATTCATCAGGCCCAGCGCGGGGGAAATGCGCCTGAACAACCGGCCGATCACCCGGCCCGGCCCCGACCGGTGCGTTGTTTTCCAGGAGGACGCCCTCTTCCCCTGGCTCACCGTGGCGGAGAACATCGCCTTCGGGCTCCGGGGAAAGATGAAAGACCGAAAAGCGGCCCGGCAGGAGGTGGACCGCTTCCTCTCTCTGGTGGGACTGACGGCCTACCGGGATTATCTGCCACGGGAGATCTCCGGCGGCATGAAGCAGCGGGTGGCCCTGGCCCGGGTGCTGATTCTGCAACCCCAGGTCCTCCTCATGGACGAGCCCTTCGCCTCCCTGGACGCCCTGGCCCGGGAGGAGATGCAGAACCTCCTCCTTTCGCTGTGGGACCAGCTGTCCCACACCATCCTGTTTGTCACCCACGACGTGGTGGAAGCGGCGACCCTGGCCGACCGCATTCTGGTGATGGACAAAAACCCCGGCCACATCTGCGCTGAAATCCCGGTGACCCCGGACCGGCCCCGCCGGCAGGACGAACCTGGATTCATTCGGTTCTGCCGCACCCTCCACGATGGACTGCGCGGCGGGTTCAGCGAACGGAATTTTCCAGGATGGCCTTGACAAGGCGGGAAAAACAGCTATATATAAACTCGGATTGCCAAAAACTGTGTTTACAGGAGAACGGATCATGCCGGTGTATGAATTTGAATGCCCCAAGGGAACGGTGACCGAGCGGTTGGTGGAGATGGGAACCGAAGAAATCGAATGTCCTGAATGCCGTCAGAAAGCCATGAAAATCATGTCCCTTTGCACTTTTGAGTTGAAGGGCGGCGGATGGTATTCAGACGGCTACGCCTCCAGGAAGTCCTGAAGGAGCGTCGCCGGAGAACCCGCCATCGGAACAGCGAAAAGCGCCCCGCGCCGGACGGAAACATCGGTTTCTCATCCGGCCGGGGCGTTTTCTTTTAGCGAGGATTCGAGGAAGACGAGACCATGACGGAAGATCTGGCGGCATTCTGGGAACTAGTCAAAGACGTTTGGGTCAACGGCCTCTACGGCATCAATATCGGACGGTATGTTTCCGCCGTTCTTATTCTGGTCTGTTTTCTTCTGCTGCGCCGCCTGTTTACCCGGTTCGTATTGAGCCGCGTGCGCCATCTGACGGACCGGACCACCACCGAATTCGACGACAGCCTCATGGCGGCCCTGGAAGCCCCCATCCGGTTCATGCCCATCGTCCTCGGCCTCTTCTTCGCCACCCAGTACCTTTCCCTGGACGGACTGCCCGCAACCTTCATGCACCGGGTCAACCAGTCGCTCATCGTGTTCGTGATCTTCTGGGGACTGTTCAATTTCGTCGGTCCGCTCACTTTCTGGTTCAAACGGCTGGAACGCCTCTTCACCCCTTCTCTGGTGGAATGGTTGATCAAAGCCATGAAGGGGGCCTTTTTCTTTATCGGCGCCGCCACCATCCTCGAAGTGTGGGGCATCCAGGTGGGGCCCATTATCGCCGGCCTGGGCCTCCTGGGCGTGGCCGTGGCCCTTGGGGCCCAGGATTTGTTCAAGAACCTGATCTCGGGCATCCTGATCCTGGCGGAACGGCGGTTCATGCGAGGGGATTGGATCCGGGTCGACGGCGTGGTGGAGGGAACAGTGGAATCCATCGGGTTCCGGTCAACGCTGGTGCGCCGCTTCGACAAGGCCCCGGTCTATGTGCCCAACGCCAAGCTGTCGGACAGCCTGGTCATCAATTTCAGCCAGATGACCCACCGTCGCATTTACTGGAACATCGGCATTAAATACTCGGCCACCGTGGACCAGCTCAGAGAAATCCGAAACGGCATCGCCACTTATGTGACCAGCAGTCCCGACTTTGCCAAGCCGCCCCTGGCTGAGATGTTCGTCCGCATCGACGGCTTCGGGGAATCGGCCATCGACGTGATGCTCTATTGTTTCACCAAGACCACCGTCTGGGGGGAGTGGCTCAAGATCAAGGAAGAGCTGGCCTACAAGATCAAGGAAATCGTGGAAAACGTCGGCGCCGAATTCGCCCTGCCCGGCCGGTCGCTCTATATCGAAACGCTTCCGACGGAAAAGCCGGAAGCCTTTATTCCGCCGGACAATGCGGCGCTCGAGGAAGAGGAAGGTGAGGCTTAGCGGTTTCGCCCGGCTCAGCGCCCCGGAAGGAGCCCCTCTCGTTTCCGTTTCAGGGCATGGACCGCGAGAAAGGTTTCCCATTCCGATGACGGTTTTCCCCAGGACCCGTCTGCGCTCTGGGACATCATGAGAGGGACGAGGGCTTTTTCCACCTGATCCTCGGCTGTCTCCGCGTCCAGATGGGCCAGGGCGTTGAAGGTGAGAAAGAAGGGGAAGGGCTCCTCCCAGCGGCCGGAATCCGCCTGCTGTTCCGCCAGAAAGGCCGTTGCAGATTCGGCGACAGGCGCTGCGGCGAATTCCGGATGGACCACCAGGGCGCGGAAGATATTGGTGAAAGAGGAGGGATCGTGGTCGTAGAAATCGTTCCGGAGGCACTCGGCAATCAATTGGCCATACAGCTGAAGCACGTCCCGGCTGTCTGCCCGCCCGAATACCGTGCTCAGAAACAGGGCGGCGCTGGTGATGAAAACGTCGCCCCGGCTCTGGGTGAAGGGGAGCCCCTCCAGCGCCACCGGGTCGAGGTCGTCGACGTGGGTGGTCCGGTTTTCGATGAAAATTTCCCTGGCCAGATCCATGAGCCGGTCCAGCGCCCGATCGATGACCGGATCCGGGTCTCGAAGCGTCAAATGGAGGCCGAACAGACGGTGGATGGTGGTCAGGGCTGAATGGGCCCACAGCCCATCGCTGGTCCGGTCCGCCAGCAGCTCGCCGACGGTTCGATTGACATCTCTCTGGAAAACGGGATCATCGGCCTGTCCGAGCCATCGCTTCCGGGCGTAAAGCCCCCAGGGCGTGACGCTTTTCCGGAAAACGACCAAGGGATCGTACTCAAGCTGCATGGAAACCTCCGTTGATGGAAATGGCCAAGTCTGATATGATTCAGAACATCAAAGACATTCAACGCTGAACAGGAGGAACTCCGTTAATGCAGTTGCCTGACAACATCCATGCCTTCATGTGGGAATCCATGGCCGCCAATAATTGCAATACCTACCTCATCGATGGTCCCACCCGCATTCTCGTCGATCCCGGCCACATCCAGTTTTTCAATCATGTGGAAGAGGGCCTCTCCCGCATCGGCCTGACGACGGACGATATCGGACTGATCATCTGCACCCACTGCCACCCCGATCACCTCGAGGCGGCGACGCTGTTTTCGGACAAGCCCGCCCTGCTGGCGTTCCATCAGGCGGCCTGGTCCCTGATCAGGGAGATGGACCCGCTTATGACCTCTTTCGGGATCAAGCCCGAAGATTGCCAGCCCGATTTTTTCCTTCAGGAAGGGGACCTCTCGGTCAATGGGATTGACCTCCGGGTGATCCACGCACCCGGTCATTCCCCCGGCTCCGTGGCCCTCTACTGGGCGGACCGAAAGGCCCTTTTTACCGGCGACGTGATCTTCAAGGAGGGGCTGGGCCGAACCGATCTGCCGGGCGGCAACGGCGATCAACTCAAAGAAAGCATCCGCCGCCTGGCGGGCATCGACGCCGAATGGATCTTTCCCGGCCACGGAGAGGCCGTAGCCGGCGCGGGCGCCGTAATCCGCAACTTCGAAAACATAGAAAACTACTGGTTCAACTACATTTAAGCGTCCCCCCCTTTCCTGAAAAGGAGAGGGGGGAATTTTCACCCGCCCGCCAACCGCTTTTTCTCCTTCTCCAGCCGCGTTCCGTAATCCTTACGAAGCCCGGCGACCTTCTCTTTCCAAACCCCATCAGCCCGGGGATTGGGGATGACGGCGGATCCGCTGATCCTCTGATCCCGGGCCAGTTCTTTTTTAAGTTCCCCCATGCGATCGCTGATGGCTTTCCGGACATCCGATTCATACCCCGCGATCAAATCCGACAGCGGCGTCGGATCGATTCCGCACCGCTCCGCCAGGAAATCGAGGATCGGCCCATTGTCCCAGTCGAATTCGATCCGGTCCATGATTTCCCGGCAGACCACGGATTCGTCCGATATGGCGTACTGCTCCTGGAGGGCCGTCAGGTCGCGGCGCAGCTCCTCCCGTTTGAGGGTCCCCTCCCTGTAGCGCTCCACCAGGCCCTGGAGACGTTTCCGGAATTCCTCCCGGTTTTTCTCCGCCTTTTCTTCCTGGCTCAGGGTCAGGTTCCGGGTTCGTTCCATCACCAGGTCGAGGGTGCTTTTAATCTCCGCCATGGGGCGCCTCCTAATAGGTCTGAAGAATCTTTTTTACGGTCTCGCCGTCGGCGCCGGACCCGAAATGGGCCATGATGGGCCGCATGGCCTGCATCTTGTTCTTGAACTGGGAGAAATCGATGTTGGCGTCAATCCAGGCCCGGATCTCGGCTTCGTCGGCTGTTTGAGGCAGATAGCTTTCAATGATCCGCAGGTATTCGGCATCGGCGATTTTGCCGCTTTTTCCCATGGCGTCAGCGGTCTCCCGCTCTGATTTGGCGAGTTTTTTCAGAATCCGGACGGCCTCCTCGTCTGAAATTTCCTTGCCGGCGGTCCGGGCAAACTCGCCCATGATCACCCGGATGGCGTTTTTCCGCGCTTCGTCCCGGGCCTTCATCGCTGCGGCCAGGTCCTTCTTGATGGTTTGCTGCAAGGTCATCTTGCGGTCTCTCCTTTACGGTTTCAACACATTGAATCCCAGTGTCGGGTCGAAGCGGCGCACAGCGCCGGTGTCGGTGAGTTCGAAAAGGATCGCCTCCATGACCTGCCACACCCGGACCCCCTGTCGGATGCATCCGGTGACGGTTTCTTCCTCTCGACCGCAGGCCATGTGCATGTGCAGGATGGGCGTGCCAGATTCATCGGGAAACAGGGTGCCGACGCCGGCGACCTCGTGAACCGACTCCAGGAGTCGGGTCATGGGCGTGATGGGCCGGGCGTCGCCCCTTTCGGGCCCCGTCACCAGCCGGCTGTCCCGGTCGCCGCCCCCGAGAATGATCAGAGCCCCGGCCCGGATCGACCGGTCTGCGGCAAAACTTTCGATGGCCTCGTGGACCACGTCGCCGTCCTCCAGGCGGATGGTGAAGATGCGTCCCATGCGGGCCTCGGAGTATTTCATGCGTTCCTCCGCTATCGGGTCAAGATGCCGGTTTTCCCACTGGGATGAGGCAGAGCGGTTTTTCCCGGTCTCCGGCCAGAATCACTTTTGCCGCATCGGCGTCGTGAAAGGCCCCGACCGGGACCGCCCCCAGCTTTCTGGCCACGGCCTGGAGCAGGATGTTTTGCGCGGCATGGCCGGCCTCCATGTGAACGTTCCAGAGGCGTTCCGCTTTCCTGTTCGGGTCCGGGAAGGGAAACCGTCTTCTTCTGATGGTCTGCGGTCGTGTCCGCACCTCCTTTTTCATCAGTCGCCTTCCAGTTGTTCCGCCCGTTTTTTCAGCAGAAAATGATAAATAAATTCGCAGTATCGGTCCATTTTGTGTTTGCCCCGGGCGGCGACCGTGAATCGCCAGAAACCATACAGCTTGGCCAGATTGATCAGCCGTTCGCTGTACAGCCGCCAGGTGAAGTGGCTTTGAACCCGCTCGATGCTGTTGTCTGAAATGCGTTTCCAGAAATCGGAATCTTCATGGCAGGCGTCCACAAATTTTTCCAGCGTCTTGGCCATGAGGTTCGGTCCGCTGGTGTTGATCAGAAAACCGGATTCGCCGTCCACGATAATTTCCTGAGGACCGCCGAATTCCGTGGCCAGGGTGGGCAGCCCCGTGGCCATGGCCTCCAGGATGGTGAGGCCGAAGGCCTCGAAAAGGGCCGGCTGAATGAAAGCCCCCCCGTGATCGGCGATAATCCGGTAAACTTCGCCGGTCTCCAGCTTGGGAATGGAGGGCAGCCACCGGACGCTGCCGTGGAGTCGGTACCGGTTGATCAGCTCGTAGGCCAGGCGGATCTGAGCCTGCTCCTCGGCATCCTTGGACTCGTGGACATGGATGGTGCCGGCCGCAAAGATCAGGTTGCACTTTTCCCGAAGGAGTTTGCTCATGCCGAAGGCCTCGATCAGGCCGGTGATGTTCTTGATTTTGTCGAGTCGCGCCATGGTGAAAAGCGGGATCCGGTTCTGGTCTTCGAACATCCCGTGGATATCGTCGGACAAATCGCTGAAGAGTCGTCTCTCCCAGGCCTCTTTTTTATGGCGAACCCGCTTTTCATGCTGGTAAAAGGGGAAATAGATCTGTTCTTCCACCCCCGGCGGGATGACATTGAATTTGGGGGCGAACAGGTCGACGCCGCTGACCACCTGGTAGAGATTGGGCAGGCTGAAAAACTGATAGGATTCGTATTGGCCCATGGCATATTCGGTGCCGACGATCTCCTGGGTCGTGCTGGTGATAATGAAATCCGATTTGTTCATGGCCAGGATGTCGGCGGTGAACTGGAGGGAGAAATTGTACTCCTCTTCCATCTCTTCCCAGTAGAGGTCTGAAAACAGATACTTGGTTTTTTCCAGGGCGTGGGCGATGGTGCACTGGATAACGTCCATCTTATCAGACAGCTGCGTGGCCACCAGATTGCCATCGGTATAATTGCCGATGATCAGATCGGGCCGTCCCTCGAATTCCCGCAACAGTTCGGATTCGGCGTCGTCGGCGAACCGCTCCAGATAGGGGTAGATGTGGAACCGGGAGACCCACTCCTGAATGACGTTATGATGTTTGTCCCGGAAGGGGATCCGGAGGATCCAGCCGTTCTCGGTATTGTGGATCTTTTCCTTCCGCTGGTCGCAAGTGGTGTCCTCGGCCTCCGGGATCAGGCGGGTGATGACGATGATCTCGGGTTTCGCTTCTACGCCGGTCAGGGCGATTTTTTCCTTCAGGTGCCGCTCCAGTGCCCGGACCTGGTCGAGGATGTAGATCACCTGCCCCCCCGTATCCGGCTTGCCCAGTACGTTTTCCTGACCGAACCATCCGTGGGGCGAGATGATGGCGATCTTGGAGATCATGGGAAGGGTCACCCGGGAGAGGAACGTCTCCAACATGACGTCGGTGGGCTCGTTGATCAGTTCCTCGAGCATCTCCATATTCTCGACGATCCGCCCTGCGGTGTTGCCCCAGCCGGGTTCGAACCCATGACGCTTCATGCGGGACGACACCTCGCTGTAAGGCGTATCCGGGGCCTGGCTTCTAAGCCATGGCGTCAGGGCCTGCATCTCTTCCAGGCAGTGCCGCAACCCTTGTATAACGTCGCCGTTGACCAGCAACTGCTGTCCATTGTGTTTGTGAAGCTTGATGAAATCGAAACTCCGGCGCTTCCATTCCCGGGGATTCTGGAAGATGTTGCTGCACAGATAGCGGCTCAGGAACCGGATGCCGTTTCCCACCGCCTTGGTGTCGCGGATGGAGGGCGAAAAATCGTAAAACGGGAGAAAGTCGAGATGAAGTTCCGAGCCTTCGCTGCGGCCTTTGGTGACGTGGTGGTCTTTCAGATTCAGGAAATGGGGGATGGTGATCTCCTCCATGTATTCGGCGTCGTTGCGGAGCTGATAGAAGCGGTACCGCGCGACGGCATAGCGATGGATGATCACGGTGTGGGTTTTGCCGATGAAAAGCTCCTGCACTTTCCGGAGGAATTGGAACATGCCGGAGCCGGTGCGGAACGCGTCGTCCTTTCCGTTGGCATCGCAGTATTCCTCAAAAGCCAGAACGATCTCGTTTCGCAGCAGAAATGTTTTTTCCTGCTGCTCCAGCATCGCCAGGAATTCCTTGAAATCCATCAGTTCCGTTTCAGGGATAATGCTTTTCATCAAACCGTGCATGACCAAAACCTCCTCTTTTGCTTGGATGGGCGACTATGAAAACCGGGACCGAAACGGCGCGTAAAAATCGGCGTCTTCCGGGATGGCGCCTTCGATTTCGCAGATGCTGCTGGCGAACCGGGTGGCCAACCGGAGGATGCGGTCGCCGTCCCATCCCGATAGACAGCCAGCGGCAAGGATGGATGTAAAGCCGTCGCCGGCCCCGACGGTATCGACGATGGACAGGTTTTCGGAAGGGGCCGCCAAATATCGACCCTCCCGGGTGTAGAGGCGGCTGCCTTCACCGCCCATGGTCAGGGCCGTCATCTCCAGGTCGTAATCGTCCATCAGTCGGCGGACGGCGGTCTCCGTGTCGCCCGGGACATCAAGCATTTCCTGGATGATGCTCAATTCGTCGCCATTGAGCTTGAGAATCGTGCAGGGGTCCAGGGAGGCCCGGACGATGGTTTCGTCATAACATCCGGGGCGAAAATTGACATCGTAGAGGCACCGGGTTTTGCGCCCCCGGCTGTCGAGCATCTCTCTCACCTGCCGGAAGCCCCCGGGACTCCGCTGAATCAGGGAACCGTAATAGACTATGTCCGCCTCCGCCATGAGGGTCCGGACGGCATCGGTGCAGGCGACGTGGTCATAGGCCACGTCCTCCACGATATGGAACCGGGCGTTGCCCTCGGCATCCAGCGCAACCTGGACTTCTCCGGTCTTGTGGTCCTCGTCGATCTGAATAGAGTCAGAATCGAAATTCCTCTCTTTCAGGAATCCCAGAATTTCCCGCCCCTTTTCATCCTCACCGATCCGGCTGATGAAATGCGTGGCGAATCCCAGGGACTGAAGGTGGAAGGCGAAGTTGAAGGGCGCGCCCCCGATCCGCCGGTATTTCGGAAATATGTCAAACAGGATCTCGCCGATGGAAACGATCATTTTGCCACCTTATGGGTTGCGGCCGATACGGCTTCAGGGTTTGTTATGGCCTCGACAATAAAATCTTACCAGCATGTCGGTGGGTTGTAAAGGGGGGATGGGCCCGGGGGCGCCGCAATAGCGGCCTGCCCCTTACAGCCGCTTGAGATCCAGCTTCCGGGCGATCTCCTCGGCGGCGCGGTCCACAAAGCGTGCAAGCGCTTCCCCCTCCAGGGGGGCGCCCGGCGCCGGGACGGCGTCCAGGTCGTCGGGCCGCACCAGTTCCGGCCGGTTGGCGATGGCCGGATCGGGCGTGATGCCGAATTCCGGGGGAAAGGAATTGGAAAAATACATGTCCTGGAAACCGGCGAATTTCAGCGCGTGGGCCGTGGAATCGACGATGGCCACATCGTCGGAAGAGACGTATCCGGCGGCCTTGGCCGCCACCAGCCCGGCCAGGGACTCGCCGCCGTGGGTGCAGGCGATGTGGCCGTTGTGATTGGCGGTCAGCTCCCAGTCCATGATGGCTTGTTCCGGGACCTCCACGAAAAAGACCCGGTCTTTTCCGGCGGCAGCGTTGTACCGATCCACCAGATGGATCACCCGGGGCATGGAGACCGGATTGCCGATCATAGCGGCCTGGGCCACGCTGGGGCGGACGGTCACGGGCTGGAATCGACGTTTTTCCGGGTCGGTCTCCTTGTAGTATTGATACACCGGGTTGGCGTGTTCCGACTGGACCCCAACGATTTTGGGCAGGGCATCGATGACGCCGATGTCCAGGAACTTGAGAAATCCGCTCATGATGGCCGTGATGTTGCCGGCATTGCCGATGGGAACGACCACGACCTTGTCGGCCATGTCATAATCGAAATCCTGAGCGATCTCGTAAGAGTAGGATTCCTGCCCCAGAATCCGCCAGGCGTTTTTGGAATTGAGGAGCGCCACGTTGTAATTGTCCGCAAGAGATTCCACGACCTTCATGCAGTCGTCGAAAACACCGGGGATTTCGAACACCGCAGCCCCGCTGCCGAGAGGCTGGGAGAGCTGCTGGGGCGTCACTTTCTGGTGGGGGAGGAGCACCGCCGATTTGATGTGGGGTTTGAGATAGGCGGCGTAAAGCGCCGCCGACGCCGACGTGTCGCCGGTGGAGGCGCAGATGGCCAGCACATCCGAGACCTTTCCGGTATTCACGAGAAAATGGATGTAGGACAGCGCGCTGGCCATGCCCCGATCCTTGAAGGAGGCGCTGGGGTTCTGGCCGTCGTTCTTGAAGAAAAACCGGATGCCGGCTTTTTCCCGCAAAAGCCCATTGGCCTCCACCACGGGCGTGTGCCCCTCGCCCAGATAGACGATGGACGACAGCGGCAGCACCGGACCGATGAGTTCGTGGTACCGGTAGATCCCCTTCATCGCCGGAATCTTGAGCATCCGGCGATAATCGAAGATCCGCCGCCAGACGGCGCCGGGAATCGCTTTCAGCCGGTCGAAGTCGCCGTCCTCGATGAGCAGCACCTTGCCGCAGTCGGGGCAGGTGTAGAGCAGCTTCTCGATGGAATGTTCGGCTTCGCAGCCCAGGCAGCGGTAACGGAGTTGGCCCGACGGGTCGGGGATGATGTGGGGCCGGATGTCTTCTGGGAAATCATCTACGCTCATGGGGTGGTTCCTATGGGGTCTTGTATTCGGAATAACGTCATATGAAACGAGCAGCAAGCGGTTGTTCGAAGACTGTCCGATTCCGCATGTCATCGATCAGTCGTTAAATATTACCGCTCAATTATATCTGTCCCTCCCATATACTCCCGCAACGCCTCGGGAATCGTCACAGACCCGTCCTCTGCCTGGAAGTTTTCCAGAATCGCCGCCACCGTCCGGCCCACGGCGAGGCCGGAGCCGTTTAACGTATGCACCAGCTCGGTCCCCTTCTTGCCCTTCCGCTTGAACCGGATGTTGGCCCGGCGGGCCTGGAAATCTTCGAAGTTGGAGCACGACGAGATTTCGCGGTAGACGCCCTGGGCCGGCATCCAGACTTCGATGTCGTAGGTCTTGGCCGAGGAGAACCCCAGGTCGCCGGTGCACAAGGTGATGACCCGATAGGGGATGTTCAGCCGCCGGAGGATCGTTTCGGCCTGGACCAGCAGCGACGCCAGTTCGTCGTAGGAGGTTTCCGGATCAGCGAACTTGACCAGTTCCACCTTGTTGAACTGGTGCTGGCGAATGAGGCCCCGGGTGTCCTTGCCGTAAGAGCCGGCCTCAGACCGGAAACAGGGGGTGAAAGCGGTGTAGTAGATGGGCAGGTCGTCGGCGTCGAGCACTTCGCCCTGGTGGATGTTGGTCACGGGAACCTCCGCCGTGGGGATGAGATAATAGTCCCACCCGTCCAGCTTGAACAGATCCGCCTCGAATTTGGGCAACTGGCCCGTGCCGGTCATGGTCTGCCGGTTGACCATGAAGGGCGGCAGGACCTCCGTGTAGCCGTGCTCGTTGGTGTGGATGTCGAGCATGAAGTTGATGAGGGCCCGTTCCAGTCGGGCGCCGGCGCCGAAATAGAGCGGAAACCGCGCCCCGGTGATCTTGGCGGCCCGTTCGAAATCGAGGATGCCCAGCCCCTCGCCGATGTCCCAGTGGGCCTTGGGCTCGAAATCGAAGACCGGAAGGGTTCCTTCGGTTTTGAGCACGGTGTTTTCGGTTTCGTCTTTCCCCACCGGGACCGACTCGTGGGGGATGTTGGGGATCCCCATGAGGATTTCGGAAAGCGTCGCCTCGTGTTCGCCCAGCGTTTTTTCCAGCTCCTTGATCCGGCCGGCCACCGCCCGCATTTCCAGCACCCGGTCCTCGGCGTCTTCGCCCTTTTTCTTTTTTTCCGCGATCTCTTCGGAGACCACGTTGCGCTGGTGGCGAAGCGCCTCGATTTCGGTCAGGGCCTCCCGCCGCTTGGCGTCGCACGCATCGAAGGTCGCAAGATCGACCGCATCCCCCCGGTTCCGGAGGGCGTTCTGGACGGTCTCCAGGTTCTGTCTCACATACTTGATTTCCAGCATAACCGAATCCTATCTGTGGTGGCGAGTGGGTGTTCTTTCACGGCAAGGTTCATGGGTCGGAGCCATGTCCCCGGCTTATCCTTGACGCATTACCACGGGTGGTATGTTTAGTCAATGATTATTATAAGTTGACTTCTATCCTTGTTTGCGTGTATGGTAGGAGATCAACATACTGAAACCGATGCTGGAGAAGACACATGGAGGAAATCCAAGAAGCGAAGCGTCAAATTCGGGAAGAGATGGCAAGAATGCTGGCGTCGATTTCCGAAGCGGATCTGGCGGAAAAACGACGGCAGATCGAAGAGCGGCTTTTTGATTTTGCCAATTTTCAGGAGGCCCGGATTCCTCTGCTTTACATTCACGGCCCCGGCGAACTCGACTCCGAAAATATTTTAAGACGATGCCGGGCCGAGCACAAGATCGTGATCCTACCCCTGCGGGGAAAGGAAAACAGCAAGCTGGCGCTGATGAAGGTGGACGATTTGAAACGGGACCTCCGGTCCGGGGCGGTCGAGACCCTTGAGCCCGATCCGAAACGGTGCAAGAAGGTGCCGCTGGAATGCATCGAAATCGCCGTCGTGCCGGGGATCGCTTTCGATGAAAAAGGGGGGCGGCTCGGCCGGGGAAGCGGCTATTACGACCGGTTGATTCCCAGACTCCCCGCCACCACGCGTAAAGTCGCCCTGGCCCTGGAAGGCCAGCTTCTGAGCCAGATACCCTCGGAATCCCACGACAAGTCGGTGGACATCATCATTACCGAAGAGCGGATTATCTACAGAATCTGACGGCGAGGGCGTCAGCTTGCAGCCTCCTCCTTCGGGTTGAGTATCTTTTCCAGCTTCTGCAGGTTCACGTCTTCCCCCACCGCGATGACCGTGTCCCCGATGTTGAGGGCGGCCAGATGAGACGGATTGAAGTGCATGGAGCCGTCCGGTTTCTTGATGGCGACGATAATCAGGTTGTAGTCCTGACGGATTCCCGAATCTTTCAGCATCACCCCCACCAGATGAGAATGGGCGCTCACCGGTATCTCCTCCATCTGAATGTCCGTGGGCTTGTCCGACAGGGCCAGGTCGAGAAAACTCGTCACGGTGGGCCGGAGGATCCGCTGGGCCATGCTGGCCGCGCCCATCTCATAGGGGGATTCCACGCGGTTGGCCCCGGCGGCGATCAGCTTCGACTTGGAAGCCTTGTCGCCGGCCCGGGCGATGATGTTCAGATCCGGGTTGAGCTGCCGCGCGGTGAGGACCAGAAAGACGTTGTCCGCATCGGTCCCCAGGGCTGCGATGACGCCCTTGGCATGCTCGATGCGCGCTTTCTGAAGGTTGGCCTCGCTGTATGCTTCACCGGAAATGTAAGGGAAGCCGTCTTTTTCCATCTGTGGAACCAGGTCGGGATTGCTCTCGATGACCACCAGATCGATGGGCTTCCGGCGGAGCTTCTTGCACAGCACCCGCCCGATCCGCCCGTATCCGCATACGATATAGTGATCTTTCAACCGGTCGATTTTTCTGTTCAATCGCTGCCTCCCCAATATGTCCCTGATCTGACCTTCCACCATGAACTGCACCACGGCCCCCGCCACATAAACAAAGAATCCGAACCCCACCAGGATCAGCCCGACGGTGTAGACCCGGCCGAGGCTGCTCAGGGGCTGCACTTCGCCGTACCCGACTGTGGTGATGGTGATAATGGTCATGAAAAGCGCGTCCAGAACCCCCCATCCCTCGATGAACATATAGCCGAGGGCGCCTGAAATGGTGATGAGGACCGTGAGGATGAAAGCGATGATCAAATATTTGGTGCTGTGCATGGGGCGATGCGGATCCTGTTGGCTTCGGAGTGACCCAAAGCTCAGGTTTTATGGATTATTTTATTGTAAAATCAAGAAAATTCTACTTTAATAGAAAAGAGTTGAAGCCCGAAAATTAATGAAAACCTTTTGATTCATTAAGAAAAACTTCTATGGAAAAAGATGCCGTCAAATTTGAACGACAACGGGAGGAGATGGTTCGCAAGCAGATCGAATCCCGTGGCGTGACCGACCCCAAGGTCCTGGACGCCATGCGAATCGTTCCGCGCCACCTGTTTGTGAACGAGGCGCTCATGGACCAGGCCTATGGCGACTTTCCCCTCCCCATCGGGGACAAGCAGACCATTTCTCAACCCTTTATCGTGGCCGAGATGACCCAGGCCCTTCAACTGGACGAGGACGACCGGGTGCTGGAGATCGGCACCGGATCCGGTTACCAGGCGGCGGTGCTGGCGCAGATCGCCTACCGGGTCTATACCATTGAACGGATCGAATCCCTGTATGAAAAAGCGCGCAATCTGTTTGCGGAACTAAGATACGACAATATCGTGACCCGTCTGGCCGACGGCACCGCCGGCTGGCCGGAGAAAAGCCCTTTTGACGCCATCATCGTCACCGCCGGGGCCCCCGCCATTCCCCGCCATCTCATCGCTCAGTTGTCGGTGGGCGGCCGGATGGTCATCCCGGTAGGCAATAAATACTCTCAGGAATTGACCAAAATCCATAAGGATCAGGGGGGAATCCGTCAGACCTCCCTGGGCGGCTGCCGTTTCGTCAAACTGGTGGGCCGCGACGGCTGGAAAGAGGAGGATCATTGAAAAAAACCGTGTTTCTGTATCTCAAAGGGATCGCCATGGGCGGGGCCGACGCCGTGCCCGGCGTCTCGGGCGGCACCATCGCTTTCATCTCGGGCATCTACGAAGAACTGATCGACGCCATTCGCTCCTTTAATGGAGACGCCCTCAGACTGCTGAGCCGGAAAGATTTTCCGGGTTTCTGGCGCCATGTCAACGGCCCGTTCCTTGCCGTGCTCCTTGCGGGCATCGGCACCGCCCTGGTGCTCCTCTCCCGGATCATCCTCTACTGGCTGGTCCATTATCCGGAAATGCTCTGGGCCTTTTTCTTCGGACTGATCGTCGCCTCGGCCCTGATGGTGGGCCGGAAGATCTCCCGATGGAAAGGCTTCGTCCTCTTCTCGGTCCTCCTGGGGACAGGATTCGGATATGCCGTAACGGTGATCACGCCGGCTGAAACCCCGATCTCGGCGGTCTTCGTGTTCTTCTCAGGGATGATCGCCATCTGCGCCATGATCCTGCCCGGCATTTCCGGCTCTTTTATCCTGTTGCTGCTGGGAAAATACGAATACGTTCTGGGGGCGTTGCGGGATTTCCATCTCTCGGTCATCCTGATTTTTTCGACGGGCGCGGCCGTAGGGTTGCTTTCCTTTTCCCATTTGCTTCACTGGATGCTGCGGCGGTTCCACGACCTGACCGTGGCCTTTCTCACCGGCATCATGATCGGCTCCCTCAACAAGGTCTGGCCGTGGAAGGAGACCATCGAGACCTTCACCTCCCACAGCGGCAAGATCAAGCCCCTGGTGACCCGAAACATCCTTCCCTTCGATTACCTGGAGGTCGCCGGTCGGGATCCCTACCTGGTTCCGGCGGTTCTGCTGGCCCTGTTCGGTTTCGGCATCGTCATGTGTCTGGAGCGGATGTCCGGCGGCGTCGGGCCCGCCGAGGACATGGCGGCGGAAAAGGGTCCGGGCGAAACATTGGAGAAGCGGCCCGCGGGATGATCCCCCATAAATGATCCTCCACAACCCGGCGGGTTACCCGCCGCGCTGCAGGATCACGATGCTGTGGGCGACCGCCGGGATCGTTTCCCCGGCCCGGCAGTCCCGGAGCCGGGCCGGGATTTTCCCATCCCGGGTATCGAGTATGGGCCGCCAGCCCCCTCCCAGATCCATCGGCAGGCGGAAAGTCATCTCTTCCCCATGCCCATTGAACAGTGCGAGGAAATCGTCGTCGGACAGGGGCTCGCCACTGGCGTCCATGTACCCCATGTCGCCGGATAAAAACCCCTGGATCGATTTGGCGTAGCCGTTGCCCCAGTCGTTTTCGGTCATGGGTTCTCCGTTGGGACGGTACCAGCGGACATCCGGATTCGCCGTGTCCGTTCGGAGCCACCGCCGCCGGCGAAAGACGGGGTGGCGCCGGCGCAGCCGGATCAGACAGGTGGTGTAGGCGATCAGCTCCTCATCCGCGGATGTCCACTGGAGCCAGCTCAGATCGTTGTCCTGGCAATAGGCGTTGTTGTTGCCCCGCTGGGTCCGCCCCATCTCGTCCCCCGAAAGAATCATGGGAATTCCCTGGGCGATGAGCAGGGTGGCCAGAAAATTTCGTTTCTGGCGCCGCCGCAGGGCCTGGATTCCCGGATCGTCCGTCTTCCCTTCGGTCCCGCAGTTCCAGGAACGGTTGTCGTTGTGGCCGTCGCGGTTGTTCTCACCGTTTTCCCGGTTGTGCTTTTTTTCATAGGAGACCAGATCTTCGAGGGTAAATCCGTCATGAGCCGCGACATAGTTGATGGTCGCCTGGGGGGGGCGTCGGGTGGCTGCATAGATGTCGGGACTTCCCATGAGCCGGGTCGCAAAGCCCCCCAATCCGCCTCCGATCCCCCGCCAGTAGTCTCGCACGACGTCCCGGAAGCGATCGTTCCACTCCGACCATTGGGGTGGAAACCCTCCCACCTGGTACCCCCCCTCTCCCAGGTCCCAGGGTTCGGCGATGAGTTTGACCCGCCGGATCACCGGGTCCTGCCGGATGATGTCGAAAAATCCCGACAGCCAGTCCATGCCGTGGGCTTCTCTGGCCAACACCGGCGCGAGGTCGAAGCGAAAGCCGTCCACATGCATCTCCGTTGCCCAGTACCGGAGAGAATCCATGATGAGCTGGAGCACCACGGGGTGACGGGCGTTGATGGTGTTCCCGGTGCCGGTGTGGTTGACATACTGCCGGGGATCGTCGGATTGGAGCCGATAGTAGGCCTGATTGTCGAACCCTTTGAAGCAGAGCATGGGGCCGGCATGGTCGCTTTCGGCGGTGTGATTGTAAACCACGTCCAGGATCACCTCCAAACCGGCCTCGTGGAGGGCCATGACCATGGCCTTGAACTCATGAACCACGCCTTGGGGGTTCCCGGCCGCGGCGTATTCGTTGTGGGGGGCGAAAAACCCGATGGTGTTGTACCCCCAGTAATTGCGCAACCCCAGGTGTTGCAGTCGGGCATCCTGGATGAACTGATGGGGGGGCATGATCTCCACGGCAGTGACCCCCAGCCGTTTCAGATGATCGAGGGCGGCCGGATGGGCCAGGCCTGCATAGGTTCCGCGGATTTCCGGGGGCACGTCGGGGTGGCGGGCCGTAAACCCTTTGACATGGAGTTCATAGATGACCGTCTCGTCCAGGGGGGTGTCGGGGGGGCGATCCCCGCTCCAGTCGAACCACGGGTGGATTACAACGGAGCGGGGGGCATACGGCAGGCTGTCCTCCCTGTTGGGGGTCATCCCCGACAGGTCGACGGGATCATAATCGTAAAGGGCGGCATGCCACCGGGGCATTCCCTCCACAGCACGGGCATAGGGATCCAGAAGCAGCTTGGACGGGTTGCACCGATGGCCCGCAGCGGGGTTCCAGGGGCCATGGACCCGAAACCCGTAGCGCTGCTCCGGGCCGATGCCGGACAAATATCCGTGCCAGACGCCCCCGGTATGCTC
>JAABTD010000274.1 GCA_011390065.1 Desulfobacteraceae bacterium
GAGCCAGGGGCTGCCCATGCCGGCCACCCAGGTCAGCAGCCCCAGCACGAAGGGACCGATGCAGGGGGCGGCCACGACCCCTAATGTGAGGCCCATGAACAGGCTGCCGAAGTACCCGGAATAGGACTTGCCGGCGGCCTGGGTCAGGAAACCCGGCATGCGCAGCTCCCAAAGTCCGAAAAGACTGGCGGCGAACAGGAGCAGGACAACGGCCACGGCGGCCAGCACGACGGGGTTTTGCAGCATGGCGCCCATCAACCCGCCGGTGAGCGCGGCGGTGACCCCCAGCGTTGAATTGATCAGGGCAAGGCCCATCAAATAGCATATGCCATGGAGAACCAGTTGGGTCTGGCCGGGCTTGTCCCCGGTCGCCCGTCCCCCGAAAAACGACACCGTGATGGGAATCATGGGATAAACGCACGGCGTCAGGTTCAGGGCGAGCCCGCCGGCGAAAATGCCGAGCAGCGTCCAGAGCATGGCCCAACCCTGAAGGGATTGTCCGGTTGCCGGACCCGGATCTGCCCCGATCGGTTCCGCCAACCCCGCCGGGCTGCTTGCGATGGGCAGCCCGTGTTCCTGCCATTTTGGAAAACCGTAAGGATCGCGATAGACGTTTTTATACCCCAGTGATACGGCCACCCGGGCCGCCGAGTCGCTGCGGACTCATGTCAGGCCCGCTCAGTAAAAGACCAGCGTGCGATCCTTGTCCGACCCCAAAACATCTTCCAGGTCGCCGGCCTTGCGCCACCGGGCCCACCATGTGGGTTCCATGGGAAAATTGATCGCCCCCTCGATGTGCCCGGTGCGGTATTCCCACTCCTGGCGCGTGTCGATCACCAAAGGGGCCGGCGATCCTTTGAGATAGCGGTCGGCGAGCGCCTCTGTGGAAATGAGCTGATAACCGCCGTCTTCCGCCTCGGCCAGCACGTCCTCCCAGGTGCTTTGCTCGATCGCGACGGGGCGATGGATGTACCAGACGGATGCGATGGTGATGATCACGGCGGTCAGGGCGATAAGAGAAGGTATGTGTTTTTTCATTTTCAACTAAACCCGTTTCCTTTTCTCTCAAGTTTTGAAAGCAGAAACGCCGCCCCTTTGCGGGACAAGCCCAGTTTCCCGGCCAGCGTTTTATCATCCAACGGGCCGTGGGTTTTGATCAGCGTTTGCGTCTCCGCCTCCAGTTCATCCAGCCAGTCCTCGAACAGCGCCAGCACGTCGGACTCGGCGATCGCCAGCAGTTGTTCGGACCGCGCGACTTTATCCACCAGGCTTTGGCACATCTGCGTTGGGTCGACACCTTCGCCCATGCATTCGGCCAGTCACAAATGCACCATGCCGGAGACCTTGTCGCCTTCGGCCTGCCCGATAAGGTTCATCAGGAACCGTTCGCGCGCGTCGGGGTCCAGGTCTTGCAAGAGCCTCCCGATGACCCCGGTGATTTCCGACAGGGCCTCTTCCGGCGCCATCCGGGAAATGATTTCAAACAGTTTGTCCATACGACCGATCCATCCTCTTTCCATTCAAAACAATTTTCTGCCGGACAACAGATCCGCGGCCACGTCGCTCAGGATTTGTAACGCGCTCAAAATTCTCTCATCCGCCAGTTCATAGTAAACAAAGGGACCCTCGCGCTCCACTTTGACCATCAGAGATCGCTTCAACTCTTTCAGATGATGCGACACCAGCGGTTGAGACAGATCAAGGGCCTCGACAATCGCCGATACCGATTTCCTGCCCCCGCTGATGAGCAGCAGGATTCTTAACCGGTTGCCGTCGGACAGGCTCTTGGCCAGAAAGGCGGCGCTTTGGAGATCGTCCTTCGTCAACTCGCATCTTGACGCGGAAGCGCCGACGCGGATTGTCTGTCCGCGGCCCGCATCGTTATTGGACAACTTGTTTTGCGCGCTGTTCATGTCCGAGACCATCGGGTTGACATGTGGAACCGCTTTTGCGGGTTTCGACATAGTGCGCCGCCGCCAGGGCGGCCATGCACCCGTCCGCGGCGGCGAGCACAATCTGATTGGCGTATTTTTGTCGGAGGTCGCCCACCGCGAAAATACCCGGAATATCCGTCTCGCATTTTTCGTCCGTGAGGACATAACCGGTGCGATTCATCTTGATCCCGGCGGGAACGAGCAGATTATTGGGCGAAAAGCCGACAAAAATGAAAACGCCTTCGGTATCGATATGTCGTTGCGCCCCGGTTTGCGTGTCCTTCAGGGCGATGTGACGGACCCCGTTGTCGTCTCCGTCGATGGCGGTCACAACCGTATTGTAAACGATTTCAATCCGTGGTTCCTCGAAAACCCTTTGCTGAAGGATGCGGCTGCCCCGGAAGGCGTCCCGCCTGTGGATGAGATAGACCTTGCGGGCGATCTTTGACAGATAAAGCGCGTCTTCCAGCGCGGTGTCGCCCCCGCCCACGACCGCGACGGTTTTGTCGCGAAAAAAGAACCCATCGCAGGTCGCGCAGTATGAAACCCCTTTGCCGAAATTTTGATCCTCGCCGGGGATGTTCAGCTTGCGGGCCACGCCGCCGGCGGCCAGAATGACCGCGTGGGCCTTGAGCACGGCGCCGTCGGCCAGACGCACCCCATGGCACTCGATGCCGGGCTCCGTGGCGACGGCTTCTTTTTCGATGATTTGGAGATCGTAGTGTTTGGCGTGCTGCAAAAATTTGTCGCACAAATCAAAGCCGCCTATTTCGATAAAACCAGGATAGTTCTCGACTTCCTTTGTGATGGCCACCTGTCCGCCGGGGACGCCCCGCTCGATCAAAACGGTTTTCAGCGCCGCGCGCATTCCATAAATTCCGGCGGTTAATCCTGCGGGACCTCCGCCGACAATGATCAAATCGTATAGTTCGTTTTCAGACATGCTTTATTTCCCCTTTGGCGATTTTGCCGAAGTTTTGATAATTCAGACGATTTCTTATCAACATACAAGCGATTATTTATATGTTGATAAGAGTTTTGTCAATATTTTTTACCAGGGAATTTCAAATTGCAGAGCCCCGACGCCCCTCTGAGTTAGACCGAAAGGGGTCTTGATCCGTCGGATGCCCTCTGTTCTAAAGGGTTTTTGTCGCCCGGCTTAAATCAGCCCGAACCGTGGGCAACCCGCCGCCGACGATATAAACCGGCATTCCGACCCGCCCGTATGAGCGGCATCCGCCACGGTCGCATCCCCCTCCGCCCAAGTGCAAGAAGTCCAGGAACAGGGTTTTGTAAAGTTTGCTAAGCGATCAACCGGGCGGACCGCAACATGGGCCGGGGGTCCACCAGGTGGCGGGAGAACCAGTCCCTGTCTTCCCCCTTGCCGGTGGCCAGGGCCAGGGCCTCGGAAAAGTGGAGGACCGAGATCCGGTTTTGGAGGGTGGACCGGACCTCCAGGTTCATGTGGCACATGGCGCAGGCGGTCACCAGGCAGTCGGCGCCGGCGGCGGCCGCGTTCCGGAAGATGGCGTCCACCATGGCCCCCACCACGTCGGGCCGCACCACCGAGAGGAAGGTGCCGCAGCAGCGGGCCCCGTATCCCCACCGGCGCGGTTCGGCCCCCAAATCGGAGAGGATCTTCTCTATGAGCCCGTGGTGGTTGGGTTCGTGGCGCATGGCCGGCGGCCGGGCCAGCATGCAGCCGTAATAGGGGACGAATTTCATCCCTTTGAGGCCCGGCGACGTCTTGTTCAGGCCCTTCATGTCGGCCCCGGCCAGCAGGTCGAAGAAGTGGATCAGCTTGAGGTCCGGGTCCACGGGCCGGCCCCAGCGGGCTTCGCACCGTTTCTGGGCCTCGGGGTCTTCGGCCAGGTGGCGCTGGGCGCCGCGCAGCCGGAGCATGCAGTTGGGGCAGGCGGCCAGCAGGGGCCGTCCCTCGGGGGCCAGCGTCAGGTTGCGGGTTGCAAGGTCCTCGGCCAGCTCCGCGTCGACGCTGTGGGCCGAGGAGGAGCCGCAGCAATTCCAGTCCTGCACTTCGATCATGTCGTAGCCGATCCGCTCGCAGAATTCGATGAGGGACCGGTTGTTCTCCTTGGCGGTGGTCGCCATGGAGCAGCCGGGGAAATAGGACAGCGGGATGCGTTTGGATCGGCTCATGGGGTCCCTCCTTCGGCGTTTTCGCGAAACATGCGTTTCAGGTCCTTGGTGTTCCGGACCCTGGACGGCATGAGATCCAGCTTCCGCTTGGCCAGCATCCGCAGGCCCACGTCCATGTCGGTGAACCAGTCCCGGGTTTTGACCTTGTAGCGCATCATGATCTCCAGCTTGTGGGTGCGGCCGTACCGTTCGATGGACCGGAGCACCTCCCGGTGAAAATCGAGCACGTCGGGCTCGGCGATGGCGGCGTCGCTTTCTATGGCGATCTGACGCAGGGCGTCCATGACGGCGGCCATGTCGACGGCCATGGGACAGGCGATGGAGCAGGTGTGGCACCCCACGCAGGTCCAGATGGTGGCGGATTGGAGCACCTCGTCGCGCATCCCCAGTTGCGCCAGCCGGATGACGCCGTGGGGCGCATAGTCCATGGCCTCGATGAAGGGGCAACCGCCCGCGCAGCAGCGGCAATGGAAGCAGGCGCTCAGGTCCGTGCCGGAGCGCTTTGCCACTTCCCGAACGAACCCCATGTCGCCGTTGCCGGCGACGATGGTTTCAAGGCTTTGATTTTTTCCGTCGGACCGTTTTTTTCGATGCATCATGTCCTGGCCTCGCTTTTTGCCGTTTCCCATCTTCCACCCCCTGCTTCCGGGCGGAACCCGGCTTGTGGGCCGCCAGATACGCGGCGGCCAAAATGGCCGCCGCGATCGGTAGAACCGTCAACGCCCCTTTCAGGATTTTCTTGATGACGTTTCAATGGCCGGTTTATTCACCGACACCGTGGGCGGGTCCGGCCTGAATCGTCTTGTACAAACCGTTAACATAAATGACGTACTTAACGTAAGCGTCAACCCATTCTCTTCCGGCTTCCACATTTTCGCCCTTATAGTTCTTCTTGGCGTCAAGAGCATTCTGAAACCACTTCTGAGTTTCTTTTTGCAGTTCCGCGGAAAGTAGATCAGTAATTGGTTGCAAGTTGCCGCCCTCCAACGTTTTTTCAGCTTTGGCGATAATCGGAGGAAGAGGCTGCGCGGGTTTGAGCCCCGTAAACGACATTCCTTCCGCCTCCCTGTGAAGCCGAACCGCGGTTGACATAAAATATCGCTCTGCAAGCTCCTTTGCCTTACCGCCCATCTTGTAAACAGCAAGAGCTTCTTCAAAGCTGTCCCGGAGTTCCGGTGTTTGTTTCTCTCCAACCCAGATGGCTATGGTATCGAAACTACCCGTCTCCAGCGCTTTGCGCGCATCTACCGCCGTAGGCCCACTCTCTGTGTCACAGTGAGCCCATGCAACGCCACCCGACACTCCCAACATTGCGATGGCGATGGCCGCTAACAGGTTCCTGACATTTGATCTTTGCATATCTGTCCTCCGTCACGTCGCCAACTTGTTGAGAACTGTTGAACACCCAGGCGGCGACTTTATCCGGATGTCCAACGATCCGCCAACGCCCCTTTCAGGATTTTCTTGATGACGTTTCTCATGTTCGCCCGTCTTTTGATGCCAGTGGGAGATGCAATCCGGCCATTAATGACCGGCCATCATGGCGTCGATGTCTTCCTGAACCGCGCCGATGGGCTTGATGTCGAATTTTTCCACCAGGACCTTGGCGACGTTGGGGGACAGAAAACCCGGAAGGGTCGGTCCCAGCCGCATGCCCTTGACGCCCAGGTGCAAGAGGGCCAGGAGCACGGCCACGGCCTTTTGTTCATACCAGGCGATGTCGTAGGAGACGGGCAGCTCGTTGATGTCGTTCAGCCCGAACACCTCCTTGAGCTAGATCGGAAGA
>JAABTD010000275.1 GCA_011390065.1 Desulfobacteraceae bacterium
GATGGACCGGCCGTCGGATGCCAGCAGGTTCTCCGATCCCTCCACCGCCTGAAGCAGCTTCCGGACGTGTTTGAAATTGTCCAGATTGGGTCGTTCATAGTCCGGAAACTTGGCCAGAAAACCAAGTTCGTCCATGGATTTCGGCTGGACAAAGGCCATCCGTCCCCGGGGCCAGGCCCCTTCTTCCAGGGTTTTGGAGATCCCCAGAACAGCGTCCAGAATCGGATAGATGCGCAAGTGCAGGTCCATGCCCAGGATTCGGTTGAGTTCATCCACAATGTGGTCCCGGACGGCATGGGCGGCATATTCCTGAAGCACATAACCGGAGGCCCCCAGGTAACAGGCGTTTTCCGCTAGCATGTCGTGGGAGAGGAGCCAGACTGCGTGTTCCAGCCACCGTTCCGTAGGTCCAATGGAACACATATCCGGATGGTGCTCGGTGAACCACATCTGATAGGCCACGGACCTGGATCGGCCCCCGAAGGAGATGAGGCCGGCCAGCCCCAGGTTTTTTTCGGGAAACGGGTGGCTGTTGCCCTGGATGGCGCCGATGATCGGCCCGGAGGGCCGCCATGCTTCGGAATCGATGTAGAGTTCCCGGAGTTTCGGTTCATGGCCCCGCAGCAGGTTCTGGGGGTCATAGATGCGCATGGGATCCTCCGGCCGGATGGCGAAGACGATGGCTGCGCGGCTGGGTCCGGAGAAATGGGAGAGGCCGTCCCGAAGCCCTTCAAAGATGTGGAACGCCGAGAGCTGACGGGTCATGCCGTCGGCCAGGGGGTGATGGGCGGGGCGTCGTTTGGAACGGGAAAGATTGATGATCGGTGGTTCGAACATGGTCCTTTGCATATCATATTCCTCCCGTCCGTTCAATCCGGATCCCCATTCGGGTTGAATCGGTCGAAGAGATTCCGCAGCCGTCCCACGAGCAGACTGGACATGGGGTTGACCTGAATGGCAGGCGACGCCGGCGACCCCCGGAGCGCGTAGCTGACGGCGATGATGCCCTTGCCGGTGATCATTTTCCCCACCAGAGGGACGACGTTGATCGCCTTGTTGAGCAGATTAAAGGGCACGACGATCCCCTCGATGTCCATCTCCTGCCGCTTCATGTCGTAACGGCCGGAGAAAGTGACGCCCAGGGCGTCGCCCTCCATCTTCCCTTCCTTTATGGTCGCCGCGCCGTCGTCCAGGGAAAGCGCAACATGAAGATCGTCGAAGGCGGCGCCCCGTTGCCTCAGCCCTCTGACGACCCCATCAAAAGAGGCCATGGAGAGGATGTTGACCAGGGTGGGCGCTTCCTGGACGCTGAATTCCGTTATTTTCAATGTTCCGGAGGCCCATGGGCGCGCATCGAAATCGATCAGAAAGTCGGCGGTCAAGCGACCATCCGAGGCATGGGAGTAGAGCCCGAGGCCCTTGACCACAGTCCCGGCGTCGGCGGCGCCGGCCAGGAGGCGCTGTCCTTTTTCAACCGGGATTATCACCAGTTCCACCGGTTCGCCCGGACCTGTGGTCCCCTGAAGGGAGATGGACGTTTCCCCGTCCGGACCTCGCTGGAATCGACCGTCAGCCTGCCGGAGTTCGACGCCGTTTTGAAGCAGGATGCGGTCGATCTCAAAACGCAGATCGAGAGGAACGTCGACGGTCCGCAGATCGGCCGGGGTCCGTTTCCGTTCCATAAGCGGTATGGCGTTGAACAAGGACCCTCTGACCATCGCATCATATCCGTCCGGCGTTCGGCGGATATCGGCCGTGAGCCGGTTCGCCTTCAAATGGATTTCTTTCAGGCCCAGATGCCAGAGAGCAGGGGAGGCGCCGGCAGGAAAAGCGCCGTATCCCAGCACATGGAAATCGGTCCCGTAGAGATGCACCTGGTCCAGCCGGACGGCGCCTGAGTCCTCCCACATCAGCCGCAGCGCCAGGGTGGCGTTTTCCCCCGGGGGCTTTTCCCATCCCAGAAAGTCCGCCTCGAGTCGGGATCGGCTGAGATCGAACCGGGCCTCCAGTCGGGTGCGGCCGTTCCGGACGCTTAATTCGGCGGTTGCCGGCATTGCGCCGTTGATAAAGTCCGGCAGAGGGATGCCCCAGGATGCAAAGGCCTCCCGGCCCGGGGCCCCTGTCGCCGTCAGCGTCATATCGTCTTCCGGCGCCCGGAGCAGATCGCTCCGCCAGTTGATGGCCAGAGGCACGCCGTGTGAAAAGGCCGTTCCCTCTGCCGAGAGTTCGCCGTTTTGGTATCGGATCGATGCATTGCCGTTTGTCAGCGGAATCCCCCAGACGGTGTCGATGTCGAGCCCTTCGGCCCGGGCGTCCACAAACACCTGAAAAGCGCCGGGGTCGAAATCGTTCTGCAGGGGGAAGTCGAATCGAAGCCGGGTATCGGCCCGGCCGCCGGTCACCTGGAAAATGGGCGTCCACCCCTCCGGTTCCAGATTCGATACGGCGTCGAAACCGTCTGTGATGGGTCCGATTACCTGCGTATCGATGATCATTCGGGTGGGATGCTCGGCGAATCCGAGAATCCGGACCGTGCCGCCGGCAGCCCGGGAGTCGGCGGCAAACCCTTCCGTCACATCGATCTCCACGCCGCACCCGCTTGAACACCGCCCTGCCGGAAGCGCCCCGGAGCGGCGGCATGGGCGGGAAATAATCGAGAACGACATCGGAAAAATCGACCGTGGCCGAAAGGGTGTTGCAGGGGATCCGGCATCTGCCGAGGTCTTCGGGGGTGAGCCACACCTGAGCTTTGGCGCTGGCGGCGTTGCCGGAAATGAAATGGTTTGTCATCCACCTGCGGACCTTTGGCTCAAGGGGTTTCGGCCAGTAGGCGGAGAGATCGGCGATGTCGATGTCGGCGGCTTCAGCGGTCAGATTCAGGATCGGCAGACCGTCCTTCCAGCCGATGGGACCCGTCACATGCAGGGAGGGTCCCTCGAAATCGATGTTGCAGGATGTCAGAAACAGGGGGTCGGGGAAGCGCCATTCCATCTCGGCAGACGCCCCCTGCACCGGCAGGTCCCTTTCCAGCCAGGGATAGGACAAAAGCCCCGCCCCGCCGCTGATCCGGAGGTCGATGCGGGTCAGGCGGCCATCGCTGTTCTGACGGGCGAAACACCGGCCCTTCACCGGCAGTCGGACCCCTGCCAGATGGGTGAAGGACTCGCTCAGCGCCGTCAGCATGGCGGGCCGGAGCCCCTCGAAGGAGATGTCCAACCGGGCGGCCCCGGTTCCGGTGGTCCGGCGGCGGGCGTCCACGTCCATGGTTTCCCCTGAATGGGCGGCGCTCAACGTCAGTCGCATCTCCGATGGACCCATGTCCAGCCGGGCTTCCGGAAGCGAAATGACGGGCGCCCCTTCGGCCCGCGGCAGCAGAAGACCCTCTACTACCCGGATACTTGTTGCAGGGAAGGTCCCCGGACCCTGTGGCCGGGTGGTCAGGTCGGGCAGATGTTCAGCAACGGCCAGATCCAGGCGGGGACGGACCAGGACGACCCGCCTGGGAGCGATCCGTCGCCTTAACAGATCAGAGATGGAGAGCGTGAAGCTCACCCGATCGCACCTGAACGGCTGTAGCGTCGGACGGTCCGAATCGGAAAGAACCAGGTCGGTGATCTGAATTCGGGGTTCGATTCGCCAGAAGGGCCAATCCAGCCGGATGGCGCCGATCTGGAGGCGGGCTCCGGGAAGCGCCCGGGCCAGGCGCGCTTCGAGGGTTTCGCTCAAGAAGTCCAACGGCGGCGGGACGGTCTTGAAAAGGAGCAGAAGGCCGGCGAAGAGGAAGAGCAGGAGGAGAAATGCCATCGCGGCCCGCAGGGTCCAGCGTCGGTAGAAGGTGGAGGGGTTGAACGCTTTTTGCATTTTCGCCATTATTCGGGTTGGAATGCCGTTTCGGCGGGTTATCCCTTCCGTTTCAGCAACGCATGATACGCCTCGGTCAGTTTTATGAAAAGTTTGCTGTCGCCCCCTCCGTCGGGATGACATTCCCTGGCCTTTTTCCGGTAGAGGCGGGCGAGGGCGCGGCGGCTCATGGCGTGGAGTTCGTCTTTCCGGACGCCGAAAACGGCGGCGGCCTCCGCTTTGCTCACCGAAGGCCGGGGAGAGGGCGGGGCATAGCGTCTCCGGCTGTCCATGAACTGGCGGAAGTAATCGGCCAGCCAAGGGCTTCTGCCGTAATCATTGTCGAAATACATGGTCACATATCGAATCAGGTATTCGTGCAGTTTCCCGGCATCGTGGCCATCCATGCCCGCCCAGAACCGATCGTCTTCATTGAGCCGGCAGATTTCTTCCAGAAACCGTTCGTCCACCGCCGCCGGATCGAGGCCCTGGGGCATTTCTTTGGCGATCAATTCGGTGAAAAACCGCTGGATGTTGAAAATCACATATATGTAGGCCTTTCGCTCGTGGGCTTTGAGAATCCCTTCACTGTGGAGGAAGTGCTGCTCGATTTCATCCCTGGATTTATGGTGGAGCACCTTGAAAAGCGTCCGGGGCGCGGCGCCGATCCGTCCCTGGTCCATCTGACCGAATCGCAGGAAGTGGACCCGGCGCTTGTCGAAAAGATGGAAGTCCCGATCGTCGGTCTTTCGATCGGCGGTCCGGGCTTTCCGGATCTCGGTTTCCCTGCGCCTGAAATGCTCCACCGCATGACGGATGTCGGGTTTGATGAAAAACCAGAAGATCCGTTCCAGCTGCTCGTAGACGGGCCCCTCGGGGTCCAGGGACCGGACCGTGTCTTCGACCTCTTCGTGAATGTAGTAGGCGTTGCCGCCGGGGTAGACCACGTAGCGCCAGGGCTCCGCGCCCAGATCGAACAGGTGGCGGCTGCGGAGGCAGTCGCCGTCGCTGTAGGTTTCGCGGATGGCGTAGTGGAGCACGCCTTTTTCTCGTTTCCTTGCCAGATACATAAAAACCTCGTTTATAGAACGGCGGTCTATCCGCTTTTATTCCAACCAGAGTTCAGCAAGATTGATTTCAATTTCTTGGAATGGTTTGGCTTTTACTTTATCATTTTCAACGAAAGCATTTAGTAAATGCCATCCTCCCGAGACCAGCTTGAATACATCCAAAGTTTTATCAATTGGATTCATCAGCCAAAGATAATTAACATTATGTTTAGCATAAATTGGCATTTTTTTTGTCTTATCTAAACGTATTGTACTTGGAGAGAGAACTTCACAAATCCAGTCCGGGGCGACCTCAATCCAGTTTGTGATTAAAGATGATGGAAATCGTTCTTTTTTCCAACCTGCTATATCAGGAACTAACGTGTGTTCACCAAGTTGGATTTCAGGTTCGTCCAAAATTATCCATCCTCCGGGACCACCACGACCAAATCTATATGGAGCACCGATTACAACGCCTAAATCTGATGTAACCTTGGCATGTTTTGGCGATGGCCGCGGCATCGTATACAGTTCACCGTCAATTATTTCACCTGTCATGTTTTCCGGCACGTTGTACAAATCATCATATGTTGCTTTCTGTTCTGCTGGTTCTCCCATATTTTTCCTCTATTATTTCATATTAAGGTCTTAAGTTAATCGGCGAGCGATAATCGAGCTTTCATAGCTCAAGCAGATCCAGACATTACATATGCGTCGCCTCGATATGGTTGTGCGTTCCAAAGGTATGGTCGAGATATTGTGGCGCCGCCGGGAAACCAGGCGGCAAACAGAGAGAACAAACTTCGACCTGAAGCCGGAAACGGACTGGGTTGCGAGAGATCGCGGCCGACCGCCATGCGGAAGTCAGCAGAGGGAGGTCTCACCCCGGCGAAGGCCCGAACGGCGCCCGCCCGAATGGACGCGGGTAAATGGTTGTGGTTGTAAAAGAGCGTATACTTGCCGACATATTG
>JAABTD010000276.1 GCA_011390065.1 Desulfobacteraceae bacterium
CTCTACGATGGGGGTTCGGCCAGGAAGGTTGTCACGGTTCGAGGGGTTTAAGACCGGCGGGCAGGTCATCGCACGGCCGGTAGAGACGCAATGCATTGCGTCTCTACCTAGATCATAAACAGAAGACAAAGCGTTTTTCCTGGTTATAACGGATTTTGGGGGCGGCCCTGAAAGGGCGTCACATACCAGACCAGGGCATCGCCCTGGGGGCGGCGTCATCAAACCGTTGAGCCCTGTAAGGGCGGCATATGTTTTTGCCCATATTTGGGCAAAATACATTTGAATGTCGCGCCCTTTCAGGGCTTTTTACAGATATTGCCAAAACCCCAGGGCGTTGCCCTGGGCTGGTATGTCTAACCCCTTCGGGGTTTGAATATCGGTCAATCAGAATGAGAATTGGGACTTCCCAACATCCGTTATAAACAGCGTTTTTCGTCGGGAAGGTTGCCCCGTTTCGAGGGATTTAAGACCTACGAGGTTTCCAAAACCTCGTAGGTCAGGGTTGAATACTTGAAGAAAAACCCGCCCGGTGGTATCGTTTGTTCGTCAATGGACCGTTTGAAATTGAACCATCGCGGAGACAACATCGATGCTCCCGGAAACCATCAACAACTCCATCTCGGATCGCCAAAAGCACCTGGGACCTCAAGCCGTTAAGGCGCTGTTTTTCAAAACCCGCCTGAACCCCGTCGAACGATACGCCGTCGATGTGATATTCTCCGAAGCGCCTCTCCAGGAAATCGTTGATTTTTTACGGGCGAACTGCATCCCCTTCGGGCGGGCGGCCCGACTTTACGCCATCCATAAAGCCCAAAAAGGGGCGGGGACGTCGGATAAACATGACTGGCTTTTTGGATCATTTTCAGGATCAGATTGAAGCGCTGAAATCCGCTCAGGCCCACGCGCTATCGAACATCCCCGTGGAGGCATGGACCTTCGGCTGGTATAATTATTCCAGCAATTCGCCTAAGACAGGTTGTTGCAATCGCAACAATGCTCGAATAAGTCTGTCAGGAAGATCGCTCCGGTTCGAGCCGGGGGCGATTCAAGCCATGGAACAAGGCAGGATTTATGTGGAAAACAAACGATTTTATAAAAAATAAGGCCGTGATTTTAGCGGCGACGTTGCTCATGATTTTTCTGGCTGCAAAACTGACGGCATTTTACACGGCGGCAACATTTCCCATTGTCGCCTTCATTTTTGCAACCTGCGTTTCCATTTTTCAATTTTACAAGGTCACGATGATCAAGCGTTTGAATTTAATCAAATTCAAACGCAGAGGGTTGATCTACAACCTGTTGTCAAAACGGGTTTTTCTCTATGTTTTCTGGGCGTTGTTTTCCCTGGCGTTTTCCATGGTCGCGCTGGTCAAGATGTTCGGATTTTCCCCAAAGGAATGGCTGGCGCTGAGTGTCGCCCTCCCTGTTTTTTATGCCCTTTTCCGCGTATCGAAGCAGGGGATGCAAAAGGAACTGAACGAAGAATTTGTCAATATTTATGCGCTGCGGTTTACCGTGGCGCTGACCTCCCTCATCATGATTGTCGTATTCCCGGCGGTACTGTATGTTCTGGGAGAATATCGGTTTTCATTCTCGACGCTGGATCAGGCCGTCAACGCCCGGGCCGGCGCTTATGCCGGTTTGATATCCTGCCCGATCGCTTATGTCATCGCGGACAAAGTCGCGCTTTTCGACGGCGTTGTCGCGTATGGTCTCTCTCTTTTAAGCGGAAAATATTTGCTGCTGGCCATCCCCATCCTGGTTGCGGAAGGATTTGTGTTCCTGATTATCATGTCGGTTTTTGCCCTGTGCTCATTGCCGGGGAAAGAAGTGGCAAAATCGTTTTTACCGTTTTCCGACGGGAAGGACGGGAAAAAGGACGCTCAAAATGCGGTTTTTATGGTTTCGTTCCTCTTTTCTTTCGTGCTTTTATTCGTTTATCTGCCGCTTGTCATCAATGTCAACAACTGGCTGAGCCACAACGAGGAAGTGTTCGATTACCTGGATCTGCCGCGAAAAACCGTCGTGGAGGTGATTGACGGATACAGGGTCCGGCAGGGCGCCATCGCCAAACTGAAGGACCTGGAAATTTCCTTGATCCGGCAGGCCCGGGACATGTCCGACCGGAAAATCGAAATGGGCATCGACAAGGCCCATGACATGATGATCGCCAATGTGGATGGATTTCTGGACTGGTACTACAGCCTCACGGCTGAATATCTGC
Source organism: Desulfobacteraceae bacterium (assembly GCA_011390065.1). Lineage (GTDB taxonomy): Bacteria > Desulfobacterota > Desulfobacteria > Desulfobacterales > JAABSP01 > JAABTD01. The sequence goes on from JAABTD010000276.1 coordinate 2,225, forward strand.
GACTTGGGAACATGATGACCGGCGACATCGACGACTATATGGAAAGCAAACTGACCGAACATATTCAAAAAAACAACCCTTCCCGGCATATCGCCGAAATGATGGACCAGATGCTCCGGGAGAACGAAGCGTTGATGGCGCAGTTCAAAACCGCGTCTCAAAAGATCATCGAGGAACACCGGGTTCGCGAGGACGACGTTCAATCGTATGACATTCACGCTTTTCATCAACCGTTCAAGGCCTTGGCCCAACATGAGGATTTCATCGATTTGAAGGTCAGAGCAGCGAGTGCGTCCGGCGGCGGCATTCTTGCCGGGAGCTATATTTCAACCAAAATCGTTGCCAAGATCATGAGCAAATCGAGCGTTAAACTGGCGGCCAAAACCATTGCCAAACTGGTCGGCGAAAAAGTAGTGGGCAGCGCAGCCGGGGCCGGGGCCGGAGCTGCTGTCGGCGGGACAATCGGATCGATCTTTCCCGGGCTCGGGACGGCCATCGGCGCTGCAATCGGCGGGGCGGTCGGCGGGATATCCGCGGGACTGGCCTTGGACAAGGCATTTCTGGAAATCGAGGAAATCGTCAACAGAAAAGAGTTTAAAAAAGAGATCGTCGCCGCCATCAATGAATCCAGAGAAGAAGTCAAAAATGAGTTGATGCTTCGACGTCGAGACCCATATACCCATCGCTCCGGCTTGTAAACCCAAAATCCGAAATCGTGCGCCTTCATCCGATCCTGCTTGAAATCGCGGTTTTTCTCTGATATTTGTACCCAATTTCATCCGACAGGCAACATCAACGGGGCATCGATCGACGCCCCAGAGGACGCAACATTCATTGTGTAAAAAAAGGAGAGGCAAAAATGATGGTTTCCAGAACAAAATTGATGGCGGCAGCCCTGCTGACCATCGGGCTTTTTTTAACGGTCGGGTTTGCGGAGTTGGCCGAGGCCCGCTCCAGGGGGGGCGGCCGCTCTTTTAAGAGGACCCCGACAACGTCCAAACCGGCGGCCAAACCGACCACCGCCCAGCCGACGACGCCCCGGACCGGCGGATTTGGAAGCGGATTGGCGGGCGGCATCATGGGCGGATTTCTGGGCAGCATGCTCTTCGGCGGCATGGCCCATGCCGGCGGCGGCATGGGCGGCAGCGGCATCGGCCTGTTCGAGATTCTGCTGTTTGCCGGGCTCGGATTTTTCCTGTTCCGCTGGTTTTCCCGTCGCAGGGCCCTGGCCGCCGGACAGGGGGCCGCGACTGGCCCCGGCGGTTCCCGGCAACTTTTTTCAGGCGCCGGGATGTCGGCCCCTGATCCGGATGCCCGGGAAGAAGACCCGTTGGTCAGCGGCGTCAAACAGATCTGGGAAGTGGACGACGACTTCAATCCGGAAGAATTCAAGGAAGTGGCCCAGGACATGTTTTTTAAAATCCAGGCCGGCTGGACCCGGCGGGATGCCGGCGTCCTGGTGGACTGGGTCGGCAACCAGCTTCTCGGCGAATACGACATGCATTTTTCTGAAATGAAGGAAAAGGGCGAAATCAACCGTTTGGAGAATATCTCCGTGCGCAAAGTCGATCTGATCGACGCCGGCGTGGAAGACGATGAAATGTTTGTCGTGGTTAAATTCACCGCCAATCTCCTGGATTACACGGTGGAAGAATCCACGGGCCGCGTCATCAAGGGAGATCCTGAAAATCCGGTCAAATTCGAAGAAGAATGGACCTTTGCCCGGCCTGTCGGCTCCCAGCAATGGAAGCTGGAGGCAATCGAAACCTAGACCGCTGTTTCCGGACGGCGCCTAAAAAATAGCGGGCGCGCCCGCTTGCTGGTGAGAAAAAGGGAACCTGTTTCAGATGGGTTCCCTTTTTTTTCAGTCATTTCCGGTGAGGTTTTTGTTTCGTCGCCAAAGGACGAAACCGGCGCCCTATGGGCGCCTGGCGGGAATAAAAAAAGGCACAACCTCTTGAGATTGCGCCTTTTATTGTTTTTTTGGTGGCGATGCAGGGATTTGAACCCCGGACACTACGGATATGAGCCGTATGCTCTGACCACCTGAGCTACATCGCCATGATCAGATCTGGGTTCAGGCTTTCCGCCCAAACTTCAAACCGGAATAATAGCTGCCAAAAACCGTTTCGTCAAGTGAAAAAAATGACTTTGACGGTTTTTTTGCAGGATCACTGCGCCGGCTGAGAACCGGCGGATGCAACGGAATATTCCTCCATTTTATCGAGATCTTCCGGCAGATCAGAGAATACGACCATGAAGGGTACGGTCTGACCGGGCTGGATATTGACGTTGTTCCCCTGGTCGCCCGATCGTCTCAAAAGCCGATCGTTGATCATGTCTGTGTTCAGATCGCTTAATTCCATATCCGTGAGAATGTTGCCTGCGAACACGGTTTTTTCTTTGGCGAGGGTTTTCCCTTCGGTGAAAAGCCTTCCCGTAACCTTGATAAAATCCCGCGGGTTTCTGAAATCGTTTCTCGCTTCGCCGGTGATCACGAACAGCAGGCCGGCGCTGGAGTTGTTGACGAATCGGCCGGATATGCTGTCGTTGAGCGGCAGGATCGCTCCGTCGTCTGTGGGAATGAAATCTCCCACAAAGGGAATTTTGGCGGCCATGCCCATCAGTCCTTGAACGGCTTGGCTGTCCCGCAATGCATAAAGACCATATCCGCCGCCGCCGAGAAGCAACAGGGCCAGCAGGAAGTTACGCCGGGATTTGCCTTTGGCTTTTTCCGGCATTGGCGCGGTGGTTGCCTTTGCAGGAGACGCTTCCTCAGCATCCTTTTGATCGAATTCCTCCACAATGGTGGCCAGGTCGGATTCTGAAACATCTTCCATCTCATCGTCCATGCCGGCAACGATCGTTTCGTCGCCGGAGAGGAGGTCTTCTCCGGCCTCTTCCGAAGGAATTCCCATGTCGTACACTTGAGTCAACCCGACTTCGTCTTCGTCTTCCGCCCTTTCTTCCATCTCAAATTCGAACTGGAAATCATCTTCATCCCCGACGACCTTGTCTTCATCGAGATTCATTGTAAAAATAGTGGTGTCATCGCTGCCCGGAGGTTTGGCCGCATCATCTTCTAAATCAAGATCTATATCCAAATCTTCTGAGGACATGGCCAGATTGCCTTCCGCTTCTTCGGCTTCCGGTTCCAGGTCCAGCTTGAATTCAAAATCGTCTTCCTCTTCCTCGACCGCCTTCTCAGCTGATTCGGGCTCAAAGTCAAGGTCAAAAGAGAAATCATCCGATTCCGCTTCTTCGGCGAATTCTTCCTCTTCTTCCAGATCAATATCCAAATCAAAATCAGAGGCTTTTTCTTCGGACGCTTCCTCACCTAAATCGAAGTCCAGGTTAAATTCCGGGCTCTCTTCAGCAGGCGCTTCGGCTGCTTCCGCTTCCTCCAGATCCAATTCAAGGTCCAGCTCTTCGGCTTCTTCTTCGCCGAACGGCTCTTCCTCGAGATCGAGGTCGAAATCCAGCTCGTCGGATGCGTCAGCGGACGCTTCGGCGACGACCACTTCTTCTTCCTCTATCTCCAGTTCGAGATCGAGTTCTTCGGATTCTTCTTCGTCCAGATCCAATTCAAGGTCCAGCTCGCCGGCTTCTTCTTCGCCGGAGGGCTCTTCCT
>JAABTD010000079.1 GCA_011390065.1 Desulfobacteraceae bacterium
GCCGCTATGATGGCGTCGGCGGACACCCCGGCGCCCGGCGCCAGTTTCACGGCCGCCGCCACCTTCTCCCCCCATTTGGGATCCGGCACGCCCACCACCGAGGATTCCGCCACGCCGTCCACCCCGTCGATCACCGTCTCCACCTCCTTGGCGGACACATTCTCGCCGCCGGTGATGATGATGTGCTTGATGCGGTCCGTCAGGTAGTAATAGCCGTCTGCGTCGACCTTGCCCAGATCTCCCGTCCGGAACCAGCCGTCGTGAAAGGCGTCCGCCGTCTCCTTGGGCTTTCGCCAGTAGCCGGGGGTGATGGACGGGCTTTTCAGCCAGAGTTCCCCCACCTGGCCGGGTTCCACATCCTGGAAAGTCTCCGGATTCACGATCCGGACATCGAGGCCGGGCAGCGGCGCGCCGATGGACCCGGCCTTCCGTTCGCCCCACACCGGGTTGGAAAAGTTCATCCCCGTTTCCGACATCCCCTCCCGCTCCACCGGCTCTTTGCCAAACACCTCTCGGATGCGCTCAAACTCCTTGACCAGCAGGGGCGCGGAACCGGAGGTCCAGAGGCGGATGTGGCTGAAATCCGGACGCCGGTCTCCCAGTTTGTCCATCAGCTTGGCGTACATGGCCGGCACCGCCATGAACACGGTGCAGGCCGCATCGGCGTCTTTTCGGGACAGGACGTCCAGAACGACATCCGGCGAAAAGGCGTCCAGCACCATGGCCCGTCCGCCGGCCAGCAGGATCGTATGGAGCGCGAAGCAAAGGCCATGGATGTGGAACAGCGGCAGGGCGTGGCAGAGCGCGTCCGACGACGAGATTTCCCAAATATCGATGATGTTCTTCGCGTCGTGGGCCAGGTTGCCCTGGGTGAGGATCGCGCCCTTGGGATTGCCGGTAGTCCCAGAGGTGTAGATGATCAGGGCCGGGTCGTCGGGGGAGAGGTCCCTGGAGACGGGCGCCGCATCGGTCGATGAAAACAGGCCCGCCTGAGGATACGGCAGGCTCGCGTCAATGGATTGAATTCGAGCGCCGGGGCAAAGATCGGCGACCATTCCCTCCTTGTCCGGGTCGCACAGAACGACCCTGGGGTCGGCGTCGTTCAGGAGATACGCCATTTCCGACCGTTTGAAGCCCGGATTGAGGGGAACAGAAATCGCGCCGATCTTCTGGAGGGCCAGGTGGGCGACGACAAAGGCCGGGGATTTGGCCATGAACAGGGCCACCCGGTCGCCTTTCTCCACGCCCATGTCCATGAAGCCATGGGCCATGCGGTCGGCGCCGCCGTTCAATTGTTGATAGCTCAGCGTGGTTTCGGGTTTTCCCTGTCGAAGGAACGTGACGGCCGCGGCGTCTTTATAGGTCTCGCAGGCGGTTTCAAACCCGTCCGTGAAGGTCGTTTGGGACATGACGGCGCCTTTCTGATGCGTGCGTTGATGGTGGCTTTTTTGATTATCAGACGCCGGTTCCGATGGAAAACCCCCCAAGCTTGGTTTCCAGATATTCCCCCAACCCCTCGACGGCCCCCTCGCGTCCCATGCCGCTTTCCTTCATGCCGCCGAAGGGGGCGGATGCGGCGGTCGGATTGATGTCATTGATGCCGACAATCCCGAAACGAAGGCCCTCGAAAAACCACATGGCCTTGGAGAGATCGCGGGTATAGACATAAGAGGCTAAGCCGTAGTTCGTATCATTGGCCATGGCAAGAACATCGGCGTCGTCGTCATAGGGAATGACGGGCGCCACCGGGCCGAAGGTCTCTTCGCGGTAGATGCGCATATCGGGGGCGACGTAGATCGGAAGAGTCGGCGCGTAGAAAAATCCGCGATCGAGACCGCCCTCTGTGAGGCGATGCCCGCCGGCGGCCAATTCGGCGCCCTTGTCGACCGCATCCCGGACCTGTCGGTCGACTTTTTCCAGGGCGGCCGCATTGACGAGGGGGCCGATCCGGACCCCGGCATCGAATCCGGATCCGGCCTTGAGACCGGCGACCCGGGACCGGAGTTCGTTCAAAAAGGGATCCATCTGGCTGACGTGAACGAAGATGCGATTGGGACTGATGCACGCCTGGCCGGTGTTCAAGAACTTGACCAGCGAAAGACCCTTGGCGGCGTGAACGGGATCTGCATCCTTACAGACGATGAACGGCGCGTGACCGCCGAGTTCCAGCGACACCCGCTTCAAATCATGGGACGCTTCCCGGGCCAGCATTTTTCCGACGCCCGTCGATCCGGTGAAGGTCAATTTTCGGACCCGGGCATCCTGGAGCAGGGTTTCGCCGATGGGGCGGGGATCGGCCGCCGTGACCAGGTTGACGACGCCCGCCGGCAGCCCGGCCTTTTCGAAAATCTCGAAGACCGCCCTGGCGCAGAGCGGGGTGGCCTCCGCCGGCTTCAGGACGATGGCGCACCCGGCGGCCAATGCCGGGGCCGCTTTGCGGGTGATCATGGAAATGGGGTAGTTCCAGGGGGTAATGGCGCCCACGACGCCCACCGGTTGCCGCAAAACGATGAACCGTTGGTCCGGCCGGGCCGACGGAATGGTGCGGCCATAGACGCGCTTGGCTTCCTCCGCATACCAGATGAGAAAATCGGCGCCGTATTTCACCTCGTTGCGGGCGGCCTGAATCGGCTTCCCCTGTTCCCTCGTCATGACGGCGGCAAGGGCTTCCAGGTTTTCCATCATCAGCGCGTGGGCGCGGTACAGATAATCGGAACGCTGATAGGCGGTGGACGACGACCAGTCTTTATACGCCGCCGCCGCCGCATCGATGGCCATGACGGCATCCGCCGCGCTCCCGTCCGGGACCTGATCGATCACCTCGCCGGACGCCGGATTGATCGAATCGAATGCGCCGCCGTCTTTGGCCTCGCGCCATTCACCGTTGATAAACATTTGAGTCCTCCGTCTTTTTTAGATTCATACATGCATGCCGCCCTTGCAGGCGATCACCTGGCCGGCAATGCATGACGATTCAAGGGTTATGGGGCATCATCTCTTATATCGATTTGGGCTATCATCGAAAAATCAATCGTGTCAAGCGAAAACATATGTTGAAAGTCTGCAACAAAATCAAAAAGGCATTTGGGCTTCCCTTTAACGGGTTATTATGATACCTGTCATAGAAAAGATCGCCGCAGCGGTCTTTATATTGGCCTCGCCATATACGACCCTCTCATCGGAGATAGCCGGTGAACCGGACAACCTCTTTATATCGACCCCGCCGCCCGGCCCGAAAATCAATGTGCGCAAACCCCGTCCCAGAACGTCGAAAGCCCCCCTGCGCCAAAATCGAATGCCAGACCGATCGCCTCGCCTCCCTTCTTTTCCGCCCTGACGCGGCAGCGCCGCCCATCTTCTCCCACCATTCATCAGCCCATTTTATAAGGAGACATTCCATGAAAAACGATCCTTCATTCCTCTGGTCCGCAGTATCGTTTTCCGTATGCCGCCTCTTCATGGCGATGCCGGTCCCGGGATCAGACGCTCATCGCCGCCGCCGGCATGCGGGACGGTCAGTATACCAAAGTGGTCGGGCTCGCCACGGTCTCCTTTAAAACCGACGCGCTCCCGGGATGGCCCGAATATTTCAAGGGCTTCGCCTTCGACGCCGAGGGCAACGTTTAGGGCGCTACCAGCGGATACCGGATCTTCAAAATCGAGCCCGGCGCCAATATCGCCAAGTCGGCCCGGATATTCTTATTTTCCCCATAAACCCAACAAACAAAAGGAGGTCCAATGGCAACCCGATTTCGGCTCCGATCGATCGACTGGCGGTTTGTCCTCGGCCTGGCAACCGTTCTTTCGTTCTGCATCCCGCTCCTGGCGACGCCCCGCGCGTTTTCCGCGGATGTCAAAACCCTGGAGAAAACGGTCAACAACGAACTCCGGCAGGGGCAGCGCCAGATGTTCAGCGGCAAGATCGACCAGGCCATCGAACATCTGGCGGCGGCCCGGAAGGCCATGGACGAGCTGGCGGCGGCCGACCCCGCCAACAGCCGGTTCAAGAGTCTGGAGAACAAATATAAAAAACTGGCAAAAGACCTGGAGCGACGCGCCCCCGAGTCTGCGCCCCAGGCGATTTCGGCGGCCGCCAAGGCCCAGAAACCAGACAAAGACGGCAAGCTCCCGGGCGGCCTCGTCCGACGCCTGGAGGGGCTGGACCGGTCCTTTGCCCAACTGGATGAACAGTTTGAGGAACTGGCGCAAGATCCCCGTGACGCCCTCTTCGACTTCATGGGCAACGCCCTGTCTGGGGCGGAAAACGAGATGACGTCCGTCCTGAAATATTACGCGGAGGAAGTCGGCGCCGACCATCCCGAGATCGCGTCTCGCAAGGAAAAACTGAACGCCTACCGCGCCAGATACGACGAAGCCGCCGCGGCTCGATCCGCCCAGGCCGACGCCGAGGCCGCCAAAAAAGGCGATCTGACCCGGAAGGCCAAAGCCCTGGGCGAAAAGGTCCAGAACCTGTACGACGCGCACTACGCCAAATTCGAGGGCATTTACGGACAGAACATCCTGTACCAGTACGCGACCGACGCGGCGGAAAAGGTCAAAGCCAAGATCGACGCGGTGGAAAAAGCGGCGATTCCGGAAATCAAGCCGGTGCTGGCGGAAATCGAAGCCCTTTTCGGCGACTCCGCCATGGCGGTCGACAACGCCCTCCACGCCATCGATTTTCCCCCGGCGGACCGGTTCGGGAACCGTTTCGAGGATCTCAAGCGGAGCGTCGAGAACACGGCCAAAACCCGAAAGGCCGCGGCCCAGTGGATCGTCACCCAGGCCAAGACCCAGGGGGACGCCGTCGGCGCGAAAACCCACAGCGCCATGCTCGCCATCGCCCATGCCCTGGACCCGGACAACGCCGCCGTCGCAGACATGCTGAAACAGACCGAATCGGCGGTCGCCGCCGGCGGCGATTCACTGGAAGGGATCTTCTTCTCCAAATCCCCCATCGACCCGGAGGATCCCCAGAACCTGACCACCCAATTTGCCGCCGGCGACCCGATCTATTGCCTGATCCGGTCCCGGAAATCCTTCGAGGATATTTTCAAGAAAGACTGGATCCGCATCGATGTCGCCATCGACGGGAAGAAGATCCACGCCCAGTTCGTCAAACTCCACAACGCCGACGACCGGGCCGGCAAGACCCTGCTGTTCGAGATTGCGCCCAAACCTGAAGACATGACCGGCTACAGCGACCCCGACATCGAATACGGAACCTCGAAACCCAACCTGCGGCAGGGCGCACAGGAGATGACCCACCACCTGTCCCGGTTAGATCCGGGCGATCACAAGGTCGATATGTCGATCCAGTATTACGGCAACACCTACGCCGAGGGAAGCTTCACCATTTCGGGCGACGGCTTCGGCTATTACGCCGACCTGAACAAAAAGGCGGGCGAGGCCATGACCGGGGCGGTCACCCTGCCACGGGCCAAGATGAAAAACCCGGGGCTTGAAAAGGAGATGACGGACCTTCTGAAAAACGCCGGATGGGACCCCGTTCTCCGCCTGAATATTGTGGACATGGACTGGTGGATCGACCGGGTCGCCGGGGGCAACAGCGCCGAAAAATCCCGCCACATCGCCGCCGCCGCCCTGTCCAGGGACGGCAACGGCTATTTTTATAAAAAGGCGACCTTCCACAAGGATCGCTTGATCACCGGCGGATACGGCCCGCTCTACATCTCCCACACCGGCGACCGGATCGAGATCCGGGAGGAGAACATCGATAAATAATCCAACTCATAAAAAGGAGAAACCCATGAAATCCGTTCGTTTTCTCGTCGTTCTGCTTTCGGCCCTGATCGTCCTCTTCGGGATCGGCTGCCTGAAAGAGGTTAACGTCCAGCGGACCCTGGACCAGATCGCCACCGCAACCAACACGAGCACGGGGTCGAGCCAGCCGTCGGCCTCCCAGCCCACGGGAACGACCACGGCGTCGGGCGGCGCCGGCGGGATGCTGGCCAAAGTCGCGCCCATCGTCAACAGCCGCGGCATGGTCTTTTCCAAATCCCCCTTCACTTCATCCGGCGCCGGCGACACCGCCACCAGCTTCCAGGTGGGCGACTACATCTACTCCTTCATCACCCTGCGGGACACCTTCGCCAATCTCACCAAGGGCAGAGTGTCCAAAAACGCCTCCAAAATCACCAATATCGAAATCAAGACCTGGGTGGACGATCAGTACAAAAAATCGTTCTACCTGATGCCCACAAAACCCGCTTTCAACGACGCCCAGGTGGCCCTCGACATCGTCCCCGAACTCGACAAGATGACGGCGTTTAAAAACCCGAATTACATCCTGGAGGCCTACGGCAAACCCGCTGGGCCCATCACCTTCGCTGAAGTGCTGGGCGAGCTTTCACCTGGCAAGCACCGGGTCAAAATTGAGGTCTACTGGTACGAAGTCTGGGCCGAGGGCGAATTCGACATCACCGGCAGCGATTACGGCTTTTACGCCCAGCAGGCCGAAGCCCTGGCCGACGCTGCTACTGTGGCCAACGCCATGGAGCCGCCCAAGATGCGGAACAAATCGCTCGAAAACCAGATGAAAAAGATCGCCCAGTCGAGGGGCTACAACGTCATGAAGGTGGTGATCATCGATCCGGACTGGTGGGTGGAGCGGCATAAAATCTCCGGCCGGATCCTGTGGCGCCACATCGCGACCCAGGTGGCTTACAAAAAGGGCGGCGAGTGTTTTTTCCGGAAAATCCGCTACCGCCAGATGTACTCCGGCGGCGGGTACGGCGGGTTGCAGTTCATGAGCGAATTCGACGAGACCAAGCTGCCCTGCGATAAAATCTGAAAAAACAAGCGCCGCCGGGCGTTGTCGCTCCGGCGGCGTTGATGCCGGTGGTTTCGGACAGGCTCAATGAGCCTGTCCGAAAACCGTCCCGGTCATGTCTCGGAGATTGATCGCCTTGATCATCCGCCTATGGCCTCGCGCCATTCTCCGTTGATAAACATTTGAAACCTCCTTCTTTTCCTGATGTATACATCCATACCGACTTCATGGCCGCGTTCGACGAGCACGCGCCGCACTGCCGGACGATCTGATGTCAACAAGCCGACGCCGAACCGTTCGGGGGCTGATCCCCGGTTCCTCGGACAAAATGTCCGCCGCCATGCCGGCAACATGGGCCGCCGCGAAACTGGCGCCCCGGAAGTTAAGATGCCGGGACAGACCCGGCAGCGGCCTGGGGTGAGGGTGGGCGCTGAATTCTACGGGGCTTCCCGGATGATGGATCAGGTCGTCCTCACGGCATTCGGAAAAACCGTGGACCCCGATCACCGTATCAACTGCAGCGGGATACACCGGTTCCTCCCCGGCCCGGGCCGCTGCGACCATGAGGATGTTTTCCCGGGCGGCCCGCCGGCAGATCTCCAGAAGCGGTTGTTGAAACCGCTCTCCGCGCAGCCCCAGGCTCAAATGGATGATGTTGAACCGGTGGTCGATGGCCCATTCCAGGGCCGCAAACAGGCGGGAGGCGGGCGCCGCCAGTTTGTCGTGGAAGATGCGGACGGGGCAAAGCGAGGCGGTCGGCGCACGCCAGTGAATGACGCCGGCGATGGCTGTGCCGTGGCCGATGCGGTCTGCGACATCATCGGACATAACGGGGTTGCCGCGGGCATCGGCGTCAAAGCCGACGCCGTCCGTCAGGTTGCCGACATGGGGATGGCCGGCGTTAACCCCGCTGTCGATAATGGCGACGCGGATGGCGGGTTTGGCGGATGGGGGGCCGTCGGGCATGGTCGATCAATCCGGCGCAGAGATGGAAATGATTTGATCCGCCCCATGAACCGTGGAGGCCCGGTGGCTGACCACGATGATGGTCCGGTCTTTCATGAGGTCTTTCAGGGTTGCCTTCAACCGGCCTTCCACATCCTCGTCCAGAAACGCCGTGGCCTCGTCCAGGATCAGAATCCTGGGGGACATCAGCACGGCCCGGGCAATGCTGATCCGCTGTTTCTGACCTCCGGACAGCCGAACCCCCCGGTCGCCGATGACCGTATCGAATCCTGCCGGCAGGGAGTGGATGAACCCATCGATACAGGCGGCCCGGGCCGCTGCCCTGACCTCGTCTTTGGAGGCGTCGGGCCGGGAAAACCGGATATTGTCGGCAATGGTGGTGTGAAACAGGAAAATGTCCTGGGAGACCAGAGCGACCTGCTTTCGCAACCAGGCCGGCTTCACTTCTTTCAGGTCAACGCCGTCCAGCAGGACGGCGCCTGCATCCGGGTCAAACAAGCGGAGAGTGAGATTGCAGATGGTGGTCTTGCCGGCGCCGCTGGGCCCCACCAGGGCCGTGATCTTTCCGCCCGGAATCGTGAAGGAAAGGTCTCTGACGGCCGGGGCCTCGCCGGAATAGGCAAATGCGACGTTGCGGAAAACAATCTCTCCCCGGCATTGATCCGGATCGAGTTCCCGGTTGCCGCCGGCGCTATCGGGAACAGGGGCGGCAGCAGGGCTGTCGCCGGTCCCGTCCGGCGGCACATCCAGGATCTCCCGGACCCGGGCCAGGGCCACCCGTGCTTTCTGGGCCGCCAGAAACCCGTCCAGAAGCCCCTGAAGGGGACCGAAGACCCGACCCTGGTAGATGGAAAACGCCACCAGGCTGCCCACGGTCAAAGACCCCTCCAGGACCAGAACCCCGCCGTACCCGAACACCACCAGGGTGTTGATGACGGCAAACAGCGTGGGCACCACCCCGGAAACCGCCCCCAGCACCTGATACCGCAGCAGAAACCCCAGAACAACCGAATGGTTCTCCCGCAGTTTGTCCTCTTCCACGGATGCGGCGTCATAGGCGCGGATCAACGGCGCCGATCCCAGGGATTCAAAGAGAAAATGGGCGATGTCGGCGTTGGTCTCGGCCACCTGGCGGCCCAGATCCATCAGCCTGGGCCGGAGCCGGAAGACGATGAAAAGGGCGATGGGGGTAAAGGCCAGACTCATGAGCGCCATCCGCCAGTCCAGCCAGAACAAAATGGCGGCGGTGATGAGGCAGGTGAGCAAATTGAACAGGTACTGGGGCAGGGTGTCGGTGATCAGGGCCTGGATGTCGGCCATGTCCGAGGCAAGACGGGAGTATATATCGCCGATCTTCCGTTCCGTGAAAAACCGGAGCGGAATCCGGTGAAGGTGGGCGAACAGGTCCTCCCGCATCAAAAACAGCATCCGGGCGGAATAGCGGGTGTAAATATAGCGATTGACCACCCGTATCCCGAACCCCACGAACAACAGCAGGATCAGGGCGGTCAGCAGGGGCGCGAGGGGATCGGGGTTGCCGGCCAGAAAAACGCCGTCGATGAAGATCTTGGCAAAATAGGGCTGGATCATTCCCAGCCCCGTGCTGACGGCGCTGAGGATAAAGGAGCCGATGAGCACCTTTCGATGGGGCCTGAGATAGCCGCCCAGATACCCCGCATGGGTCCGAAGGGAAGCCGTCACTCCGCCGGGTCCCTGAAATAGCACATCCAGCCGCTGTCGCAGTATTCAGGGGTGTTGCGCCATGCTCGCGCCACCCCGGATGACCGGCCGTTCCGGACCTCGTCCATCACCGCCTTGACCAGTTGCAGGCTCCGCATCTTCCGGTAAAACGCCGCTTCCCTTCCCACGATCTTCACGGCCGAAACGCCCCAAGATTGAAACTGATCGAACCGGCAGAGGCTGCACGGACCGTTGGGCAACCCGTCTTGCTGAAACGACGACCCGCAGTTGTTCTGATGCCAGCGGTATTCATGGAGCCGGCCGATCCGCGTCGAAAGGGCATCGGAAACATCGCCATGAACCGGTTGGATGTCCCAGTCCATCATGCAGAAGGGGCCGAAGGCATGGGTGGTCCGGCAGACCCCCTCCTCGAAAAGGCAGCCGTCATTGACGGCGAACACCTCGAATTCCATCTCATGGCGCTTCCGGGAAACAATGGTTTGGATCTCCGACAACTGGAGCTGGCGGGGCAGAATCATCCGTCGGACCCCCAGTTCCCGAAAGAAATCAACGCTATGGGTATTGAAAACCCCGCCCAGGCTGCTCAGGTGAATCCGGACCGGCAGGTTCTCCTGTTGAAGCCGGATCAGCAGGTTGACATCGCTGACGATCAGCGCATCCACCCCGGTTTCTTCCACCAGCCGCCGGGCGATCTCCAGGATGTAATCGATGGCCCCGACCGGATAAAAAGCGGCGTTGAGGGCCACGGCCACCCGGACCTGCGCCGCATGGGCCGCGGTTGTCACATGTTCAAGATCCGGCCAGGTGAGGTTGGCGCCCTCCGGACTGCGACGGTTCATCCACCATCGGCCCCTGAAGCGCGCCTCCCATTCAGGCGTGAAGATGCCGCAGTACAACTCATCCGCCCCGCAGTGAAGGAGCATCGCCACTTCAGCCGGCGAACTGACCGGCGCAACGATTTTCATGGGATCTGAACTTCCGGGGCCGGGTCATCGCATCCCATGGCCCGCCCCTGAAACACCAGACGCAGGGGCCGGCTTTCCGCCAGGAACCGCAGGGACGACAGCATGACGGGAGAATACCGGTAAAACACCGTGTTGCCGTTCTGAAACACCGGCAAGGCGACATCCGGATGGAGCAACTGCATGGAAAGGGTTTCGCAGATCCGGTCGCAGGGCCCGGCCGGCGCAAAGCCCTGACGGGGGGACGCCGGCCAGCAGATGCGGCCGGTGGCGACGCAACCGAAGGGATAATAGACCGACAGCCCGAACCGGTCATCGGGCCGACCGGTTCCGCTGCAATGGGGCGACAAATCCCGTTCCAATCGACCCACCCCCAAACCATGCAGCATCTCCCGGATGTGCGCCTGGTCAAAGGCGCCGCCGGACAGCAGCGGGTCGGCATCCGCCCCCTGATCCGATGCCGGCGTTCGGGGGTCTTTGAATCCTTTGTCGAGGAGCCGTCCGGCGGCGATCCGGAACTCCGGATGACGGGTCCGCAAAAAGCGCATCACCCCCCAGTCGTTGACCACCACTTCAGGGGCCGTATGCCGGCGGGACAGGACCTCGAACAGCGATTCATGGGTTTCGATGTCGGCATCGGAAAGGATGGGGGTCAGGAGCGTGACGCCGAGCCCCGATTCGTCGGCTGATCGGCAGAAACGGGCCAGTCGATCCGGAGACGGCAGGCGCCGGGCGCAGAATTCATCGCCCACATAAAGGCGGGTAACGGAACGGGCGGTCATGTCGGCGGCCGGGAGATCCCGGATGTGAAAGGCGACGTCGATCACCGGAGCGACGCCTGCTCCTGCCCGGGCAGCACCTTTTCATAAAACTTCTGCCCCTTTCGCATTTCGTGGTTATGACAATCCTTGCAGGGCTGATTGGCGATCCCCTTCACCAGTTTTTTGTGGATCCGGGTCTGATCGCTCGGGCGGTGGTTCCGGGCGCTTTTACACTGAAAACAGCGGCGATTGGGTACATGGCTCCAGTAGCCGGGTTCCTTGTCTTCGTCGATAAAAAGCGGCTCCTCCCTGGGCTTGATGGGTTCCTCCGGGTCCCGCTTGAAATGTTCCACCAGCAGGCGGACGGCGGTCTTGTGGAAATGGATGCGGCCTTCCAGGGTCGAGTCGAAATGGCACCCGGCGCAGTCTCCGTGATTCTTGGCCGTCCCTGATTCCTTCCATTTCCGGATGGGTTCTTTCATTTCATGGCAGGCCACGCAGGTCCGATCCTGGAAAACCCCGGCGGACATTTCATGGGAGACCAGAATGAGGGACGGAACCCAGAGAACCAGAATCAGGATGCCGGGCACGGTTTTCAAAAAGCGGAAAAAACGACGAAAGGCGCTTGGTTTGACGGGGGCGTCGGTCATGTTTGGATCCAGATCTCTATTCAAAATATTGTTGTGCAAAAACCGACCCCCTTTTTTCTATGGAAGGGAGCCGGCGGGAGGCTAGGTTAATGCGAAATTCGGTGGGCCAGTACGCCGTCGCCGTCCAGGGGGATGATCGTGAGAAGGTCCAGGGTTTCGGCGTCATAGACGCTCATATCCGCCCCGCCCGGTCCCACATAGAGTTTCCGGCCGTCGGATGTGATGGACAGGGTGTAGCAGGTGCCCACTTCGATGGGCGTCATTTTAAGGGTCTTCCCGGTCGCCCGGTCGATTTTGATGAGTTCGTCCATCACAGCGTAAATGTATTTCTTGTCCGGAGAAAGGACCGCCGCATATTCGAACCACATATCGTCTCCTTTCAGCACCGAGATGTCGCCGGTATTCCGATCGATCATGAAATAGCCGAGGCTGTCGGCCGTGTAATAGGGCATCACAAATATCCCGTGGTCTCCCGGACTGCTGTTGTTCCAGACGGCCAGGGCGTTCTTCTGGTCATCGCCTTTGTCCGGATGGAGCATGCCCGCGATTTTCTCCAGCTTTCCGGTTTTAAGGTTCAGCTTGTGGATGTCGAGGCCGATCAAAATAACATGGTCGGGATCATTGCGCAGGGTCACAATGCAGGTGGCCCAGCTTGGAATGGGATGGGCCTTGACGACCTTCTTTTTTTCAAGATCGAACACGGCCAGGTGGGGCGGCAGCACATTCAGCTTGGGCACGTTCTGCTTTTTCTTGACGATCCAGGTGGACAGATACAACTGCTTGCCGTCCGGGGAAACCGCGATGCCGAACACGTCGGTCTTGCTCAGTTCCGTTGACAGCCGGTAGGTGTCGATCAGTTTGTTGGCTTTGGCGTCAACCGCATAAACCGAATGGAACGCATTGAGATAATACCGGCTGCCGTCCGGGGAAAAGGCGGCGGTGACGATATAATCGTTATGGGGAATGGTTTCGACAACCGTGTCCGTTTCGCAGTCAATGACATGCAGCGCGTTATTGACAGGCACATAGATGAAATCTTTTGCAAAAACGCCGGAGCCTGTTCCCAGGATGCAGCAGGCCGCAACCATCCATACGACAAAAGCGCGTTTCATGGGGTTCCTCCCGTTACCGTTTGATGACAAAATTGAGGTTTCGCCAGTCTTTTTCAATGGCCCGGCACTGGTTCTGGAAATCCGGAAAGCCCGTAATATTGTCCGGGGTCTGGGCCGGCCACCAGCAGGGGCCGGAGCAACTGGTGAAATCCCGGGCGCTGGAAACGCAGTTTCCCACAGGCGTCTCGGGTCGGGGATTGGTCTCCCATCCGGTATCGAAGATGGTGGTGCAGCCGATGGGCATACTGGTGATGAAGTCCTCGTCGGCCATGCCGAACACCTCGTTGTCTTCGAGTTGTCTGGCCCGTTTGTTGATCGCTTTCAACCCCTTTTTCAACCCCTTTTTCTTCATGGCGTTCGTCCTTTCGTGGATCTTTTTTCCATGGTGATCTTGTTTTCGCTCACAGGGCGGCATCCCGGCAAAGGTGGATGCCCCCGAAGCAGGGAAAGTTTATCGAGATAGTCCGGGTCCGCAACAGCCAGTTTGCCATAGGCGTCAAGGCTCACGTCCAGCCAGGCGCGAATCCAGTCGCAGTAGTGATGGTTGGGGCTGAACAGGTCTCCTTCGCGGACCAGCGCTTCATGGTAGCATCCGCCGGCGCAGACGGCCCGGGCCCAGCAGGACCGGCATCCCGGCTTTGCCGACAGCGCGCCTGCCCGTCGAAACCCCTGGACCGCCTCCGGGTCGATCCCGTCAAAGATCGTGCCCATCACCGGATGGTCGGCGTCGGTCAGGCGCTGGCAGGGGTGCAGCCGGCCGCCCGGATCCACGGCCAACATGCCCAGCCCGGCGCCGCAGGGATGGGTCTTGACCTCGCCTTCGTGGAGCGTCACCAGTGAATCGATGAGATTGGTGAACCCGAGCAGGCCCCCGGTTGACGCCGTCGAAAGAAACCGGTCGGTCAGTTCCCGGAACCGATCCAGAAGACGATCCATGTGGGCTTCATTCAACTGGTATGCCGGATCGGCGGTCGTCACCGGCGCAAAGCCGGCTTCGGCAAAGCCCAGGGACAGCAGGTGGTCCAGGACCGCCGGCACTGCATCCGGATCACCGGCCACCGTTGCCCGGGCCGCCACGGGCCGGTTCCCCTTTACCAGGCGCCGGATGCCGGGCAGAATGGCCGCATAGGTCGGCGAGCCGTCCGGAAACTTCCGGAACCGGTCGTGGATCGCATCGAACCCGTCGATGCTGACGGTTGCGCCGATGTTGTTTTCCAGCAAAAAGCCGGTGATGCGGTCCGTCAGCAACGCGCCGTTGGTGGTAATGGAAAAGTCGATGGTTTTGCCGTGGGCTTCGGCCGCTTTCCGGGCATAAGGAACAATATCGGCGATGACCTTGAAATTAAGCAGCGGTTCTCCGCCGAACAGCACCAGGGTCACCTTCCGCGCCGGGCCGGAGTGGGTCATGAGAAAGTCCACCGCCCTTACGGCGGTTTCAAACGACATCGCCCGTCCGCCGTGGGAAAGGCCCTGACAGCAGTAAACACAGGCCAGGTTGCACGCCTCGGTGAGGTGAAGCACCAGGGTATTGATGGGGATCGATCCCCTGGCCGGCGGCCGGCCGCCGTTGACCGGCACGATCACCCGCAACCGGGCCAATTCGTCGAACCGGTCGTCCGAAAGGCGGGCCGCATCAAGGAGCGGGTCCGATCTCCGGTCCAGGCCCTGGTCCAGAAAATCCCGGATCCCGGCATCGATTTCAAAAACGGCATTTTCCGCGGACAGGAAGAGAAAATCATGGCCATCCACGGAAAACACCCGATGATCGGCAATGCGATAAGGGGCCATGCCGTTGCCGTTATTTGATATGGGTAATGAAATCAGGCACGGTGACGGCCAGCAGGGCCCGGTCCGTTGCCTCTTTCCCGTCCACTGAATAAGCCGCCTCCACGGCAATGAGCCCCACGCCTTCCCGCCGCTGTTTCCGCTCTTCCATGGGCCCGTAGGTGGTGACCGGGGTGTAAAGCCCGTTTTCTATGGGCGCTTTCAGGTATTTAAGATCATTGTCATCCTCACGGGTCACCTCTTCCGCCAGGGTCCATCGGGCATCCACCGGCTCCAGAATCACGTCGTCGGCGGTGCCCGGTTCGCCGTCCGGCCCGAAATGAACGGCCCGGGCCACGAACTGGACTCCCTGGGGCGGATAAGCGGCCCCGCAACTGACCCGGGCCCGGCCGATATCGGGAAAGATCCGGATGCCGTCGATAGCGTCGTAAACCGCCAGGGGGTGTTCATAGGCAACCCCCTTGACGCTGAGGGTCGTGACGCCTTCGGCATCGCCGCCCCGCACGGAGAAAACGATTTTTTCAGCATCGGCCGTTTCGATTTCCCGGACGCTTGCGCCGCCGTCGGAAAAGACGATGTCCTTTGCGCTCAGATCGGCGGGCAGGTTGACGCCGATCAGGGTCACCTGCTGTTCCGCGCCGCTTTTCAAGGATTGTGGAAACACGCCGATGATCCCCGGATCGCCGTCGGCCCTGGCAAACATTTCGTTGCCGTAGGCATTGGCGTCCTGCACCACGGCCCACCATTTGCCCGTAAAGGTCATGGCGTCGCCCTTCAGATCGAACACGCCCTCGATCCGGCCGGTCATGGGCGTGGGGGCCAGGGCGTACCGGAGGTGATAATCGCCGAACAAGGATGCCTTGCCGCTCATGGACAATGCCGCGCCGTTGAGGTACCGGACCGTCCGTTTCACGGTGTATTCATCGGGGCCCTCGTCCGGGTTGGGAGTGAAATGATACGTTCCCTCGTAGTAGCCGAAACCGGGCTGGTAGCCGGCCATCCGCCACCGGCCGGAAATATCCCGATCCTTCCGGTCCGCCTGCCACGCCGTCCACTCCGGGCTGTCCAGCGGGAACCGTTCGGCCAGGGGTTCGATCAATTCCTCGCTTTCCTTCATCCAGTCCATCTCCCGCATCTGGAATACCGAAGTGGGATAATATCCCAGGTGCAGATCCCGGTTGGCCTTCCACCCGTCTTTCGTCATGCGGTGGGAAGCGATCTTGGCAAAGGTGTGGCATCTGACGCAGGCGGGATAGAGCCGCTTTTCCAGATCGTCTTTCGGAATTTCGCGGTACTGGCTGTTTTCGTCACTATTGTAGTAGGCGACCTTTTCCATCTCCGCGGGCGCCAGACAGAGCTTGTCGCTCAATTCCTTGACAACGGGATGAAACAAGGCGTCTTCCAGGGGCAGCCCGTTGAGCCGCATCATCCGGATGAGCACATTTTTCCATTCCTCGGGAGATTTCCGGGTCTCCTCGATCACTTCCAGGCGGCCCTGCTGGTCGGGTTTATGGCAGGCCCCGCACCGTTGCCGGACTAAAGAATCCCCGGGAAAAAGGGATTCGGCGGACGCCGACGGGCTGGTCATCCACAAAAAACACAATACGATGACCGGCGCACTCCATTTCATGACATGTCCCATGGTGTCTTCTCCATCCTCAGTTCAAAGATAGGGTTCCATATTCCGGCGCTCATCGGGAGCGCGATTGATCGGGCTGGATTTTATACAGACGGCATTTTTGAGATGAACAGATAATTTTGGAGATGAACATTTGAGATGAACAAATAGTTTCTGAATAACAATCAGATGCTGTAGGTTTTTACACCATGCAGACGGATTTGTCAACGCACGAGTGATCTCAAATCCGACGCGCCGGGCGGGCCCGTCGACCGCCAAACCGAAAAAGGCCGACAAGACCCTCCGGTTCGAGATCGCGCCTAACCCCTCCCGCAGGGGGCGAAACACTCCCGTCAGATGGCCTGGCGCGCCTAACCGGGTTCCCGATACAGGGCCAGGGTCCCGGAACGGGTCAGTTTTTCGATGACCATGGGCTCCAGCAGTCGAATGCAGGCGTTGACCTTTTCTTCCCGGCCGGTCACTTCGATGATGTAATGGGAGGCCCCGATGTCCACGATCCGGGCACGGAACGCTTCGATGATGCGGTGGATCTCCGGTTTGTCCTCCGGTTGGGCGTTGACGCAGATCAGGACGATCTCCCGTTTCACGGCCTCTTCGCCGGTCATGTCCCGCAGTTTGACCACGTTGATCATCCGGCGGATGTTCTTCATGATCTGCTCCAGCCGGAACGGGTCCGTCTTGGTGGTGATGGTGATCCGGGAAAGTTTGGGATCGGCGGTGGGGGCGCCGCAGATGGATTCGATGTTGTACCCGCGGCCGGCGAACAGGCTGGTGATCCGGGCCGTCACGCCGGGTTCGTTTTCCACGAGCATGGTCAGGATGTGCTTTTCTTCTTTCATGAACGACAACCTCCGGTTCTGTTGGCATTCCGCGCGAATGCGTTCCGCAAACGATTACCTCATTCCAGGAAGAAGCACAACCGGGGGATTCAGGCTTGGCGGGTTTTCTGGATCAGGGCCATATCCGCCAGCACCAGGGCGGCCATGGCTTCCACGATGGGCACGGCACGGGGAACCACGCAGGGGTCGTGACGGCCCTTGGCCGCCAGGGTCGTTTCGTTCCCCTCGAAATCGGCCGTCGACTGGGCCTGTCCGATGGTAGCCGGCGGTTTGAAGGCCACCCGAAACCGGATCGGTTCGCCGTTGGAGATCCCGCCCTGGACGCCGCCGCTGAAATTCGTCCGGGTTCCCAGCCGGCCGCCCTTTCGCACAAAGGGATCGTTGTGGGCCGATCCCCGCATCCGGGCCCCGGCGAACCCCGATCCGATCTCGAACCCCTTGGTGGCCGGGATGGAGAGCATGGCCTGGGCCAGCGCGGCTTCCAGCTTGTCGAAGACCGGCTCCCCCAATCCCACCGGCGCGTTTCTGCAGATGCAGGAGACCACGCCCCCCACCGAGTCGGACGCCTCCCTGGCCGCCAAGATTTCATCGGACATGGCCGCCGCAGATCCGGCATCAGGACACCGCACCGGGCTGTCGTCCACCATCGCTCGGGTGACCGCCGATTCATCCGGGTCGGGGGCTGACGTCTCCCCTACCCCGGACACCCAAGCCACGATCTCCACGCCATAGACGTCCCGGAGAAATTTCTCTGCAATGGCGCCGGCCGCCACCCGCCCGATGGTCTCCCGGGCGCTGGACCGGCCGCCGCCGGAGGAGGCCCGAATGCCGTATTTCATCTGATAGGTATAATCGGCATGGGACGGCCGGGGGACGAACGCCATCTCCCCGTAATCCCCGGGCCGCTGATCTTTGTTGTGAACCATCATGGCCACCGGCGTCCCCAACGTCATTCTGCTATCCACCCCGAACAGGAGGATCACCCGGTCCGCCTCATCCCGATCCGTGGTCAGTTTGCTCTGACCCGGCCGCCGGCGGTCCAACTGGATCTGAACATCCGACTCCGACAAAGCCATCTTCGGCGGACACCCGTCCACAACCACCCCCACCGCCTTGCAGTGGGACTCTCCGAACGTGATCGCCCGGAACAACCGGCCAAATGTGCTCGACATGACCCCTCTTTTCTCCCTCCATCCCCTTTATACGGCCGAACTCAACTCTTCCAGCCCGACCTTTTCCACCACCGCGTCTCCAATGCCCTTGAGCAGCACGAAGTGAATGGCGTCCCCTTCCCGTTTCTTATCCCGCTTCAGAGCGTCCAGGGCCTTTCCCTTGTCCACTTCCAAACGGGTCGGCAGGCCGAGGGCTTCCAGGAGGCGTTTCAATCGCGCCGCATCGGTCGGGGCCAGATACCCCCGCCGGACGGACAGGGCCGCGGCCACCATCATCCCCATGCTGACCGCTTCCCCATGGGGAACCTTGCGAACCTTTTCAACGGCGTGGCCGAAGGTGTGGCCGAAATTGAGCTTGCGGCGCTCGCCGGTCTCTTTTTCGTCCCGGTTGACGATGGTCGATTTGATCACCACGGAATCGTAGACCATCCGGTGGACCGCCGCCGGTTCCAGGGCCAGGACGGCGTCGACGTTGTCTTCGAGAAACCGGAACAGGCCGGCGTCGGCGATGGCCCCGTGCTTGACGATCTCGGCCAGGCCGCAGCCCCGGTCCCCGTCGGACAGGGTTTTGAGCAGGTCGGGGTCGCACAGCACGAATCCGGGCTGATTGAAGACGCCCACCATATTCTTGTATCCGTCGAGATTGACCCCGTTCTTGCCGCCCACGGAGGCGTCCACCTGGGCCAGCAGGGTGGTGGGGACGAACCCGAACCGGATGCCCCGGAGGTAGGTGGAGGCGACGAACCCGGCCACGTCGCAGACGATGCCGCCGCCGATGCCCAGCAGGAAGGCCGACCGGTCGGCTTCATGGCCGATGAGGGCACGGTGGATGTCGGCGACGGTTTCGAGGGTCTTGAAGCGTTCCCCGACGCCCATCTCGATGACCGGCCCGTCGGGGAACCGGCTGCCGTAGAGGCGGTGGACGATGGGATCGGTGAGGATGAAGACGAGGGCCGCCGGCAGGCGCCCGCCGATGCGTTCCAGCCGCTCCCCCACCAAAAGGGTCGAGCGCCCGCCGGCGCCGTCGATGGTCAGGGTCTCCACGGCGTCAGGCCACGGCGGCCACTTTGTAGCGGCCGTTTTGCGCATGA
>JAABTD010000001.1 GCA_011390065.1 Desulfobacteraceae bacterium
GGACCGCTGGTGCTCATCCTGGCCGATGTCTCCGGGTCCATGCAGGATACCATGGCCCCCTTGGGCGCCGACGCCGAGGGGATGTCCAAGGTGGAAGGGGAAAAGGCGCTGTTGCTGTCCTTTTTCGGATTGAATCCGGACCTGGCGGTAGGGGCGAAAGATTTTTCGCCCTTGCTGGGCCTGTATCGGTGGCGGTATCTGGCCGGACACGAGGAATTGTACGAGCCGTTTCTGCCCATCGGGACGCCCGATCCTGCCGGAGCGGCAACCCGGATCGAGTCGGACTTCGTCACCGAGTATCCGGTCTTTAACCGAAGAACGCCGCTGGCCGACATGCTGCGCCAGTTGGATGAAAAGGAGCTATCGGGCCGCGGCGGCCGGCGCTGCCTGGTGGTGGTCTCCGACGGTCGGGACAGCTTTCACCGACTCGACCGGGACAAGACGGCCAGCGAAGCGGACAGCCTCGATCCGGACGCGGAGGTGGTGGGACCCGCCACCGAAGTGCGCCGCCTCAAGGAGAAATACGGCGAAGACTTGACCCTCCATACCATCTTCATGGAAACCGACGACGGCAGGGGAGATGCGGACAAGGGACGGGCGCTCATGGCGCGGATGGCCGAACTGGGGGGCGGGCGCGATTTCAAAGCGGCGGACCTGCTGGCCGACCCCGACGGCTGGGACGATTTTCTGGCCGTCCTTTGCCCCGTTGCCTCGGCGGAAACACCGCCGGCGGTGCGACCCGCTCCCCAGCCCGCGCCCGCGCCGAAATCCGAACCCCCGCCGCCGGCGCCCGCACCCGCCGGTCCGAAAGACAGCGATGGGGATGGGGTGTTCGACAACGTCGATCGGTGCCCGGGCACGCCCAAAGGCGCGCGGGTCAATTACATGGGGTGCTGGGTCCTGGAGGGCGTCAACTTCGACTTCGACAAGTGGAACCTGCGGGCGGACGCCATCCCGATTCTCGATCACGCCGTCGCGGTGCTGCGGGCCAATCCGGATGTCCGGATCGAGGTCCAGGGCCACACCGACGCCTACGGGTCGGACGCCTACAACGAACGGTTGTCGGACCGGCGGGCCAAATCCGTCATGGATTATTTTATCCGCAAGGGGATCGACCCGGATCGGCTGGAGTGGGCCGGAGTCGGCGAACGGGAACCCATCGACACCAACAAAACCAGCGAAGGCCGCGCCCGGAACCGGCGCGTCGAGCTGAAGCCCATTCCGTGACCGTTGAACCGGGGATAAAAGAAAGGAACACCGATATGCGAAACGCGTTTTACCCGATATGCGGCATCGCCCTGCTGGCCGCCCTGGCGGTTCTGTGGCGGCCGTCGGCTGCGATGGCGGACGAGAACCTGGCCCTTTACGGGCTCAAAGGATACGCCTACACCTTCTCTCCCCGGGTCGTGAAGGGCTTTTACCTTCAGACCGGGCTCAATTACGCAAATTACGACGAACCGGACGTCAACGACGGGTCCATCCTTTCCGCGCCGGTCAGCGCGACCTGGGGCGACGGCCGCCGCTGGGAAGTCGCCGCCGCGACCCATTTCGAATCCTGGGACAGCGACGAGACCGACGACAGCGAGTCGGGGCTCGGCGACCTGTTTCTGGGCGGGAAGGTCCAATTGCTCGGCGGCGACCGACCGCTGGGCTTCGATCTGTCCCTCATGCCCTACGTCACCCTGCCCACGGGCAACCGGGACGACTGGATCGGCGACCTGTACAATTTCAACCCCACGAACGAAGACGACCCCACCTTCGGCCTCAACCTGCTCTTCGGACGGGGATGGAAACGGTTTTACCTCGCCGCCAACCTGGGGGTCAACTACATGGATTCCGATCTCGACTACGTTGACGACACGTCGGTCTTTTTCGGGCTGACCGGTGAATATTACCTGTCCGAAGTTTTCACCGCCTACGTCGAGTTTTTCCACAACGGCAACAAAATCGACCTCGACTGCGACCCCTGCGTCACCCAGTCCACGGACGACGACTACCGGGAGCTGGGCGCCGGGGTTCTCTACCTGTGGCGAAAATGGGGGTTCAAGGCCCATGTGGGCACGGGGTTGAGCGACGTGTCGCCCGACGTTCGGGTGCTGGGGTTGGTCAACCGGAATTTTTAGACATCTGTATTTCAGCTTCCCGGACAATCCAGACCTCCGAGGTTTTGAAAACCTCGGAGGTCTTCGCGCAACGCCCCCCAAGCCCGCCTTTCCTTCCTGACCACGCATTGACGCCAACGCCATTTCCCTCTATCATAAGATTTCAGGCAATGCCCGACCTGTACGGGAAAACCGCAAAAAAGGGGATGTTTCATGCAACCCCATGAAATTTAATAAGATTTTCAAAAGGTTTGGAAATTATACGTTGAAACGGATCGGAGGTTCCGCCGAATCCAGACCTCCGAGGTTTTCAAAACCTCGGAGGTCTTCACAGGTTACGCAAAAATCGCGCAAAAAACTTCCACAGATTAAGGAATAAAACCCATGACGTCATCCCAATCCCCCTGGATCGTCAAACCTCTCGTCCCGGAGCCCATCTACACCAACCGTCAAGAGTTCCTGGACTTTTTCCACAAAGCCGCCCTGGACGCGGCCCGGCGATTCACCCAATCCACGGTTATGCTGGGCCAGCGGCGCATGGGCAAAACCGAGATATTCAAACGAGTGGTCAACCGGCTGTTTTTCGAGCAAGACCCCAAGTCGCCAGGCGCGGTGGTCCCGGTTTATTTCAGCTTTCCGGACAAACAGATGAGCGAAGCCCGGTTCGCGGTGGATTATTTGGAAAACTTCATTCGATATTATGTGGGATTTTGCTCCCGTCAACCGAATGTCGTCACCAAAAAATTAACCGGCGACCGGCTTCTTGAGGCGGTGGAAAAATCTCGACCGCTGTTCCCCTTCACCAAAACCCTTGACTGGATGTTGGAATGGCTGGATTCCGTGGTCAGGGAAGACGACGTTTTCCCCTCCCGGACTGCCCTGGAGGTCCCTCGGCGCGTTTCCGACATCGATGATTCCACCATCGTTATGTTTCTGGACGAATTCCAAAACACCCGGCTGCCCCAATACGATTTCGACATCGTCGGCTTCATGCAGGAGGCCGTGGAGTCGCCGACCTGCCCGCATTTTGTCACCGGTTCGGCCATGAGCATTCTGTCCAGTGAAATCATCGGCCGGGGAGCGCTGTTCGGCCGCTTCCGGGGAATGGACATCAAGGCGATGACGGGATATTGGGGGGCGGAGCTGGCGCGAAAGGCCGCCGCTTATCGGGGCGTCGGGGTGCCGGAGATCATGGCGCCGATTGTGGCCGACCGATGCGGGGGCAATCCGTTCTATATTAAATCCGTGGTGGACCAAGCCGCGTTGACCGTGGGATTGATTCCGGATGAGGAAACCATAAACCGCCTGCTGGCCGTGGATTTGTCCTCCGGGTTTATCTGGGGTGAATTGAAAGACCAGGTGACGCGCTGGATTGAGCGGATCAACGAATACGGCGTCACGAAATGGATTTTGTACTTTTCGGCCCTGGACGAAAACACCGAGGAGGACCAAAACGGCCGGTTGAACGTGGAGCGCATCCAGAAAGAAGTCAGCCGCCGGGAGGGCCGGGAGGTGTCTTTGGAAACGGTTCGGGACGTTTTGGTCAAGCTGTCCCGGGGCGATTTGCTGGAATATTTGGAACTGGGGCGGTGGTTTCGGCGGGTGAAGGATCCGATCCTGCTGGAATTTTTAAAAGTGTGGGGCCGGGTGGAGGTCGAGGGGGGCAACGCCGAACGGGTCCGGCACGAATTGATGGATCAATATGGCCGATTAAAACGGCGCGTCAGCGAATACAAGGGATATCTGGCGGAGGTCCATTTAAGCCAGGTCCTTTTGAGCGGTCAAAACAAGACGCTGCCCGGCCGTTTTTTCAGAAGCGGCAAAGACGTGTCCATGCCGCCGCAATTTGCCTTTGTCCGAAATCGTTATCGCCTGGGATCGGGAAAAGGTCGGGAAATCGACGTGATCGGCGCCGCCGGCGTCGAGGTGTGGGTGTGTCAGAGCAAATGGCGAAAAGGCAGGCCCGCCGGCGTGAGCGTGTTGGAACGCCTGCTGGAGCAAGCCCAATGGATCAAAGAGGACATGGACCCCCTGGAAATCCGGATGTGGCTTTTCTCCCACGGCGGCCTGACCGGAGACGCCGAAAAGATGGCCCGTGAAAAGGGGATTCTATGGTCCGAGCGAAAGGATTTGGACGCCCTGCTGGAACACCTGGGTCTGCGGCCGCTGCCGGAGTTGGATCAGTGAAGGCTCGGCCTCCGTCGGTGAAGACCTATCGCCGAATCCAGACCTCCGAGGTTTTCAAAACCTCGGAGGTCTTTGACAAATGATTCGATCTGAACTGAATATTGAAGCATGAGCCGTGGCGTGGTATATAATCACAGCAGGTTGTCCTGTTGAATGGGGGGCAATCGGAGCCAACAGAAAAGGAGGACAACGGTGAAAAAATTAATCCTGACGGTATGTTTGACGGCGTTTATCGCGGGAATCGCGCTGTGTCCGGCCGCTGCGTCGGCCGCTATGAAACTCAAGCTGGCGGTGGTGACCAAGCCGGGGTCCGCCCAGAACATCGTGGCGGACAAGTTCAAGGAACTCATCGAAGAGCGGTCCAAAGGCGAGATCACGGTTCAGGTCTTTCATTCGGCGTCCCTGGGCAACGAGACCGAGATTCTTCAGCAGATCCAGATGAACACGGTCCAGCTCGCCATCATCACCGGCGGCCCCTTTGATACGTTCGATCCCATCGTTCGGGTGATCAACTATCCGTTTCTATTCAAGGACAACGATCAGGCGGACAAGATCCTGGACGGCGCTTTGGGCAAAGAAATCCTCAAAAGCCTGGAAAGTTCCGGGTTCAAGGGGTTGTGTTTTTCTGAGAACGGATTCCGGAACCTGACCAACAGCAAGCGGGCGGTCAAGACGCCGGAGGACGTCAAGGGGCTGAAGATCCGCGTTATGGCCTCGGCCCTGCACAAATCCATCTGGCAGGCCCTGGGCGCCAACCCCACGCCCATGCCCTGGCCCATCTACACCGAGCTGGAGCAGGGCGTCATCGACGGTCAGGAAAACCCGCTCTGGGTGATGGAGGTCTACAAGTTCTATGAGATCCAGAAATACATGACCCTCACCCGTCACGTCTACAGCCCGCATATCGACGTGGCCTCCCTGAACTGGTGGAACACCCTGAAGCCGGAAGAGCAGGAGCTGATCCGGAAGACCATGTACGACGCGGCGGTCTACCAGCGGAAGGACAACCGGGACAAGAACGCGGCCCGGCTGGCCATGCTCAAGGACAAGGGGATGATGGTCGAGGATAATCCCGATATCTCCGCGTTTCGGGCCAAGGTGGCGGGACTCAAAGACATGGCGCTTTTTGCAGAACCTCGCGTTCAGGAGCTGCTGGTGAAGTTTCTGGAGGCGACGCGGTAGATTGGCCGGCAACAATGCTTGCTTATCTACAAGGATTTGGGATAAGC
This sequence comes from Desulfobacteraceae bacterium, assembly GCA_011390065.1. Taxonomy (GTDB): domain Bacteria; phylum Desulfobacterota; class Desulfobacteria; order Desulfobacterales; family JAABSP01; genus JAABTD01. Next base: position 5,519 of record JAABTD010000001.1, read on the forward strand.
AAGGATTTTCCCCGCCAAGCGCGGACGCCGAAATTCAACAAGCCCAACCAACGACAATCCTTGCTTATCCCAAATCCTTGTAGTTGGTGGTAAGGATTGGGGATATAGAGGTTATGCCAGGCGAAAGCCATCCCGACCGATCGGGATGGCTTTTTTATTATCTTATCGAGAACCCTTTTTTGAAAGGAGGCATTGATTATGCTTGTGAAGGTTTCCGTATTAACGGCTTATTTTCTGATCGTGCTGTTCATCGGCCTGGTGGCCCGGACCCGATGGAAATCGACCCCCGAGACCTATTTTCTCGGAGACCGGAAGCTGGGGACTCTGGTGCTCCTGGGGACCATGGTTTCCACCAATTTTTCGGCCTTTACCGTTTTTGGTGCATCCGGAGCGGGATACCGGGACGGGTACGCGTTTTTTCCCATCATGGGATTCGGCACCGGCTTCATGGCGCTGACCTTCTGGATTCTGGGGCGAAAGATCTGGCGGCTGGGCCGGGATCAGGGGCTGGTGACGCCGCCGGAGCTGGTGGGGGATCGATACGGCAGCCCATTTCTGAGTTTTCTCTTCGCCCTGGTGATGATCATTTTCACCATCCCTTACCTGGCGCTCCAGCCCATGGCGGCCGGATATGTGCTGGAGGAACTGGTGGGGCTGCCCTATGTCTGGGGGTGCGCGCTGGTGACGGCCATCATCGTGCTCTATACCTTCCGGGGCGGATTGCGGGCCGTGGCCTGGACTGATCTGTTTCAGGGGAGCATCATGTTCGTTTTGCTGGCGGTTTCTCTTTTTCTGGTGGCCCGCCACCATGGTGGTTTCGTTGAGGCCAACACGAGAGTGCTGGCGGAATGGCCTTCCCTTTTTTCCCGTCCCGGCGGCGCCGGGCGGTACACCCTGGGCATCTGGTTTTCCTATATTCTTCTCTGGTTTTTCTGCGATCCCATGTTTCCCCAGCTTTTTCAGCGGTTTTTCACCGCCAAGAGCGAGCGGAACATCTTTCGCATTATGATGTTTTATCCCTTGGTCTGCACTGTTGTATTTTTCATGCCCATCGCCGTGGGGGTGATGGGGCGGCTGTCGTTTCCGGATCTGACGGGAAAGGCGGCCGACCGGATTCTCCCCATGGTCCTGACGCAGATTTCAGGGGAGGCCATGGCGGCTCTGATCATGGCAGCGGGGCTGGCGGCCCTCATGTCTACAATGGATTCTCAGCTGCTGACCCTCAGTTCCATCTTCAGCCGGGACATCGCGCCGCTGTTCGGACGCCGGAAGAGCAGGACCAGCGCCACGGGCCGGGTGTTCGTGGTCTGCCTGAGCCTGGCCGGGCTGGCGTTGGCCGTCCGGCCGCCCGACACCATTCTCCAGATCGCCACCCAGACCTTCACCGGTCTGGCCGTCCTTTTTCCCACTGTCCTTTTCGGTCTCTACTGGGAGCGGCGGTACGCCCTGGCCGCCATTGTTTCCATCCTGGTCGGCGAGTCAGCCGTGGCGCTGTTTTTCTTCAAGATCCTGCCGTCAGGCCCCTTTTTGCCGGTGATCTGGGTCATGGCGGTCACTTTTGCCGTCTATCTGACAGTCCATGGTATTTTCGCTTTCCGGGAAGGCGCTGTTTTAGTGAAACTCCCGGCATGGATGACAGATCCCTATGCGTATGTCCTGGCGGCAATCTTTCTGGCCGCGATGGATTTCTGGGCCTGGGGCGACGCCACGCCGCTTCTGTCGGGGTTGCCGATATGGATGGGATATTTCGTTGTCTTGTCCGCGCTCCAGACGCTGGCAATGTGGTTCTGGGTCCGGCGGGAGACTGGATCTGGATAGAAGCTTACCGGAAAAATACACTGAATCTACCCTATGGATACCCAGCATTACCCATTGTGCCGAACCCCGCATCCGTAGAGAATAGCGAATAAGGAGGGCGTCTCCGAATCGCATCGATATGCAAAAAACATTGCGCGGGATGAAACAGGCGTTATCGCGGCAAAACAGTTGTTTCGCGGACTATTGGGAAGGAGGCAGGACATGTCTGGTATCCTCATTAACAAACCGGAATCGCGTCATTATAATTGCGAACATTACGATAAGTGTCTGATGAAGGCGGCCAAAAAGAACAAGTTGCGCTTGGGGTGCCGGAATTGCAATCGGTACACGCCGTCTGCATTTCAACCGGTTCAAAATGACCTGGAGGGGATTCTTCTTCTTATGGTGAAGCTGTATGGCAGAGCCCCTGAGGAAACGGCCAGGTTTTTCTGGGACGCCAATGACGGTCACAGCTTTTCCGAGGAATTCGGATTTCTACAGGAGGCGGGATAAAAGAGCGCGTCGTCTTTGCCATCGGAATCAACGCCCGGCAGCGGGGGGCTGTCGGGCGTTGATTCATTCGGGAAGAGCGCTGCCGCTGACGCACTCGCATTCGCAGTCGTCACTGAAGGTGTCGTCATTGCAAATGCAGCGGCCCGCGACGCAGTCGCATCCGAAAACGCCGCCGTTGTCTTCGCAGCAGGGTGAAGGGCAGCCGATGTAAGCCCAGACATCGGTCTCATAATCGTTCGGGTCCAGATAGGTGAATACACAGCCGGTAAGGCTGTAACTCCAATTGCCGGACGCATCTACTTCTATCCAGTAATCGCCTTCCGGCAGATCAAATTCCCGGCTTTCATCACTGATGCTGCTGGTGAAAACGATGGTTTTGAATGGCGCCCCGTCGGATTTGTCGATCACAAAGAGCGCAAACCGGGAGTCTTCGGAATGGGTCATGGAGAGCTGAACTTCGCATCCGTCGCTATGGAACGGGGCCGGAACGGCGCTGCCTCCCGATGCGCCTGAAATGGTTTCCCCGGGGAAAATGATCTCCCCGCCATCTTCGTTCTCGGCGCTGCCGTCTTTGCTTCCGCAACTCATTAATAATAAATTAAAAACGACGATCAGCACCCCTGCGGCAATTTGAATCCGTTTTCCCACCGGTCTTCCTCCCTTCAACTTTAGATGTGCAGGCGATTCGGCGCTCAGTTTACGTCTGTCTGCCGCCGGTGCGGCTACCGGCAGACCCCCGGATAATCGCCATGCTTCAAATGGGCCTTGACGGCGGCCTCATCCACATAAATGGTTTTTTTGCCTTTATGACAAACGGCGACCTTGCCGCTGGAGGAGGAACGGGCAGGGGCAGGATCGTCCACAGTGGCCACTATGGCGCAGCCGGAAAAGATAAGGGTCAGAATGGTCATCAAGATGGCAGCTTTTTTCATGTTTTCTCCTCTTGGCGTTTCCGTAAACCGGAGACGGTCTTAAAACGGATAGGTCAGGCCCCATTTTTCGTACAGCGGCTTCAGTTCCCCCGAGGCAGTCAGTTCCGCCATCCGGTCATCGTAAATGCCCATGAGCCGCCGCCCGCGATCGGTTTCCGCAAAGGCGAGGTAGACGTTGAGCTTCAACAGGGTCTCGATCTGGATATCATCGGCGTTTGCCGTCCCCTCTTTCAATGCGGCTTCCAGTTCAGCCTCCGTGTCGATGAAAAAATCGAGGCGATCTTTGGCCAGCATCTTCAGGGCCGTTTCCCGGGTGTCGGTTTCGTAGAATTTGACGTCTTTTTTCAGGTATTCGTCGAAGGCATACCCGCGCATCCAGCCGATGTTGCCGTCCAGACTCTCCTCTCCGTTCCATTTGTCGACCTTCCCTTTCTTGAAGACGACCAGAACGATGTCCGAGAGGTAATGCCAGTCGCTGAAAAGGGCCTTGTCGAACTCGTCTTTGTATACGCCCGCGGCGGCATCCGCCTGCTTGTCCTGCACCATTCGGACGGACCGGGCATAGGGCACGATCTCGAAGGCCATTTCGATGCCGACGGGTTCATAAACCTTCCGGTACAGTTCCCAGCAAAAACCAGTGCCGTCTTCATTGGTAATGCCGTCCCAAGATTCGCTGACAAAGTGAATTTTGTCCATCGCCGGCTCCTGGCCGTGGGCAGCCGTCAGCATCATGAAAACCAGAAGCATTATCGCCAGTCCTTTTTTCATCATTTCGCGTCTCCTTTTTCGATTTTGTTTGAGCCGGCTTCACCGGCCACCGCCTTTTCCGGCGTGACAATCACGGTGGCGGCCTTGGCGTTGTCAAGGTATCGCCTTGCCATTGCATGCACCTCCCGGGCGGTGATGGCGGCGTAATCTTCCACAATGCTCCGGCTCCAGTCAATCTGTTCCGGATGTTGTCGGGACCCGTCCAGGACCGTGGAGAGCCAGTATCGGTTTTCCCGCCGCATGTCTTTGATGCTGGTGAGGGTGGGATCGACGGCCCGGCGCACTTCATCCTCCGAAACCCCCTTCTCGCGGATTTCGGCGCTGATTTTTCTGACCGCATCGATGACGTTTCCGGCGTCTTCCGGCGCCAGATGGATGAGGGCCTGGAACACGCCGTATCCGTCGTAGGCGCGGCTCGGATCATTGTAGGCCGTCGGCGAGTAGGTGGCGCCCAGTTTTTCCCTGATGGTCTCCCGAAGGCGGTCGTCGAAGACGCCGGCCAGGGCGGAGAGCCGGCGGGTCCGGTGGATGTTCCAGATGTCGTCAGTGGGATAGGCCACGATGACGAGACCCTTGGGAATCTCGGTTTCCACCGTGATGTTGAAGGATTGGCTTTCGGGGAAGTCCGGCAAACCTTGGAATCCCTTGTCCCGGGTCTCGGGGTCGGGGCCGCGGGAGAGACCGCCCAGATAGGCTTGGGCCAGATTCGTCGCCTCGGACGGATCCAGATCCCCCACCAGAGACAGTTCCATCCGGCTGTTCCGGAGGTAATCCGTCAGCCAGGTCCGCACGTCCGACAGGGTCAGTTTTTCAACCTCGGCCATGGGAGGCAGGCCGAAGCGTGGATCGCCGCCGGCCAGGAACCGCTTGCCTTCCAGCAGGATGGCGCCGTCCACGGTTCGGGACAGCGCCAGATGCCGCTGTCGGAACCGCTCCATGGACAGCGTGTAGGCCTGTTCCCGGAAAGCCGGGTCCACGAGGTGGGCGTAGAGGAGCTGGAAAAGCAGCGGCAGTTCGTCGGACACGGCCCGGCCCTGAAAATAGAAACCATCTTCGGACACGCCGAAACCGACGGATGTGTCCTTGCCGGCCAGGGCGCGTTCCAGCTGATCTTTGTCCAGTTGGCCCAGGCCGCTTTCACTGACCACCGCCTCGGTCAGGTGGGCCAGACCGGGCTTGTCAGGAGGTTCGGCCGCCTGTCCGGGGCCGAAAGACAGACGGGCGACCACCGTGTTGGCTTCGAAATCGGTGGTTTTCACGTTGAGGCGGAGCCCGTTGTCGAAATCGATCTGAAGGATGCCAAGATCATTGATTCGATTTTCCGCCGTGATCTTGCCGGGGTTTTCAGGCGGATCCAGATAGGGAAAGGAGACGGCCGCCTCTTCGTCGGGAGGAGAGACCGGAGTGGACCGGCTTTTCCCGTAGACGGCCCGGATCCGTGATTCAGGCGCCGTCCCCTCCGCCTCGATGACTGCGTTCCCCGTTGCCAGCACCAGCCGGTGCTTCGGCGCCCAGGCCTCTTTTAACGCCTGATGCAGGTCTTTTGCGGTTGCTTTTCGAATGACCGGATCGTAAAGATCGCGCTTCTGGGCCGGCGACTGGAAGACCCGGTCCGCATTGAGATGCCGGATGATCCGTCGGGCCAGATCGGTGCTGTCCCGCGTATCCGCCGCTTTGACCGCGTTGTCCAGGGCCGCCAGATAATCTTTTTTGACCCGATCGATTTCCGCATCGGTGAAACCGTGTTCCAGGGCCTTCCGGAGAACCTGTTCGATGGCGGCAAGGGTCGGTTCCCACTGTTCAGGGGTGCATTCCCCGCTGATGGCGGCATAGGCCACGGCGTTGAGGTAGATGCCCGCGCCGGCGCTGGCCGAGGTAAAGGGCGTGTCCGGTTCTTTGAGAAAGGCGTCCAGGCGGTTCTGTATAATCCGGTGGGAGAGATCCCAGAGCAACTGTTGTTTCTGGAAGGCGAAGGCATCGGGGCGAAAACCAACGGGGACAATGACCTCGATGTCCAACCGGGTATTGCCGGCCTCCGGTTCATGGTGATAAAATGGCTTGATCCCGCTGTGTTCGAAGACGTCGGGGATTGGCTCCGGTGCGACGGGCGCCCGGGCCGTCATGTCCGAAAACCGGTCTGCGATAAGGGAAATGACGTCGTCAGGCGCAAAGTCTCCCACCAGGATGAGGATGATGTTTTCGGGACGATACCAGGCGTCGTAATAAGCCTTCATCCTCGGCCGTCCGGCGGTTTCCAACACCGAAACCTCGCCGATGGGCATCCGGTCGGCCAGCCGGGCTCCGGGCAGTTCGAAGGCCAGGGTCTCCACGAAGGTGCGATAGGAGACCGAATCCCGGGTCAGTTTCTCCGCCAGCACGACCTTGCGTTCGCGATCGATCTCCTCGGGGAGCAACAGGGCGCCGGCCGCATAGTCCCATAACACCAGCAGCCCTTCCTCGATGCTTTTCGAGCTGTTATCGGGCAGCAACACGTCGTAAACCGTTTCGAAAAAACCGGTGTGGGCGTTGGCGTCGGGCCCGAACTGCATGCCGATGCGCTGGAAATATTTGACCAGTTCGCCCGGTTCGAAGTGTTCGGAGCCGTTAAAGAGCATGTGTTCCAGAAAATGGGCCAGGCCTTTCTGGTCTTCGGTTTCGTGGAAAGAGCCGGCCTGGACGTTGAGGTGCATGCTGACCCGCCCTTCGGGCTTGGGATTTTCCATGAGGACGTACCGAAGGCCGTTGGGCAGGGCCCCGAAGGTCACAGCCGGATCGGGTTCCAGATCGCATTTTTCGTGGGGCCACCGAAGTCCATCGGCAGGCGACGCCGCCAGGGTTCCCCAAGGGGCGACAAGAAACCACAGCCAAAGGTACAAAAACAAAACGACGGCCGCCTTTCCAGCCGCAAATGCCGGTGACGGTCTGCAAGGGTTCATCTTTGCGTCTCCTTTTAGAATGTTATAGCGCTCATTATCGATGATAGCGCCCATTCCAGTATAGGGCCTATTCCAGCACTTCGCGAATCCCCTTGAGTAAAACTTTCCGCTCGATGGGTTTGACGAAGGTTTTCTGGGCGCCGAGGCTCTTGGCGATTTTGAGATAAGATTCCGGCCCCACGACGCCGCCGCCGGACATGGCGATAATTTTGATCTCGGGGAAGATCTTGCGCAGCTCCCGGATGGTTTCGATGCCCTCTTTTTCCGGCATGATGAGATCCGTGATAACCAGGTCGGCCGGGGTCTGTTGCTGAAGCTTGAGCGCGTCTTTTCCGTTGGGCGCTTCGATCACTTCATAGCCTTCAAATTCAAGCATTTGTCGCAGCATCTCACGGATCTGTACGTCGTCGTCGATGATCAAAATACGGGCCATGGGAAATCTCCTTGGTGTCGATTGCTCGGACGTCTCTCTCTGTATAGACCAGGCGCCGGTCGTCTTTCAAGACTTTTGGCGACTGATATTTACGGACCGGGCCACGGCGGTTTCCGGTGCGCGGCATCCCCCGTTTACGGAAAATCGGTTGAAATTGTGGTAAGTTCTCGGTAACAAGGAGGATGAAAAAAAGATACCACGGTCTTCGCTTCGGCGCAACCGCCATGAAGCGCCCATGAAGCGAATGGATGACGGGTTGTTTTCGCAAACGGATAGGACCTATGGACACAGATGATCGACGCGCGGGCGAGACGGAAAACGCCCCGGCCGCCGAAACGGACCGAAGATTTTTCATCACGTTGATTGGGTGGGCCCTCCTGATCGCCAGCACCGCGGCGCTGCTCCAGTTTCTGGTCAGCCTCAATTTTCTGCGGTTCTGGAGTTTCCAGTGGTTTATCTCCATCGTTTTCATCGTCGGCCTGTTCGGCGGCGGCATGGGAATCCTGAACATGCGGCAAAAGGACCCGGCGGCCGCCGTCCCCATGATCTTCGGCAATTTCTACCTCTTCGCCGGCATTATCCTTTACCTGTTCATGGGGTTTTATCAGACGGCCGAAACCCTGACGCCGGTGCAGTTTTTCGGATTCGCGCTGTTAGGCACGGTCTCCGTGGGCACCGGGTTTCTCTCCGTCAAGCGCGGGGGCCAGAAATATCTGAGGTTCCCGGCCTACGGCTTCGGCATCGCCGGCGTGTTGTATATCTTCCTGTTAATGTTTAAATATGTGTTCTCCGGCCATCCGTTCCGGCTTCAGGTGTTCCTTGGGGAGGTCTTTCTCATCTTTGTCGGCGCCGCGTTGTTCTATTACTTTTACAGTACGAGCGAGCAAGAGGGATGATGCGTCTAAAAGATTGACACCGTTAGGGTTTTTATCATATTGAGGAAGGCGTGGCCGGCGTCAACCCCAACCGGAGGTCTATTGATGATCGAACAACTGTTAGGCGGGATCGAACGGATCGGTCAGTTCATCCGTAAACTGAACGAGACGTTTTATTTCTATGTGGACATCGAGACCAGCATTTCCTGGATTATTATCCTCCTTCTTTTCCTTTTGTACAAGCTGATCGATTATTATTTCGAGGATCGGAAGATGACCAGCGACGAGTTGATCAAACTCTTGGTGATCTACATGTTGATCCTGTTAATCGTCATGACCTCCTATACGGATTTCGGCGAAATTTTGGACAGCGCTAATCCGGAATACTCTTTTTTCATGATTACGGTGACCATGTTGGTTATGGTCATCATCATTGCCTTGGGGGGCGCCAAAGAGGGAAACGCGGATGCCAAAAAGCTCTGGATTTCTATTGCGCTTTTTATACCCATCGTGTTGCTGATGTTTACCAACGGCGAAATCATCAAGAAGCGGCTCGATTCCCTCAAGGCGCTGTTGCCGCGGACGAACCTGGCGTTCATCAACCTGCCGGGCGAGATGGAGACCCTTGAGATCGGCGGCGAGGTCAGCCCGGTGCAGGTGGCGCGCATCGAAGGCATGCTGAATGATCATAATGCCGTCAGCGAGAGTGCGGTGGTCGGCTTTCAGGATGCCGACGGATTGATCAAGCCCTATGCCTTGGTGGTGTTGAATGCCGGCTATGAGCGATCAGGCGGATTGAAACGGGATATCAAAGACTATGTGGCCGATCGGATAGAGGACAGTCGCATCTCCGAAAATATGTATCCATATTATATTGAATTTATTGATAGAAACCGATTGCCCCGGCCCGGAGAAGGCAGCGTCTACCAGCGTCGCATGGAGCAGATTCTGAACGCGCACCGGGCCGTTCATCAAAGCGCAGTGGTCAGGGAAAGAGAGGACAGGCAGGATCGATTGGTGGCTTATGTGGCCCTGGAAGACGGCTACGCCGGTTCCCGGCAGCTGGGCCGGGAATTGATGGATCACATCCTGGAAGGCATCGATCAGTACAACAGCCTGTCGCGGTACATGCGACCCGAATGGGTCTCTTTTGCCGATCGCCAGCAGATGCCCCGCACCTCCAGCGGGGCCATCGATCACCGGGAGCTTCAGAAAATGGTGAAGAACTGGTCGAAGGTGTTTCCAGGCGCCCCTGCGAAAAATCCGTTTGAAACAGGGGACTGAGAAAGAGAAAAGGAAAATCATGAAAAAACACCTGGTGTTACCCCTCCTGATTCTGGCCCTGTTGTTGGCGCCGGCGTCCTTTGCCCATGCCCAGCGCTATCATTACGATGTGGATCAGGGCGATGTCCGAACCCGAGACGGCGATGTCCGAACCCGAGACGGCGGCGTCGGCGATCGATACGACGATGAACAGGACGCCTACTGGCGATATCGGGAACGGTATCGACCCGGCGACCGGGAAAGCGAGCGGCTTCCCGACGACCGGCGCCGCACCGACGACCGCTACCGGCTCGACGACCGCTACCGGTCCGATGACCGATATGTCGACCCTTACTACGCCGATGCTTATCCATATACCGGCGTCTACCCGTTTTTTCTGGAATTCAGCGCCAACGACGCCGCCTTGGAACTGGCCTTCGGTCACGTATGGGAAGAAAGCGCCCGCAATTTCCGGACGACCTTCGGCGGCTCGGTGCTGTACAGCGATGACGAATACCAGTTTTTCAACCTTTTTTTCCTCCTCGGCAATCGGACGCTCTTCGATCGTTTCCGGCTGGACATCGGGTTCAAAGGCGTCTTCGGAACCGTGGAAAACGACGACGATATCGAAGGCGATGTCAGCGCGGTGGGGTTTTCAGTGGGCGCCGCCTACGATTTCCCCGAGATCGAAGCCTTCTACGGACTTCCCCTGGATTTCGAAATGGCCACCTCTTTTACCGTGGCGCCCGATCCCCTTTGCTTCCAGGACCTGGACAATTATCGGGAATTCCGGATCACCGGCGGCATCTATGTTCTGGAACAAAAAAAGGGGCTGGTGTTCATCGGTTATCGCGCCATCGACACCTCCTTTGACGACGGCGATGACGAATGGAATGAGTTGGACGACGCCTTTGTCTTCGGCTACAGGTTCATCTTCTGATATGGGTCGCTTCTGCATGGCAACGATGCTGTTCGTCGTCCTCTCCGCGGCGGCTTGCGGCGGATACCGCCGACCCGCCCCGCCGGACCCGAGGGCGGAATCGGAATACGGCCTTTCGCTCCGGAACGTCCATCGTGAGATGCTCGACGACAGCGAAGAGCGAACCGAGGTGGACCGGAAGATCGCCGAGGCGGTGGAGCAGTTGGGAAAAACCTTGTGGCCGGCCTACAAGGAAACGAGGATCGGACAGGAGCGGCGGCGCATCGGTTTTCTGGAAATTTCCGATATAGACCGGCGCAACGTTTCCCGATTCCACAAATACCTGACGGAAAAGATCCTGACCTTTTCCTTCCTGGAACCGGAGATCACCCGGAGCCTGGCCCTGGTGGAACGGTTCACCGTCAACGACGTCTGGCGGGCCGCGTCGCCGCCGCCCCATGAGATCCGGCGTGAATTCAGCCTCCGGCAATACGACCGGACCGATCGCGTCCGGCATCGCATCTCATCCGAAAGCGATTACATCCCCTACCGCGTCATCCGGCCGGCCCTGGCCCGCCGGCTGGGCAGGCGCTACGACGTGGACCTGATCGAGACCGGCGTGGCTTCCGTGTCCGCGGATTTCATCGATTTGAACCTGCGGATGGTGGAGACGAAAAACGGGCGCATCGTGGCCGTGGCATCGGTCAAGATCCCGCGAACCCCGACCATCAATCGCTGGCTGTACGACCTCAAGCCGCCGGGTCCGGTGGATACCGGGCTGGTTCCGGATCTCCCCCGATACCGGTTCCCGGACCGGTCGGAATAGTGCGAATCCCTTGATCCCTTTCCGTATCGTTTCGCCGGCATGACCCAGACGGACGTGCTGTGGATGACGGGCCTTTCGGCCTTTGCCGGCGGGCTGGCGGTCGGGGCCCTGATCGTCTGGTTCTGGAGCCGCGCCGTGATCCGGAAGGCGTCCGCCGGATTTGAGATGGAGCGCATCCGGATGGCAACCGAATCGGAAAACCTGTCCGACCGCCTGGGACGGTCCGAAGCCGTCGCCGCTTCGGCCCAGGGGGAAGCGGTCCGGTTGCAAGTGGCCCTGGCCGAGACCACGTCCCAGCGGGAATCGTTTCGACTCCGGCTGGAAGAGGTTCTTCCGGCCCACCATCAGCTTCAGGCGGACCTCGGGGATCTCCGGGTGCGGTTGGGGCGGATGGAGGCGGCCCGATCGGCGGATGCTGAAAAGATGCAATGGCTTCAGAGCGCCCGTGACGGAATGCGGGACACTTTCGACGTCCTGGCCCATCAGACCCTGCGGACCCAGTCCGACGCCTTTCTCAAACAGGCTGACGAAAAGGTCAAGGGCGCCCTGTCCCGTCTGGTCGATCCCATGCGGGAGAACCTCGCGGCCCTGGAAGGGCACGTCCGGGAGCTGGAAGGCAAGCGGGAGGGGGCCTATCAGGGACTGACCGAACAGATTCAGGGGCTGTCGCGGTCCCATTCGGAGCTGCAACGGACCACCCTCACCCTGACCCAGGCCCTCAAATCGCCGACGGTGCGGGGCCGCTGGGGAGAGATGCAGTTGCGCCGGGTGGTGGAGATGGCCGGGATGGTCTCCCATGTGGCCTTCGCGGAACAAGTGGCCACGGACGGCGGCCGTCCCGACATGATCATTCATCTGCCCCAGGCCGGCGTGCTCCCGGTGGACGCCAAGGTCCCCCTGGCCGCCTACATGGAGGCCATGGAGTCCGACGACGCCGATATTCGCAAGTCCCGGCTGGACGGCCATGCCAGGGCCATGCGGAGCCGGATCCGGGATCTGTCCGGGAAAAAATACTGGGCCCAGTTTACGGACGCCCCCGAGTTCGTGGTCATGTTTCTGCCCAATGAGGCCTGCCTGGGGGCCGCCTTCGAGCGGGATCCGGACCTGCTGGAGTATGCTGTGGGCCTCCAGGTGCTGCCCACCACGCCGGTGACGCTGCTGGCCATGCTCAAAGCCGTGGCCTACGGCTGGCAGCAGCATCGGATCACGGAAAACACCCGGCAGATCGCAGCCGAGGGTCAGGCCCTCTACAGCCGCCTGGAGACCTTCCTGGCGCATTTTGCCGACATGGGCAAGCAACTCGATCGGGCCGTCGAGGGGTACAACCGCGCTTTGGGATCCTTTGAACGGCGGTTGTTGCCGGTGGCCCGGCGGTTTCAGGAGATGAAGATCGTCGAGGGGCGGACCGACCCGCCGGATGCGATTGAAACCCGGGCGAGACGGCCCCTTGTTTCGGACCCACCCGAGGGCGAGATCCGACAGGGAAGCGACGCCCAAACTATCGATGCACGGAACCGAGAGGGATAATCCGACAAATGGGTACCTATACCATCATGATCCTGGCCGCCTCAGGCTTTATCATCGCTTTACTGGCGTTGGTGCTGTCGGTTCACACCACCTGGTCTCTCTGGTGGCAGACGGTGGTCAACGGCGCCCCGGTCAATCCCTTCCGGGTGGCCCTGATGCGGATGCGGAAGCTCGATCCCAAGGAGATCCTCGAAGCCAAGATCCGGGCGGCCAATTCCGATGTCAAGATCCGCACCTACAAGCTGGAGAGCATCGCCCTGGCGGGCGCCGACGTCAATCTCATCGTGGACGGCAAGGTCAAGGCGGCCCAGGCCGGGGTCCTCATCGATGTCGATTTTCTAAAGACCCATCAACTGGCGGGCGGCGACGTCCAGCTCATCGTCGACTCCATGATCCTGGCGGACCAGGCTGAACTTGACCTCCCCATCCAGAAACTGGCCACCCATAACCTCACCAACGGCGACGTGCACAATGTGGTCCGGGCGCTGATCATCGCCAAGGAGGCGAAGATCGCACTGGAATTCGACAAAGCCGCCGCCATTGATCTGGCGGGGAGAGATATCCTGGAAGCGGTGCAGATGCGGGTGCAGCCCAAGGTTATCAAGACCGAAAGGGTGACGGCCCTGGCCCGGGACGGCATCGAATTGACCGCCACGGCCCGGGTGACCGTCCAGATGGATCTGGATCACCTGGTGGGCGGCGCCGGAGAAGACACCATCCTGGCCCGCATCGGGGAAGGGATTGTCTCCGCCATCGGTTCCGCCGAGTCCCACAAGGAGGTGCTCAAAGATCCCCAAAGTATTTCCAAAAAGATCTGGACGGATGACCTGAGCAAAAACACCGCATTTTTTATTCTGTCGGTGGATACGGCGGATGTGGATGTGGGGCGGAACATCGGCGCCCAGCAGGAACGGGAACGGGCGGAAACCGATACCAAGATCGCTCAGGCCAGAGAAGAAGCCAGAGAGCAGCAGGAACGGACCCGAATCCTCCGGAACCGGGCCAATGTGCTGGAGGGAGAGGCCCGGGTGTACGAGGCCATGTCCGAAGCCATCAAGTCCGGAAAGGCGGGGATGATGGATTTTTACAAACTCAAGAGCATGAAGGCGGACATCGACATGCGGCGCTCCTTTGCAGACCAGGGTAAAAAAGGCGGGGGCGAAGAGGATGAGGACGAATCCGAAAGCTGATGCGCGGGTAAGGCGCTAAGGGCGCGGGGGAGATATGGAACGGCAAATAATGGAGAACATCATGGGCGTGGTCGATAACTTCATGCGCCAGGACAAGGCGACCCGCCGCCGGGTGCTGGAACTGCTCAAAAAGCACCTGGGCCATTTTCAGGCCGACCTGGACCGCGTTCTCAGGGAGGACCGGAAGGGGGAGACCGGAGGACGGGGCAAAAAGGCGGGCCTGGACGTGGATCTGACCGAGGAGAACATCCGGGAACAATTTATGCTGCATGAATTGTTCAAGCCCCCGATAGTGGATCGTGATCCGGAGGAGGATGAGGACATGCTTTAATCTTCGCCGCCCCTGGTCTGAAGGAACAATTCCACGATGACGCGGTCAGCGTCGCGATCCGGGACGGGATCGCGTCGCAGGCTTTCGATCTTGTGGCCGTTCGGGGTTAAAGGTGCGATGCTGCTGATGCGGTCCGTTGATGGTAAACCTATAGCATCGGCGGCGTGTTCGGGCAAAGGGAAGGCGCAGAGTGAAAGGAAAAGGGGAAACGACGCCGTCATCGCTCTAATCGGGGGCATCGAATTTCGACCAACCGGATCAGTTGATGACGGCATCTCGGCCTTGATCATTGTTTCGGCCATTCACCTGCCTGCGCCCCTTCAGGGCGCATTGGCTGTTCGTCCCCACCCTGGGGTTGAAACCCCAGGCTATATGCCGTTGCCGCTCCGC